>CAKTXH010000029.1 GCA_934630975.1 uncultured Clostridia bacterium | reverse complement strand
AGCCAGAAGCCGCCGCTCTGGGTCTGGTTCTTCATGTGCCAGATCTGCGCGCCCGCTTCCATCAGCATCTTGATGCCGTCGCCGGTGTTGCCCGGGGTGCCGGCGGTGTAGACGGTCTCCATGCCGTGGAAGTCACGCTGCATGGTCAGGTTGTTCTCGTAGCCGCCGCAAGCGAGCAGAACGCCCTTGGCAGACTTGATGGAGTACTCGGTGCCGTCCGCGCGGCGGGCGATCACGCCGGAAACTTCCTTCGTGAACGGATCCTGCACGAGGGAGACGGCCGGGTTCTCAAAGCGCACGTCGATGCCGCGCTTTTCAACCGCCTTGGCGAAGCAGCGCCACACGCCGCCGTTCTCGAAGGTCGCGCCCTTGGCACGCAGGTGAGCGGAGCAGCCGTCGAAGGTGGAGCCTTCGAAGTTGCTGAACTCGACGACCATGCTGCCCCACTTGAGCTCGCCGCCGCCGACGTAGCCGGCCTCGTAGTCAACGCCGTCCGCGACGTACTCGATCCACGGCAGCTGGGTCGCAAAGCCGTTGCACAGCCAGGTGAGATACTCATCCGGAATCGGGTTCGGCTTGTTGCAGTTGTAGAGGTAGGTCTTCACGGTTTCCACCGCGCTCTCCGCCGGGACGAGGAACGTCTGGCCGGAAGCGATGGAGTTGCCGCCCGCCAGCGTCTCGGGCATCTTTTCGAGCACGAGGATCTTGGCGGTCGGGTCGATGTCGTAAGCCTCAACGGCCGCCGCAGCGCCCGCCAGACCGTAGCCGACGATGAGGAAATCAACCTCTTCGTCCCAGTTTTCGATGTTCTGAACCGGCGTTACCCAGTCCTCAGCCGCGAACGCGGTGACGGACATGGCCAGCACGAGCACGAGGCTCAGCAGCAGCGTCAATCCTTTTTTCATTTCGTTTGTCCTTCCCTTCTGGTTTCTGATGGTGAAGCGAAACACGGGGACGGGTTCGCAGCTTCGTCACGGCCATGCCATAATTACGCCACAATTCGCCCGTCGATGGGTATATTGTACATCCTCAAACGGCTTGAGACGCAAGCATGTTTGCGAAAAAACAAACAAATTCTTTTTCGAACGTTTTATAGCCCTGTTTCCGCTCTTTTTGTCTTGTAAATCGCATATTCGCCCCGCTCCTCGGTCTTTTTGGCGCGTTTTCCGCCTTTTCGCCGTTCTTTTTCCGTTCTTCATATCTAAAGCCGCTTTGGACTTTGCCGCGCTTTTCGTCGGCTGTCTCCCGTCTTTTTGCGTTCATTTTGTTGACAGCTCAACAATTTTGTCGTATAATGGCCTCCGCTGAAATCCCAAAATATCGATCTTCTATTTATAAAGAAAGGAACCGTGCCCTTGGATACCAGTCGTTTCGAGCAGTTTTCCTCGTTGATGACCAGCGCGGCGAAATCCGTCGCCAAGCTCAAAGCCGCGCAAATGGAAGCCTTCTCCCTCTCGGGCGCGCACACGAACTGCCTGTGCCGTTTATATGAAGCGGGCAGCCTGACGCAGGGCGAGCTGACGCGCGCCGTGCAGATGGATCGCAGCCAGGTTTCCCGCGTCCTTCGCGATCTGGCGCAGAAGGGCTACGTTTCCGCCGACGCGCAGGCAGGCTACAAGCGCCGCTATGCCCTCACCGCCGCGGGCGAAGAAACCGCCGCGCGCGTCGAAGCCATCATTCTGGATATCAACCGCTTTGTCAGCGGTTCCATTTCCGACGCGGACATCGAGGTCTTTTACAAAACCCTGACGACCATCACCCGGAACCTGCAATCCGCCGTTGAAACTTACGCCAAAGGAGTTTCCCATGAATAAAGCCTATGCGTTCTATTGTCGCGCCTATCAGACGATCTTCCGCGCGGCGCTCCCCATCCTGCCTTACCGCGAGCCGGTGCAGCTCGACGGGCTTTCTTCCATCGTTCCGCTGCTGGCGGAAAAGAAGGTCTCCTCCGTCCTGCTGGTGACGGATGCTTCCGTCCGCGCGCTCGGCCTGACGGGCGGGCTGGAATACGCATTGAAAGCGGCCTCCGTCGCCTGCGCCGTCTACGACAAGACCGTGCCGAACCCCACCATCGCGAATATCGAGGAGGGGCGCGCGCTCTACCTTTCTTCTCATGCGCAGGCGATTATCGCGGTCGGCGGCGGCTCGGTGATGGATTGCGCGAAGGTCATCGGCGCGCGCATCGCCAAGCCGCGCCAGCCGGTGCAGCGCATGGGCGGCCTGCTGCGCATCCTCAAGCGCACGCCGCTGCTCATCGCCGTGCCGACCACCGCCGGAACGGGCAGCGAAACGACGCTCGCCGCCGTCATCACCGATCCCGCCGCGCGCCACAAATACCCGATCAACGACTTCGCGCTCATCCCGGATTACGCCGTGCTCGACCCGGAGCTGACGCGCGGCCTGCCGCCCATGCTCACCGCGACCACCGGCATGGACGCGCTCACCCACGCCATCGAAGCGTACATTGGCCGCTCGACGACTAAGCTGACCCGCGCCATGTCCGAAGAGGCCGCGACGCGCATCGTCCGCAGCCTGTATAAAGCGTATACTGACGGCGGCGATATGGAAGCGCGCGCGGATATGCTTCGCGCGGCGTACTGCGCGGGCGTGTCCTTCACCCGCTCCTACGTCGGCTATGTCCACGGCGTAGCGCACTCCCTCGGCGGCCAATACGGTGTGCCTCACGGGCTGGCGAACGCGGTCATTCTGCCGTACTTCCTCGAAGCTTACGGCCCGGCCTGCCAGAAAAAGCTGGGCAGGCTCGCCCGCATCGCGCACGTCACCCCGGAAAGCGCTTCCGACCGCGAGGCCGCCGAGGCGTTCATCCGCTGGATTCGCGAGATGAACGCCCAAATGGGCATCCCCGAAACCATTCCGCAGATTCGCACCGTCGATATCCCCGAGATGGCTCACCACGCCGCTCAGGAGAGCAACCCACTCTACCCCGTGCCCGTGCTGATGGATGAAAGCCAGCTCGCGCAGATGTATTTCAAGCTGATGCCCGCCAAGGAGGAAAACGCATGAACGCCAACCCAATTGAGCAGCTTGTCGCCGGCCAGCGCCGTTTCTTCGCCTCCGGCCGAACGCTGGATCTCGCCTTCCGCAAACAGAGCCTTGTCGCGCTGAAAGCGGCCATTCTCGCCCATGAAGCCGAAATCAACGCCGCGCTCATGGCGGATCTGGGCAAGAGCGCGACGGAAACCTACATGTGCGAAACCGGCATGACGCTCTCCGAGCTTACTTATATGATCGGCCATTTGAAGCGGTTCGCGAAAAAGCGCCGCGTGCTCACCCCGCTGGCGCAGTTTCCCTCCGACAGCTTTACCGTCAAAGAGCCTTACGGCGTGGCGCTGATCATGGCTCCGTGGAATTATCCCTTCATGCTGCTGATGGAGCCGCTGGTCGGCGCGCTGGCGGCGGGCAACTGCTGCATCCTCAAACCGTCGGCCTACGCCCCGGCCACGTCGAAGATCATGGCGCAGATCGTCGCCGAGTGCTTCCCGCCGGAATATGTCGCGCTGATCGAGGGCGGCCGCGCGGAGAATCAGGCGTTGCTGCGTCAGCGGTTTGATACCATCTTCTTCACCGGCGGCGTAACCGTCGGCCGCGAAGTGATGCGCGCCGCGAGCGAGCATCTCACCCCCGTGACGCTGGAACTGGGCGGCAAAAGCCCCTGCATCGTCACCGAAACCGCGAATCTGCGCGTCGCCGCGCGCCGTCTGGCGTTCGGCAAGCTGCTCAACTGCGGCCAAACCTGCGTCGCGCCGGATTATCTGCTCATCAGCCGCAAGGTCAAGGATGCGTTTCTGCCCCTGCTCGAACGCGAAATTCAAAACATGGTCGGCGAAAACGCGCTCGTCTGCGACAGCTATGTGCACATGGTCAACGAAAAGCACTTCCGGCGCGTCTGCGGGCTGATCGACCCCGATAAGGTGATCTTCGGCGGTCAGGCGGACGAGAAAACGCTGCGCATCCAGCCGACAATTCTGGATCGCGTCACGCCCGACGACGCGGTCATGCAGGAGGAAATCTTCGGCCCGGTTCTGCCCGTTTTGACGTATGATTCCATCGACGAAGCGCTTTCTTTTGTCAACAGCCGCGAGCATCCGCTGGCGCTGTATCTGTTCACCGAAGATCGCGCGCTGCAAAAGCGTGTGCTTGCCTCCGTCCCCTTCGGCGGCGGCTGCATCAACGATACGATCGTTCATCTGGCCACCAGCCGCATGGGCTTCGGCGGCGTCGGCCACAGCGGCATGGGCAGCTATCACGGAAGAAAGAGCTTCGACACGTTCAGCCACGAAAAGAGCATCCTCCAAAAATCCACGCGCATCGACATGCCCGTCCGCTATATGCCCTATACGGGGATCAAGGATCGGCTGCTGCGCATCTTCCTGCGCTGACTTGCCCAATTTCCGGGAAGCTGGTATAATGGTTCCATTCTCATGAATGTGCGGCGCGCGCCGCGCAGGAAAGGATTCAATGAAACCGATTCAACATGCCGCGTGTCTGTGCGCGCTCTGTGCGCTGCTTGCGCTTCCGCCCGCCGCCGCGCTTTGCGAGGAAACCGCCGCCGAAACCCAGCAGGCGGAAACCGATCAGCTTCAAACCGGTAAGCAGGCCAACCTGCGCAAACTGCCCAACAAGAAGAGCGATAAGCTCGAAACGCTGAAAAAGGGCAGCGTGCTGACCGTCATCTCCGTCAGCGAGATCAACGGCGAAAACTGGGCGTATGTGCGCACAAAGGGCGGCCGCGAGGGCTATATCCTCTACGAGCTGCTCGAGCCTGTGCCCACGCCGACGCCCGAACCGACCGCCACGCCGACCCCGACGCCTTCCCCCGCGCCGACAGCCACGCCCGAACCGGGCAGCGAAACGCCGGCGCCGACCGCCGAACCGAGTGGCGCCGTGGATGAAACCGTCTACGAAGAGCCGCGTCTCGTCCGCACGCTTGTGCGCGCCAACCTGCGCAAAAAGCCGAACGGTACGCGGCTGGGCGAAATCGCCGCCAATACCGCTCTGTCCGCCATCGGCGAGGTCGAAAAGGACGGCAAGCTTTGGCTGCATATCGAAAAGGGCGACGACAACCGCGAAGGCTATATGCTCGCCGAGCTGGTGCGGCAGGTGAAGCCCGTCAAGCTGCTTTCCATCACGGAGGGCGAGGTGCGCGCGTTGTTCCCCGTCGTCGGGCGCGACCCCATCGCGGAAATCAAAAACGAAATTCCCTTCACCTATACCGAGGAAGAGCTGGCGCAGTACCGCACGCTCGAAGTCGGCGACCGCAGCGCCGACGTGCTGGCGCTGCGCAAGCGGCTCTATACGCTGGGCTATTACGCCAAGCCGAACGAAAACGCGCTGTATACCAAAGCCACCGCCGACGTGATCAAGATGTTCCAGAAAGACTGCGGTTTGGAGGAAACCGGCGTGGCCGATCCCTACACGCAGGCGCTGCTGTTTGACGACCGCATGCTCGCCCGCGAGGGCAGCGCGCAGGAGGTCACCTACCTGCAAAACAAGGCGCAGCCCCTGTATATCCAGCGCGCGGAAATCACGTCGTACAGCTTTTACGGCAGCGTGCAGGTCAGCGTCCGCAACAACACAAACGGCAAGCTGACCGCCTTCGGCCTGAAGATCATTCCGAATACGAGCGACGGCACGCCCGCCGATATGGCCGAAACCTTTGCTGAGGAGATCGAAAAGGAATACAGCATCGACGATATCGCCGTGGCCAAGGGCAATTCCTATTCCGATTTCGAGACGAACGGCAAAGCGCCGCTCTACAACGATCCCGACGATTATGAAGAGCCGGAAATCGGCGCGGTCTATATCTATCCGCACCACTTCCAGGTCAGCTATAAGAACTATTTCTCCGGCGCGCAGGTCGCCGTCTGCTGGTATCGCGCCGCCGGGCGCAACGTGTTCGTGGATGACGACCAGATGGTGTTCATCCCCGTCGGCAAGGGCGCGGGCGACGTGCTGATGAATACCCTGCCGATTGCCATTTCGGATAGCGAAATCGAGGAAGCCCGCAAGTGGGAAATGGGCATCGTCGCGCGCTACGTGCTCCCGATTTATCAGGATTATTACAACCTGCCGCAGGGCGCGTACCTGCGCAGCGTGGAGGACGGCTCCCCCGCGCAGGAAGCCGGTTTGCAGGAGGGCGATATCATCGTCGGCATCGGCGAGCAGACGATCCTCGGCGACCGCACCCTGCGCCTCTCCCGCGCGTCGTTTGAGCCGGGCGATATTCAAACCGTCTATTTCTGGCGCGACGGCGAATATTACACCACCGAAATGATGCGCCCCGAGAAATAACCCAAAGAGCATACAAAAAAGGAACGAACCTTTTCCATCGGCTCGTTCCTTTTTGTTATCTCTCTTTGTTGATCTCCGGCGTCTGCACGCGCTTGGCGAAGAACGGGAAACCGTTCATCCATGCGCCCAGCAGCAGCGCCAGCAATCCCCAGCGCAGCAGACCGCGCCCGGTTTCCAGCACGCAGTAGTTTCGGCTGACATAGCGCACAGCCGCCGCGTTCGCGTTGTTGAGCGACCAGAAGCGGCTGGCGATGGAGGAAAGCTCCACCACCACTTCCGGCACCCACTCCGTGAACACATACAGCGGATCAATCGAAAACTTTGCCAGCGCGAACGCCGCGCCCGCCAGCGCCGCATAACCCAGCAGCGCCAGCAGCACGCTTCCGATCATCCCGCCGAGCATATCCCGCGCGTACCGCGTCTTGAGCTGGTCGGCGTAATCGCACACCCTGCCCCACGCCGCCGCGTTCAGCCGCGCCAGCAGGCTGAGCAGCAGCGCGACGCCGGCAAACAGCATCACCCAGCGAAGCGGCATCACCGCGCCGAGCGCCAGCTTGTTGTAGTTGTAAAAGCTGCCGCCGCTCTGCCACGTTTTCAGCGTGTTTTCCATCAGAATGGCGCTGCCCGTCGTCTTATCCGCCGTTTGGGCGATGAGTTCAACCGTCTGCATCGCCATCGCGTTGGCGCTGGCCGCCGTAATCGGGATATAAGCCACGTGCTCGTCCGTTTCGCCCAGCCTGCGGTTCGCCTTCATCACGCCCGCGACCTCGTAATCAAGCCCGTCCACCGTCACGGTCTGCCCCACAGGCTCAACGCCCGCGAAGAACGAGAGCGCCGTGCTTTCGTCGATGACGATCACGTTCTCCGCGCGCTTCACGTCCGCCTCGCTGATGAGCCGCCCGTCGAGCAGCGTTTCATGCACCACGTCGAAATAGCCCGAACCGACGGCGTAAACCGTCGTTTCCGCGCTCTGCGCCTCGGCGGAAAGGTTGATTCCCTGCGCCCGAGCGCCGACCGCGCTGGCCGTGACGGAATCCGCGATGGAAGCCAGCTGCTTCTGCGCGTCCTCGTAAAGCGCGTTCAGCTCGCCGCCCTCCTGCGTCGCCGTCGGCGCGGGCAGGATATACTCCATCCGCCCGCCGGAAAGGAGCAGCAGCGCTCCGCCGCAGACCGTCAGCGCAAGCCCCAGCAGCAGCGCGAGCATGCCCCGGCGCTTTTTCTTATTCTCCATAGACCATGACCTCGGATCCGTCGCTGATGGCGCGATCCTCCATATAGGCCACGCGCTGACGGCTCAAATCATCCTGAATGGAAACCGTGCTGCCCACTTCGGATAGCACTTTCACATCCTGTTTGCTCACCTTGAGCACGCGCTGGCCGAGGGCGTTGCTCTCTTCGTTCACCACATAAACGTATCGGCTGTCCCCGCTGCCGCGTACGGCGCTGGCCGGGAGCAGCGTGGTGGAGGTGGACGCGCGATAGCTCGCCGTCATTTCCACCGCGGCGGAAAGCAGCGCCGAGCCGCCGCCCAGATTCGAAATATCCTTGTCGGTCAGCTTCACGTCGATGTAGCGTTTGCCCTCTTCGTCCACGCCGCTGTCCGTCACCTTTTTGCTCAGCGTCTTGTCGTTGTCGCGCTTGACCGTCACCTGCGTGCCCTTGTCGATCTTCTTTTCGATCTTGCTCGTGTCCGCGCGCAGCACCGTGTCGCCGTCCTCGGCGCTGATGACGATAGCGGCGGTCTTGCCGTCGTAGCTATCGCCCGCCTTGACGTTGATCTCCACGATATAGCCGTCGTGCGGCGCGGTCACCTGCTTGGCCTGCTGGGCGAGCACGTCCAGCGCGGTGATTTTCGCCTGCGTCTCCGTCAGCTTTTCGTTCAGCGTCCGGCTTTGGGTGATGTAGCTGATGACGTTTTCGCTGATGCCCAGCCGGTTGGCGCTGTTGAATTTCTTCTGTGCTTCGTCCTGCGCGGCCTGCGCCGCATCGACGGCTTTCTGGGCTTCCAGCAGTGTTTCGTCCGTCTCGCCCTCCGGCAGGCGGCCGCCCGTCAGCGTCACGCCCGCCAGCCTGGCGGCGACCTCGAGCTGCGTCTGCGCGTTCATCAGGTCGTCCTTGCTCTGCGCCAGCGCGTCGTAAGCCTCCACCCAGATTTCCTCGGTGCGCTTGAGCCGCACGTCGCCGTTCTTGCGCTCCAGCTCCATCAGCTCTTTCTGCGCCGCGTCGTATTCGCCGCGCAGGCTTTCCATCTCCTTGTCATAGCCGGTGACTTCCGCCTCAAAGAGCACGTCGCCCGCGGCAACCTTGCGCCCTTTCGCCACGCGCACCCGCTTGATGGTCACGCTCTGATCGGAGGTCAGCGCCAGCTTTACGTCTTCCGTCTTCGTGAAAGTCAGATCGCCGCTGAGCTTGATTTCCTCCTCCAGCTTGCCCTGCTTGGCGGTGACTAGCTTGACCTTGGCGGTTGAAATGGTTTTGATCGTGCCGGAAAAGAACATGCACAGGGCGACAACCGCCGCCAATGCGACCAGTCCCTTGATGGCCATTTTTTTCATCGTCGTTTTCTTCCTTTACTTGAGTTCCGTAAGCTGGACATAAGATTCACCCTTCCACCATCTGCGGATGGTCCCCCTCCCCTTTCAAGGGGAGGTTTTCGGAAAGGATACGTTTCTTTTCAAAACAAATGCCGGTTTGCGCTTTTCGCCTTTTTGCATCCGCTTTCCAACCTGCTTAAACAGCCCCAAATCTCCCCTTTTAAGGGGAGGGGGGCCGCGTGAGCGGTGGAAGGGTAATTATTTTAACTCCGTAAGCTGGACGCCTTCCAGAATATCGTTTTGGAAATACAGATAGATCAGCAGCGCGGGCAGGGTGTACAGCGCCGCGCCCGCGAATTCCACGCCGGTGCTCTGCTGGGTGAGCTGGTTAAAGACCACGGAGAGCGGATACAGATCCGTGCGCGTGGTCAGGTAGGTCAGCGGCTGCTCAACCAGATTCCAGCAATCCGCAAACGAAAGCGCCACCGCCGCGCCGAGAATCGGCTGGCAGACGGGCAGCACCACATGGATAAAGCAACGGAACGTGCCCGCGCCGTCAATCTGCGCCGCCTCGATCATTTCGCCCGGCAGGCCCACCATGTACTGCCGCAGCAGGAAGATGTAAAACGGCGCGACCGTCATCGGCAGAATGATCGACCAGATCGTATCCAGCAGCCCCATCGCGCGCAGGGTGATCACGTTCGGCACCATCGTCACCTGGAACGGCAGCAGCATCAGCATGATCACGATGAAGAACAGCGCGTCCCGCCCGCGGAATTTGAAGCGGGAGAGCGCGTAGGCCATCGCCGGAATCAGCAGCGCCTGCCCGAAGAGAATCGCCGCGGTATACATCGCCGAATTGACGAAGTAGCGCAGAATCGTCATGTCCTCAATCAGAATTTTGTAATACTGGCTGAGGGAAAACATGTTCGGCGAGAGCTTGATTTCCATCAGGCTCTTCGCGTCGAAACTGCCGCGCGTCTGCATGAACGCCTTGATTTCGTTCGGGGAGAAGAAAGAATACAGCGCCGTCAGCACCACCGGCAGCAGGATAATCACCGCCGCCGCCGACAGCAGCAGCCGCACGAAAATGTGCCTGCGCCGGATGTGCATCGGGTGAAGCTTTTGTTTATTCATCCGCCTCACCTCAATTCAGCCCGCGCGCGGCTCGCCTTTGCAGGAAGAACAGCGCGCCGAACAGCGCGAACACGATCAGGCCGAAGGAATAGGCCGCGGCCGTCACCAGCTGATAATTCAGCTTGCCGAACATGTTGTTCATGTAGTTTTGCAGGGTGTAAACCGAGTAATCCGGGTATGCGCCCGCGATGAAGTAGACCTCTTTGAAGATCTTGAACGCGTTGATCCACGCCAGCACGAACACCAGAAACGCTGTCGGCGTGATCATCGGCAGCGTAATGCGGAAAGCGCGGGTGAAAAAGCCCGCGCCTTCCAGCTGCGCGTATTCGTAAAGGGGCTGAGGGATGGATTGCAGCGCCGCCAGGAAGATGATCAGGCAGAAGCCCAGATTCTTCCACAGGAACATCAGCACGACCGGCAGGCGCAGCGCGCCGCTGGTCAGCCACATCACCCGCTCCATGCCCATCGCCTCGAGCACACGGTTCACCGGGCCGCCGTAATCGAAAATCACCAGCCACACCAGCAGAATCGCGGAGGACGGCGTGAGATACGGCATCAGCACGCTGGAGCGGAAGAACCCGCCGAACGGCTTGATCGCGCTCAGCGCGCTGGCCAGCAGGAACGAAAGCACCCACAGCAGCGGCGCGCAGATCAGCGACAGCTCCATCGTGTTTTTCAGGCCCAGCAGGAACATGCTGTTCTGCCACAGATCCCGGTAATTCTGCAAACCGACGAACGTGTTTTTGTAGCTTCCATCCGTCAGGCTGTACCCGATGCCGCTGAAAAAAGGCACGATGTAGAAGATCATCAGCATCGCAAGCCCCGGCAGCAAAAACAGCCAGACGGATTTTTTCTTTTCAAACATGCGGGTTTAGTTGCCCTCCAGCTTCTGCATTTGCAGCGTCTTTTCCAGCGCCGCCGCCAGCTGCTGGGCGTTCATCGCGCCGTCGAGATACTGCTGCACCTGCGTCGAGCCCTCATTCGTGTTCCAGATGAGGCTCTGCTGCACGGCCATGTTCTCGCCGAACGCACGGTAGTTCGCAATCTGCTCCGGGGAGATTTCGTATTTGCCGCTCTTCTCGTAATCCTCGCGCCACTGCTTCATGGAATCCAGATCCGCTTGCAGCGACTCGCGGGTTTCCTCGTCCTCGGTCTTGTCCAGCGTCTTCTGCAAATCGGCAATCGAGCTGTCCATGCTCCGCAGGTTCTCCTCGTAAGAGCTATTGAGCACCGGCTCGTTCATCTCCGGGCTGAGCATAATCACTTCATCCTTCCGCTCCAGCGCCCATGCGTCGGCCAGATACTCGATGGCCTCGTCCTTGTGCTCGGAGAACGGGTTGATGAACGCAAACGTCACGCTCTGGCCGATCAGCGCCTTTTCGCCCTCCACAACGGAGAGCGCGACCGGCTTCGCCTGTTCCCCGTCAGCGCCGACATAATTGTACACGCTCAGGCTCGTCCACTCGATCAGAATGTCGCTCTCGTTGTACATCATGTTCTCGGTGTCCTCATAATCCTCAGCCAGGCCGAGGTTATCCCAGTCGATGGCTTCAAACGCCTCGCACAGATCGAGCAGCGCCTGCGTGCCGCGGGTCAGGTTCTCCTCGCTCGCGTCCAGCCAGGTGAAATAATCGGTCAGCATCATGTAGAACATCTGAGAACGGAAATCATCCTTGGCGTAGCCCGGTTCGCCGATCATCACCTCCGGCGTCTCCTCGAGCCGCTTGTTGTTTGAAATATCGGCCAGAATCGTCAGCAGCCCCTTCCACGAGGTCGGCACCTCGTAGCCCAGCTTTTCGGTCAGCAGCTTGGTGTTCAGGCTCATCATATTGGCGTAGCAGGAGAGCGGCAGCGCGTAGATGTGGCCGTCCTTCGTGACGTAATCCTTGAGGAAGCCATACATGGCGTTCACCGCGTCGGAAATGGTCTGGCTGCCCTCCAATTCGGCCATAAAGCCGCGGTTCATCAGCGAGGTAAACGCGCTGCTCGTGCTGGAGAGGGTGTAGATATCCACGGAGGAATCGCGGTTCATCATGCTTTGCAGCAGGCTGTCCGTGTCCAGCGTCGTGGAGATGGAGATCATGTATTCCGGGTGCTTGTCGGTGAAGGCGTAATACGCCTTGTTGATCGAATCGACGTAGTCGCCGTTGGCGACGCGCATGCGCTGCGCGGGCAGCTTGTCAAGCGTCACGTCGCGGCCGACCACCGCATCGTAGCTGGCGAGCACGTACAGATCGCCGTAAACCACGCCGTTGCCGTTGGCATAGGTCAGCGGCATGTCGCCGAATTCTTCCGGCTCACCGAGACCGTCCTCGCTCACATCCATGCGCCAAACGCTGCCGGAGAGCACGTAATACAGCTTGCCGCGCGCTTCGTCATAGGCGATTCCGCCGGGCGTGTTGTAATCTTCCGTCGGGAGCGCGCCCAGCTCGGTCGCTTCTTCGTTTTCAACGTCGTAGAGCCAGAGCGTGGTGGTCACGGGATCGGTTTCATAGTTGTCCACCACCATCAGCAGCTTGCCTTCGGTGTAGGGCGCGATGCTGTCCACGTCGCCATCCACATCGAGCGTCAGCGCTTCCACCGTCTCATCCTCGAGGTTCAGCGCCAGCAGTTCCAGCTCGTCGCCGTAGGAGAGCGCGTAGAGCGTGCTGCCAAAGGAGCACGGGTTGCTCAGGTTGCGGGTGTAGCTATACGTCTGGTCGTCGTAGCTTTCGGTGATGCAGAGCGCGTCGCCCAGGTCGATCACCTCGCCCAGCGACATCGCGCCGTCGTCCGCAATCAGCAGCTCGACGAGCTGGTTGGTCGAATTGCCGTCCTCATCGCTGATGGTCGCCATGCGATAGAGCTTGCCGCCGACGGCATAGAGGTTGCCGTCCAGATAGGCGTAATCGTTCTCGCCCAGCTCCAGCACGCCGGGGTTCTCGTCGTCGCCGGTCAGCACGTTTTGCAGCTTGTCATAGCCTTCCACAAGGGTCAGCTTGCGGCTGGTGTTGTCCCACGTGTAGAGCGTATCCCAGCTGGACAACAGCAGCTTGTCGCCGTAGACGATCATGCTCTGAATGTTGTCGTTGAAATCGTTCATGCCCTGCACGGCGATGGTCACATTGCCCTCCGCCAGCGCCGTCGCGCCCAGCATCAAAGCCAGCGCGAGAAGAATCGAAAGAATTTTTTTCATACTGTTTCCTTTCTTGTCATCCACGTTTCACCCTTCCACCATCTGCGGATGGTTCCCCTCCCCTTAAAAGGGGAGGTCTTAGGAAAGGGAGCGTCGCTTTGAAAACAGATGCCGCCCTGCGCTTTTCGCGATTTGGCACCCGTCTCCTGATTTGCTTAAACAGCCCGAAACCTTCCCTTTTAAGGGAAGGGAGACCGCGTGAGCGGTGGAAGGGTTACTCCACATACACAATCACGGTCATGCCGATGCGCACGGTTTCATCCGGCGTGAAATCAATATAGGCGACGTACTGCGCGCCCTGGCTCGCCGCGCTGTCACCCTGCTTTTCGCTCAGATACGAAATGGAGGAAATCGTGCCCTCAAAGCGGCGGCCGCTGTCCGCGTCCCAGTTGAACTCGATTTCGGCCTTGCCGCCGACCGTCACATCCATCAAATCCGCTTCGGAAATGACCATCTTGATCTGCATCGCGTCGTTCGGGTAAATCGTCGCGATTTTCGCGTCCTTCTCGACGCTCGCGCCGTTGCCCGCGTCCACCGTCGCGATCACGCCCGCCACGTCGCTGACCACCTGCTTATCCGGCGCATAAAGGCCGTCGAGCGTGCCGTTCACGGTTTCAAACAGCAGCTCGCCGCGCTCCACCGTGTCGCCCGCCTTGACGTGCATTTTCAGCACGCTGCCCTCCGCGTTGACGGCAACGGTTTTCGTCCGCCCGACCGTGCCGCGGCCGATTCGGCTGGCGGCTTCGTAATCGCCGCTGCGGTAAATATCCACGGTTTCGCCCATGTAGAATTCGCCGCCCGTCACCTCGACGGTAAACTTGCTGTCGTCCGATTCGCCCAGCCCGGTCACCACGCCGCGCCCCTGATGGCTGCCGTCCTTGGTGCACTTGAGGAACACGCTTTCGCCGATGTGGATATAGCGGTTCTCGCTGGAATTATAGCCCTTATCCGTGCTGCACGAGAGCGTGAAGCGGTTGATCGGCTCGATATACACCAGCGCGCCGTATTGGGTTTTCACGCCCTCCGCGTTGTCGCCCTCGTGGGCAAACACGCCGCTGACCGTGCCATCCGTCGAGGCATAGGTTTTGGTGGTCTCCACCGTGGCAATCGGGTCGCCGATCTTCACGCTGTCGCCCACGCGGACGCGCACATCCTCCACCAATCCGCCGTAAGGCGCGGCGATCACCTGCGTCGTGCCCGCCGTCACCTCGCCGGCGAACACGGTTTCCGCCTGCGCCGCAAGGGGCAGGGCCAGCGCGGCGAGAAGCGCGCCGAGGGAAATTATTTTTTTCATTATATGGCCTCCTTACCGGGCATATAGCTTTCGTAGGGTTTCTGCATCATGTCCTTCGTGCCGACGAGCACGTTATAGCGGTACATCGGGCTTTCCGTGCTCTCTTCGAGCAGATAGGTTTCGCCCTCCACCTGCACGCTCAGCGTCGTCTCGCGCAGTTCTTCGTCCTGAATGAGCGTATATTCAAACTTCCGGGTCGAAACGCCGCCCGCCTTGAGCTTGCCGTACTGCGTGCCGCCGGTGAAGCCTTCCGTCGGGATGACGGTGATGTAATCGCCGGAAGCGAAGACCAGATACTCCACGCCGCTGTTGTAGAGCAGCTTATACGTTTCGCCGCCGAAGCGCCAGACGTTGACCGGCTCGTCCGCCGAAGCGTCCGCCTGTTCCTTCGCCGCGGTGAGCACGAGCGTGTTGGGCTGGGTCTTTTTCTCGCCCTCCGTCGTCAGCCACGTCGTCAGTTCCGCGGTAAAGGGCTGCACACCGTCCTCCCCGGTCAGCGACAGGCTCAGTTCCGTGCCGCCGATGGTCAGTTCCGTCTGCGGCTGATCGGAAACGTTCAGCTCCAGCGCGTTGTAATTCGCCTTGGAATAATCCATCGTTTCTTTCACGTGGCGGATGGGCTTTGTGCCCGTTCCCGTGCCCGAGCCGGTGGTCTTTTTCTTGCCGAAGACGAATTCTTCTTCGTTCACGGAGATATTGCCCGCGAAATCGCGCGCCCAAACCTTTCCGGCCTCCAGCTTGTCGCCCTTCTCGCCGGAACGGGTCAGGTTGTCGTTCTCCGGGTCGTTGCAGGAGAGCCACGTCTGGCCGCCGTCGTAGGAGATGCTGTCCAGCCCGCTCAGGCCGTCGTAGACCTCCACATGGCAGATTTTCCTGTTCTCCTCGTCCTCCATCAGATACGGCCCGTCCGGCGGGGTGAAATCCAGCATCATGTCGAATTGATCCGAGAGGGACTGCACGTCGCCCATCTTATCCAGAATGACGAAGCGCACGCTGGTCAGCCCTTCCTCGTCGGGCATATACATGTTGTTGCCGTTGGAGAGCAGAATCAGCCGCTCGTCGCAGATGAACACGCCGTAAACGTATTCGTCGCTCCCCTCCGGGATGCCGGAAAGGGTGAAGCTCGGCGCGCTGTTTTTCCAAACGCCCGGCTCGTAATCCTCCGCCGCAACCTCGATGACCGGCTTGGGCGTAGGGGTCGGCTCTTCCGTTGGGGCGGGCGTAGCGCTCGGCTGCGCCGAAGGGGTCTGCGTCTCGCCTGTTCCGGGGGCCTGCGTCTCATTCGTTCCGGGAGCCTGCGTCTCATTCGTTCCGGGGGTCTGCGTCTCGCCCGTTCCGGGGGATTCGGTCTTGTTTAGTTCGTCCGCGCGCAGCACCTGCACGCTGATGGAGAAGCGAACGTCCTCCATGTCCCCCGTCTCTTCCAGCGTCATCAAATCCTTGGAATCGAGCACCGCGACATATTCGTATTTTTCCGTGTTGAAGCTGTCGCTCTCGCCATCCGGCTCAAAGCCTACGCGGCTTAGCAGATTCCGCGAAACGTTGTCCGCCGTCAGCACGTCCCTCGTGCGGATATACACCGTCGCGCCTTCGTCCTCGCCCAGGTTCTCCTCCAGCCACGAAAGCACCGCTTCAAGCGAACCGGCCGCGTGTTTATCCGCTCCCAGATCCGCCCAGACCTGCCCGGCCTGCTTCCAGCTATCGTCCTCAGGCTCGGGCGTGGTCACCACAACCGGCCTCGGGGATTCCGTCACGTCCGCGGGCAGCGTATCCGCCGGGGGATTGGTCGTCTGCGTTTCGGGCAAAGGCGTATCCCCGGTCTCCGCCGGGGCGGGCGTCTGTCCGCCGTTTTCGGCTTCCTGCGTCGGCTCTGCGCCCGGCTTCTGCCCGTCCGGGGTTTCGGCCGGCGCTTCCGTCGGCTCTGCGCCCGGCTTCTGCCCGTCCGGGGTTTCGGCCGGCGCTTCAGTCGGCTCTGCGGTCGGCTGTTCTTCGGTCTGCTTCTCCTCAACCGGCGTTGCGGCCGGCTGTTCGGTTGTCTCTACGGTCGGTTTGGCTTCGGCCTGTTTTTCTTCGCTCGGCTTTCCCTCTTTCGGTTTATCTTCGCTTGGCTTATCTTCGCTTGGCTTTCCCTCTTTCGGTTTATCTTCGCTTGGCTTATCTTCGCTTGGCTTTCCCTCGCTCGGTTTATCTTCGCCCGGTTTATCTTCGTTCTGCTTTTCTTCTTTCTGCGGTTCGGGCTGCTTCCCGTCCTCTTCGACGGGCTTTCCCCCGCCCGCTTCGGCCTGAACTTCGTTTTCCTGCGCGGCCTGTTCTTCCTGCCGGTTCGCCGCGTTTCCTTCTGTATAACCTTCGGCTACGGCAAAGCCGGGCAGCACAGCCAACCATGCAGCCAGCGCCAGCGCCGCTTTTCGATTTGCACTCATGGGTTTAACCTCCTTGGTCGCCCGATATCCGACATTGATTAGACGACGACGCTCCCCCGTTTGTGGACAGGTTTGAAATGTTATTTGAAATAAATTTCAGAACTTGAACAGTATACCATATTTTCCTGCCCGTTTGTTCATGTTCTTCCATCTATATAGACGATTGAGGGCTGGAAATTGTTTCATCTTTTGCGAAAAAAATACGTCGTCTGCTCTTTTCCGCGCCCAAACAAAAAACCTTTCCGCGCGACCGCATCCGCTAACACATGCAATCACGCAGAAAGGATTCGTTTATTTCGTTTATTTCGTTGATGAAGCGGAAGCGCGCCCGTCAGCTCGCCATGTTTTCAACCGATTCCAAAATCTCCCGCGCAACGTCCGCGATCCGCCGGCCGGAATCCATGCTCACCTTTTGAATCCGATAGTGCGCCTCGGCTTCGGTCAGGTGCAGCGTATCCATCAATTTGCCCTTGGCGCGGTCGATCAGCTTGCGCTCTTCCAGCGTGCGCGAAAGCTTTTCGGCCCGCGCGCGAAGCTGCTGCATGCGCATGCGGCAGTGCGCAAGTGTTTTGACGCTCTGCACCAGCGCGTCCGCGCTGATGGGGTTGCGCAGCATGACGACGTTCTCCGCCTCCTCGCCCGCGTAATCCTGCGGCACGATCATCACCACGTCGGCCGCCTCGCCGAGCTGGCGCGCCAGTTCCTCCCCGGTCATATCCGGCAGTCGGTATGTCGTCAGCAGCAGCGCGCCGTCCTTCGCGGCGCACACCGCTTCCCCGCCCGTGTGCACAACGCCGCTGGGCGTAATCTGCGCGGCTTGCAGCATGCTGCTCAGTTTGGCGGCCACGCCCTGCGGCGCGGCGATATAAAAGCGATCGGAAAATGACGCCCCCATTGTTTCATCCTCCATGCGGTCAGAATTACGTTTGGAATGGAGATATTATACCGTGTCTTTGCGTCGTTTTCAAGACGTTTTTGGTTCTTTTATACCCAAATCCTGCAATTTTATCATTTATCGAAGTCTTTTCAGTTGAAATGCGAATTTATTTTTAATAATTAAGCAAAAGCGCCGTTCCGCTTTTGTACGGAACGGCGTATCTTTGTCTTTACTTTTCCTGATAGGCCAGCGCCGCGCCCACGAATTCGCGGAACAGCGGATGCGGGCGGTTCGGGCGGCTCTTGAGTTCCGGGTGATACTGCACGCCGACGAACCACGGGTGATTCGGCAGCTCGATGATCTCCACCAGATCACGATCCGGGTTCACGCCGCCGATACGCAGGCCGCTCTCCACGAACTTATCGCGATAGAGGTTGTTGAACTCGTAGCGATGGCGATGGCGCTCGAAGATATTCTCCTCGCCGTAAGCGGCGTAAGCGATGGAATCGTGGTTCAGGCGGCAGGGATATTTGCCCAGGCGCATCGTGCCGCCCTTTTCGTCGATATTCTGCTGGTCGGGCATCAGGTCGATGACCGGGTACGGCGTGTTGGGATCCACCTCGCTGGTGTGCGCACCGGTCAGGCCGAGCACATGGCGGGCGTATTCCACCACGGCCATCTGCATGCCCAGGCAGATGCCCAAAAACGGCACGTTGTTCTCGCGGGCATACTGCACGGCGGCAATCTTGCCCTCCAGCCCGCGCTCGCCGAAGCCGCCCGGCACGAGCACGCCGGAGCAGCCCGCCAGCTTCTCGCGCACGTTTTCCGGCGTGACCTCCTCCGCCGCGACCCATTCCACGCGCACCTTGGCGTGGTGGGCGATGCCGCCGTGGGTCAGCGCCTCGACGATGGAAAGATACGCGTCCGGCAGCTCGACATACTTGCCGACGATGGCGATGCGCACATCCTTCTGCGGGGTCAGCAGGCGCTCGACCATCTCGCGCCACTCGGTCAAATCGGCTTCCGGCGCGGAAATACCCAGCAGGCGGCAGACGCGCTCGTCCATGCCCTCTTCATGAATCATCAGCGGCACTTCGTAAATGCTGCGCGCGTTGAGGTTTTCGAACACGCAGTCCGCCGGGATGTTGCAGAACAGGCCAATCTTCGCGCGCACGTCGCGCGGAATCGGCTTTTCGCTGCGGCAGACGATGATATCCGGCTGAATCCCCAGCCCGGCCAGCTCCTTGACGGAGTGCTGCGTCGGCTTGGTCTTCAGTTCGCCCGCAGCGGAAAGATACGGCACGAGCGTAACGTGGATATACAGCACGTTCTCGCGGCCGACTTCGCTTTTGAGCTGGCGCGCCGCCTCGAGGAACGGCAGGGATTCGATGTCGCCCACCGTGCCGCCGATTTCGGTGATGACCACATCCGGCGCATCCTCCTTGAGGGAGACCTCCAGCATGCGGCGCTTGATCTCGTTGGTGATATGCGGGATGACCTGAATCGTCGCGCCCAGATACTCGCCCTTGCGCTCGCGGGTGATGACGGTATAATACACGCGGCCGCTGGTGACGTTGGCCGCCTGCGTCAGGCTTTCGTCGATGAAGCGCTCGTAGTGGCCCAGATCGAGGTCGGTTTCCGCACCGTCGTCGGTGACAAAGACCTCGCCGTGCTGATACGGGTTCATCGTGCCGGGATCGACGTTGATGTAGGGATCAAACTTCTGCATGGAAACCTTGAGCCCGCGGCTCTTGAGCAGCCGCCCCAGCGAGGCCGCCGTGATGCCCTTGCCCAGCGAGGAAACGACGCCGCCTGTCACAAAAATAAACTTGGTGTGCATCCTGAACCTTCCTTCCGTCCGCGCGAACGCGATCATCAAAAACTACCGACCTATTATAAACAGTCAAAGCCCTAATTTCAAGATCAAATTGGGAGAAAAGCGATTTTTCCTGCAAGTTGTTCAAAATTCAATGTCAAATCAATTCAAAACTGAAATTTTTTAGTTCTTCTCTCCCGGTAAATCAAAAACCGCCCTGCGCGCGGCAGGGCGGGAAAGCGTTTATTTGTGATACAGGCTGTTCTTTTCGTACATCGGTTCGCAGGTCAGGCGCATACCCAGCCGCTTAAACACGCCGTCATCCACGGAGGAGAGAATGACCGTGGAGTGAACCTCGCAGCCCTTGAGCTTGTCCAGCGTCTGCATGGCCTTCTGCGCGTTCGGGTCGCTGGCCGCGCTGATGGCGAGCGCGACGAGCATTTCGTCGGTGTGCAGGCGCGGGTTGCGGCTCTTCATATAATCGGTTTTGAGCGTCTGGATGGAGGCGATGACATCCGGGGCAATCAGCTTGATCGCATCGTCAATGCCCGCCATCACCTTGAGCGCGTTGAGCACCGCCGCGGAGGCCGCGCCGAACAGCTCGGTCGTGCGGCCCGTAACAAGCTGCCCGTCCGGCAGTTCGATGGCGACGGCAGGCTTGCCCGTGCGCTCGGCGACCGCCATCGCGGCCGGGACGACGGCGCGGCGTTCCGGCTCGATATCCAGCGTGCGCATCAGCAACTCGATCTTGTCCACTTCGCTCTGCGCGTTCTGCCCCTGACGGACGCGGCACGCCGCCTGGAAGTAGCGGCGGATGACCTCCTGCCGGGAAGCCTCGCGGCAGACCTCGTCGTCCACGATGGAGAAGCCCGCCATGTTCACGCCCATATCCGTCGGGCTTTTATACGGGCACTCGCCGTAGATGCGCTCGAAGATCGTCCGCAGCACCGGGAAAATCTCGATATCGCGGTTGTAGTTCACCGTCGTCACGCCGTAGGCTTCCAGATGGAACGGATCGATCATGTTCACGTCGTTCAGATCCGCCGTCGCCGCCTCGTAAGCGAGGTTGACCGGGTGCTTGAGCGGCAGATTCCAGATCGGGAAGGTTTCAAACTTCGCGTAACCCGCCTTCACGCCGCGCTTGTGCTCGTGGTAGAGCTGAGAAAGGCAGGTCGCCATCTTGCCGCTGCCCGGGCCGGGCGCGGTCACGACGACCAGCGAACGCGTGGTTTCGATATAGTCGTTGCGGCCATAGCCCTCGTCGCTGACGACCAGCCTCACGTCGGCGGGATAATTCGGGATGCGGTACTGACGGTAGACCTTCAGGCCGAGCGCCTGCATGCGCTTTTCAAACACGTCGGCGGCCGGCTGACCCGCGTACTGCGTCAGTGCAATCGAGCCGACGTACAGGCCGAAGCCGCGGAAAACGTCGATCAGGCGCGCCACGTCCGTGTCGTAGGTGATGCCCAAATCGCCGCGGCGCTTGTTCTTTTCGATATCGCCCGCGTTGATGGCGATGACGATTTCCGCCTGATCTTTCAGCGCCAGCAGCATTTTGATCTTGTTATCCGGCGCAAAGCCCGGCAGCACGCGGGACGCGTGATAATCGTCGAACAGCTTGCCGCCAAACTCCAGATAGAGCTTGCCGCCAAACTGATTGATGCGCTCCCGGATGTGCTCCGATTGCAGCCGGATGTATTTTTCGCTGTCAAAACCGACCTGATTCATCTGTCTCTCTCCATTCCGTCAGGCTGTGCCTGTCCCCGTTCAAGCCATAGTTCAAAAACCACTTCGACTGTTTAGTATATCAAACTCGCGGGCGGCTTTCAAGCCGAAATCAGAGAAAGTTTTTGACAAAAAAAGCCCCGGCAAACCTGACTTCTTGACAAGCCTGCCGGGATAGCGTACAATGTAGTCAAGTAGGTTGTGCTCTACGAGGTGAGCAATCTCACCGTAACAGCAAATTAGGTACTTACCCTAACCTGCCGCCAAGCAGCTGCAATCTGCGAGGCGGCCTTTTTTATCGCTTGACTAACGCGATACCAAGTGCCACAGCACCAATCACGATACCAATCACGGAAAGAAGAGCGTTCAACAACTCTACGTTCGTCATTGCTATCACCTCCGCTTCTGTACGCTGTTGCGAAGGGACGCTTACCTCGTAGCCCTACTTGACTACATTTGATATCATAACACGCCGCCCTGCTTTTGACAAGGCGGCGTGTTATCAGATTCTATTCAATTCAGAAATGAATGGAATACTTACTTCGCGATGGCTTCCGCCGCCAGCTTGCCGGCGGTCAGCGCCCAGCCGTTGTTCGCGCCGGAGGGCGAATCGTCGCCCATCACGCCGCCGACAACCTCGCCAGCCGCGTAGAGGCCCGGAATCACATTGCCCTCGGTGTTCTCCACCTGGAGGCTGGTATTGACCACCAGGCCGCCCATCGTGGTGGCGAAGCGCGGCTTCTGCTCGACGAGGTAATACGGGCCGTCGCCGATGGCCATCGTCATGTAATCCGCAGAGCGGCCGAAATCTTCGTCATTGCCGTTGGCCACAAAGCTGTTGTAGCGCTCGACGGTCTTGACCAGATTCTCGCCGTTCACACCGGCCGCCGCCGCGACTTCCTCCAGCGTATCGCCGTGGGCGAAAACCGGGGTGGTCGTGCCGTTGGCGGCGACATAGCCGTCGATGGTCTCTTCGGTCAGGCCGGCCGCCGCCAGCTTGGTCTTCCAGACGTTGAAAGTCTCGCTGTCCATCAGCAGGAACAGCTCGGAGCCGGTCTGCTGGAGTTCCGCTTCCAGAATGGTGCGGTTGCTCGCCTTTTCATTGACTACGCGCTCGCCTTCCGCGTTGACGAGGATGGCGCTCATCGTCCAGCCGGTGATGTTGCCCGCGATGGTGGACTTCGCAATGCCCTTGCTCACTTCCACGCCGTTCGGGTAACGCTTGCCGTACTCCATCAGGCGGGTCGCGGCGTTGACGCCGTCCGCCGTCGCCATGATCACGCCGTCGCCGGTGGAGGTAGACGGGCCGTAGTAGAGCGCGGAGGCCAGCTCGTCGCTGAGCAGGGTGTCGCTCGCGCCGTAGCCGCCGGTCGCCAGAATCACGTTCTCAGCGGTGATGACGTAGGTGGTGCCCTCGTTGGCCTGCGCGGTCACGCCGGTCACCTTGCCATCTTCCACGTTCAGGCTCTGCGCACGGGTGGACAGCAGCACGGTCGCGCCGCTCTTCTCCACCGCCTCGCGCATGCTGGCGGCAAAGCCCGCGCCGCCGCCGACATAGGCCAGCTCGCGGTTGTGGCTGTACTCGCCCAGCTGATGCAGGCCGCCCTCCATATCGAAGGCAATGCCGCAATCCTCGTTCAGCCAATCGGTGGTCGCGCCGACGTTCTCGGCATACAGGTTGATCAGTTCCGGCACGTTGAGGTTCGCGCCGTTCTTCATGAAGTCCTCCACCATGGATTCCACAGTGTCATCCGTCACGCCGGCCTCAGCCTGAAGCTTGCTGCCCATGACGACCTGGTTGCCGCCGCTGACGGAGATCGCGCCGCCGAGGAAGGAAGCCTTCTCCAGCAGGATCACGTTCTTGCCGAGCTGCTCAAGGCGAACCGTCGCCGCCATACCGGCCGCGCCGCCGCCGACAACCACCACGTCGGTGGTCATTTCAATCGTCTCGGTGGAGAGTTCCTTCTCAACCGGGACAGCGCGCAGCGCGTCCGCGTCGCCGCCCGCCTGCGCCACAGCGTCCGCCACGGCGTTCACAATGCCTTCGGAGGTGAAGGTCGCGCCGCTCTTGGCGTCCACCGCAAGGCTCTGGCTGGCGACAATCTCGCCCGGCAGGTCGTTGATCGCGGCGTCCGCAATGCCCGCGGTCTCCTGATGATCCGTCACCACGATATCGGTGATCGCATCCTCGGAGAAGGTGACGTCCACGGTGATTTCGCCGTTACGGCCGTCCGCCTTGCCGGTGTAGGTTCCGGCGGTATAGCCGTCGGCCAGCGCCGCCGTGCCCATCATCATGGAGAGCGCCAGCAGCATGGAAAGGAGCTTCTTGTTCATCTGTTTTTCCTCCTCAAATGACTGATCGGATATGAATTGTTGCTTGCCACTATTTTATCAATTCTGCCTGCCAAAAACAAATATAAAATATCCATCGACCGATAGAATCCCTCTATGCATTGTGGTATACTAGGGGCAATTCCATGTTCGGAGGCCGCCCATGACGCTCAACCAGCTCACCTATTTCTGCGCGCTCGCCCAAACGCAAAGCTATACGCAGGCCGCACGTGAACTTTTTATCGCCCAGCCCAGCCTGAGCTATGCCATTTCGACGCTCGAAAAGGAGCTGGGCTGTCTGCTCGTGGCGCGCGAAGGGCGGCGCATTGCGCTCACCCCGGCCGGGGAGACGTTCTACCGCTACGCCAAGGCCGCGCTGGACGCCATCGAGCAGGGCGTTTCGGCCATCAAAGCGGGCGGCGCCATTCAGTTGGGCGCAATTGCCACCGCAATGGCGCAGCGCATCCCCCGGCTGCTCGTCGATTTCCGCGCGTCCCATCCGCAGACGGCGGTAAACGTGAGTGTCGCCGCCTCGCGGGATATTCTGTCGGGCATCGAGTCCGGGAAGCTGGACGCGGGCATCTGCTCGTTCATGCCGGGTTTTGACGCGCTGCGCTTTGAGCCGATCTATACCGAGTCGTGGGTGTTGGTCACGCCGCCGAATCATCCGCTTGCGCAGCTTGGCCGCGCGGTCACGCTCGCCGAAATCGCGCGCTATCCGCTGCTGACCTACAAATCCATCTCTCCCGTGCATGCGCTGCTGATGGAGGTCTTTGCCGCGGCGGGGCTTACGCCGCAAATCGCCTACGAGCTGGACGACGAAACGGCCATCGGCGGCATGGTCGCCTCCGGCGCGGGCATTTCGCTCTGTCTGGATGTCAGCCTGCTTGCGCCGTTCGCGCTCGCCCGTGTGCCCGTCGCCGACTCGCTGCCCAAGCGCGTCGTCTGTTTTGCCTGCCGCGCCAACACGCCGGAGGATTCGCCCATACTCGATCTGCTCAAAAGCGCGAACTGACAAAAAACGCCGCGTCCGCTCTCCCATCGCTTCACAGTCGGGAGAACAGACGCGGCGTTCTATTTTGGTTTTAGCCCTTCACCGCACCGGCGATCACGCCGTCGATGATGTATTTCTGGCAGACGAGGTACATCACGATAATCGGCAGAACCGTGATCATGATGCAGGCCATCATCGGGCCCATTTCCACGCGGCCGTAACTGCCGCGGAAATACTGAATCGCCATCGGGATGGTGCGGTATTTTTTGATATCCAGCACCAGCGTCGGCAGGAGATAGTCGTTCCAAACCCACATGGTTTCCAGAATCGCGGTGGAAATCATCGTCGGTTTCAAAATCGGGAAGACAACCTTGAAGAAGATTTGCAGCGGGTTGCAGCCGTCGATCATCGCGGCCTCCTCAATCGCAATCGGGACGGACTTCATGAAGCCGGTGAACATGAACACCGCCAGACCCGCGCCGAAGCCGAGGTAAATCACGCAGATGTTGAACGGCGTGTTGAGCCGCAGCGTGTCCGCCGTCTTGGAGAGGGTGAACATCACCATCTGGAACGGCACGACCATCGAGAACACGCACAGCAGATACATCGCCTTGGAAATTGCGGAGGTCACGCGGGTGATGTACCAGCCGCACATCGAGCAGCACAGCAGAATCAGCACGACCGAGGTGATCGTGATCACCGCCGAGTAACCGAACGATTGCAGGAAGTTCAGCTGGGTGATGCCGTACACGTAGTTATGCAGCCCGGCGAAGGTCGCCTTCGTCGGCAGCTCGAACACGGTCGCGGTGGAAATCGCCAATTCATCCTTGAGCGAGTTAATCAGAATCAGCAGCACCGGGTAAAGCCACACGATGCACAGCGCCGCAAGCAGAACGGTCAGCAGCACATCCACAACGCGGCGGGAGCCGGAAACAGCGCCGTCATGATATTTGGCCATTACTGCTGCACCTCCTTGCGACGGGTGAAATAAAGCTGAATGAGCGCAATCACGATGACCAGCAGGAAGAAGACCACGGCCTTCGCCTGGCCGATGCCCTTCCACTGCGCGCCGCTGCGCTGGTAGAACGTATCATAGATATTGAGCGCGAGCATCTGGCTGGCCTTGGCCGGTTCGCCGCCGGTCAGCGAGAGGTTCTGGTCAAAGAGCTTAAAGGAGTTGGTCAGCGTCAGGAAGGAGCAGATGGTAATGGAGGGCATGACCATCGGCAGCTTGACCTTGAAAAGCGCCTGCATGCCGGTCGCGCCGTCGATGGCGGCGGCCTCCAGCAGATCGCCCGGCACGTTTTGCAGGCCCGCGATGTAGATGATCATCATATAGCCGATCTGCTGCCAGCACATCAGGATGATCAAGCCCCAGAAGCCGTAGCGCGCATCCAGCGAGAGCAGCGGCTTGCCCAGGTTGGTCAAAATGCCGTTGAGCAGAATCTGCCAGATATAGCCCAGCACGATGCCGCCGATCAGGTTCGGCAGGAAGAACACGGTGCGGAAGACGTTCGTGCCCTTCAGCCCGCGGGTCAGCGCCAGCGCGATGGCGAACGCGATGACGTTGATCAGGATGGTGGAAACGACGGTGAATTTCGCCGTGAACCAGAAGGCGGAGACGAACGTGCTATCCTGAAAGACCTTGAAATAGTTATCCAGCCCAACGAACGTCGTCTTGCTGATGGTGGTGAACTTGTGGAAGGACAGGAAAATGCCCCACAGGAACGGCCACACAAAGCCGATGATAAACGCCGCCAGTGTCGGCAGCAGGAAGAACGGCCAATACTTTTTGATTGCTTTCTCCATATTGAAATCCTTTCGGATGAATTGCGGGCAGCCTGCAAAGGAGCGTGATGCGCACGCCGCTTTGAAGACTGCCCTTGGCGGGGCAGTTTGCTTTTTTGCAGTCTTTTTCAGTTTGAAGAAGAAAAAGGGGAGGGCGAAGTGCCCGCCCCTTTTGGCGCAAGGTCATTAGTGGCTCAGCTGATACTCGGTCGCCCAGCCGTCCACGAACGCGGTCTTGACAGCGTCCCAATCGCCGGTGCCGGCAGCGTAAGCGGTCAGCGCAGAGCCGACGCCGTTCTTCCACTCTTCGGACGGGATGGTCGCGAAGTTCCAGCTCACCGGGAGCTTGCCCTCGGCGGTGTACTGCGCGTCAATCTGCACGAACGGGTTCGCGGACTGATATTCGCCGGTGAAGGTATCGAACGGAGCGACGAAGCCCATGTCCTGAGACATGCTCTTGCGGCCCTCGTCGGAGGTCACGACCCAGTTCATGAACGCGAGGGTCG
>CAKTXH010000028.1 GCA_934630975.1 uncultured Clostridia bacterium | reverse complement strand
CTGGTGACGCAGCTGGTGCAGGCGTTCCAGGAGTTCAACGGCCCGTACATCATCACCAACGGCGGCCCGCGCAACGCGACGACGCTGATTTCCGTGATCGTGTACAACACGGCGTTCAAGGATTACAAGGTGGGCATGTCCTCCGCGATGGCGTGGGTCATGTTTGTGATCGTGATGATTCTGACCATCATCGCGTTCGTCAGCCAGAAGAAGTGGGTCTACTATTCCGATGACGATGGGAGGGGCTAAGCGATGAGCGTTGTGAGCATTGTTTTTCTGGCCCTGAGCATTGTGCTGCTGGCGCTGGGCTTTTATGGCGCGGCGGTTGACGTGACCACCGCGACCGGTCTGGCCGAGTCCATCGGGCAGATGAAGAATTTCTACTTCCTGCTCGGCGGCCTGATTCTCTTTATCGTGCTCTACCGGCTGGCGTTTGGCAAGGCGAGCCTGCGTGTGCAGCACGCGATGAGCACCACCATCCGCTATATCATCCTCATCGGCGTGGGCGTGTTCATGGTCTATCCGCTGCTGTGGATGATCAGCGCCACGTTCAAGGATAACAACGAGATCTTCTCGACCCTGAGCCTCATCCCGACCCGGCCGACGATGGAAGGCTACAAGGCCGCGATGAACAACTACGGCGGCGATATCAACATCTGGCAGGCGATGCTGAATACGTATAAATACGTGATTCCGAAGGTGATCTTCACCGTCGTCTCCTCCACGATCACGGCTTACGGCTTTGGCCGCTTCCGTTTCCGCGGGCGCAACTTCCTGTTCGCGGTGCTGATGGCGACGCTGTTCCTGCCGCAGGTTGTGCTCAACATCCCGCAGTTCCTGATGTACCGCAACTTCGGCTGGGTGGATTCGCCGTATTACCTCGCGCTGATCATGCCGACGCTGTTCGCGCAGGAGACGTATTTCGTCTACATGCTGATTCAGTTCATGCGCAACATCCCGCGCGAATTGGACGAGGCGGCGAAGATTGACGGCTGCAACATCATGCAGACGCTGGTGCTGGTGCTCGTGCCAATGCTCTGGCCGGCGATGGTCTCCGCGGGTCTGTTCCAGTTCATGTGGTCGAGCAACGACTTCATGGGCCCGCTGCTTTATGTCAACAGCCCGGCGCGCTACCCGGCGACGCTGTTCGTGCGCATGAGCATGGACGCGGACACCGGCTTCGCGTGGAACCGCGTCATGGCCGTTTCCCTGATTTCCATCATCCCGTCGCTGGTCGTGTTCTTCCTCGCGCAGAGGCAGTTCATGGACGGCGTGACGGCCGGCGCTGTCAAGGGCTGATTCACGTTCCTTTTTCCAACCGCGGGCGCGCTTCTGTTGACAGAGGCGCGCTTTTTCCATACATATAGAAGGGAAAAGCAGGAAAAAAGACGAATCATAGGGAATGAAAAACAGATGAAGAATCAATCTAAGCAAAAGGACGGCAGAGACGATGAGCCTGTTATGCGGCCGCGAGAGGTTGAGATGGACACCGCGTTTTTGCAGGAGGCGGGAATCATGAATTTTTTGGAAACGGAACGACTTGCTTTGCGAAATGTCATGCCTAAAGATGCGGACGTCATGTTTGATTATCGGAATAACGAGATCTGTTCCCGCTATCAGAAAGGACAGACAAAGGATTACGCAGAAATTGCGAAAATGATCGAGCGCCGTCGAGCGGACGTTTTGTCGGTTGAAACGCCTTTCATGATTGCCGTTGCCCTGAAAGAGACGGACGAAATGATCGGCGAGATTGTCGTCAAACCCCAAAAACGTGCAGTTGAACTTGGATATACGTTCTCTTATCAATATCATAGGCATGGATATGCGTTTGAAGCGCTTACGGCGCTTATCGCTCAGCTTCATCAAATGGCGCCCGATCGAGCGTTTATCAGCTTTGTAGAACCGCAGAATATCGCAAGTATGGGATTGCTTCAGAAACTGGGATATCGGGACATGGGCTATGATCCGGCGACGAAGTCGCAGATGTTTGGAAAATGGACAGAATAGATGAAGAGCAAAGCCGCCTGATAAAACCGGGCGGCTTTTTGATCAAAAAAAGTCAAAATTCTTTTTGCGCGAAAAATTGAGCAATATCAAGGGAAAACTGGAGCGCTCATAAATTGAATTTTATTTTTTTAGAAAAAGTTAGCACTCACCTATTGACAGTGCTAACAAGCGGTGCTATAATACCTCACGTAAACGGAAGGAAGCCAGAAGAGAGCGACGGACGGGCGGAAGCCCGAAGGGCGTTCGGGGCGAAAACCTTCCGCTCAAATCAAAACGATAGAGTTTCAATGGAGGGATTGTTATGCTGTTCAGCAACGTTTTTTCCGATATGTTTGACGATATGTTCGATATGCCGACCGCGAATCAGAATGCCAAGGGTTTGATGAGCTGCGACGTGAAGGAATATGACGATCACTACGAGCTGGATCTGGATATGGCCGGCTTCAAGAAGGGCGATATCAAGGCCGAGCTGAAGGACGGTTACCTGACCATCAAGGCCGAGCGCAAGGGCGACGACGAGGAGACGGATAAGAAGGGCCGCGTGATCCGCAGCGAGCGCTTCATGGGCACCTGCCAGCGTACCTTCTACGTCGGCGACCATGTGAAGAAGGAAGATGTGGCTGCGGCCTATGAGGACGGCGTGCTGAAGCTGAACGTGCCTAAGAAGGTCGAGCAGCCGAAGGTGGAAGAGAGCCACTACATCGACATTCAGTAAATCAAACCCCGTCAAAGGCGACGGACGAACATGAATCTTACGCCGGACGCGAAAGCGCCCGGCGCTTTTTGCGTTTTGGGCTTGATGGGAGACGCGAACAAGAGGTATAATAAAAATCGTGCCGTCAGGCGGCAAAACCAGAGAAATCCAATAACAAGCGAGGAAAGGAACATCCCACGCATGGATATACAGGCCGTTTTATCAAGCGAATTTCAAACCGCGCCCGCGATCATCGGCAGAATCGTATCGCTGATTGACGAGGGCAACACCATTCCCTTTATCGCCCGATACCGCAAGGAAATGACCGGCGCGATGGACGACCAGAAGCTGCGCGAAATCAGCGAGCGGCTGGAATACCTGCGCGGGCTGGATAAGCGACGCGAGGCGATTGCCGCTTCCATCACGGAGCAGGGCAAGATGACGGGCGAGCTGGAAAAGAAGCTGGCCGCCGCCTCGGCGCTTTCCGAATTGGAGGATATCTACCGTCCGTACAAGCAGAAGCGCCGCACCCGCGCGATGATCGCCAAAGAGAAGGGCGTGCAGCCGCTGGCGGATTTGATTTTCGCCCAGCGGCGCGGCGACGATCCGCTTGCGCTGGCGCAGGCGTATGTGAGCGAGGAAAAGGGCGTGCCGGATGCGCAGACCGCCGTTCAACTGGCGCAGGACATCCTCGCCGAGCAGATCAGCGACGACGCGGCCATTCGCGCCAGCCTTCGCGCGCTCTACCGCCGCACGGGCATGCTGCGCTCGGTTGCGGCGAAGGAGGGCGAGAACGTCTATGCGCAGTACGCCGATTATCGCGAGCCGGTGCTGCGCGCGGCGGGGCACCGCGTTTTGGCCATCAACCGCGGCGAGCGCGAGGAATGGCTCAAGGTCACGGTGGAATGTGACGACGAGCAGGCGATGCAGATCATCTGCCGCGCGGTGATCCGCCCCGGCAGCGCGTGCTGCGACGCGGTGCGCGCGGCGGCGAAGGACGCGTGGGGCAGGCTCATCAGCCCGTCGCTCGAGCGCGAAATCCGAAACGAACTGACGGATAAGGCGAACGAGGGCGCGATCCGCGTTTTCGGCGATAACCTGCATCAGCTGCTGATGCAGCCGCCGATTCGCGGCAAGGTGACGCTGGGCGTCGATCCGGGCTTCCGCACGGGCTGCAAGCTGGCCGTTGTGGATGAGACGGGCAAGGTGCTGGAAACCGGCGTGGGCTATTTCACCCTGCCGAACCACGAGACGCAGAAGCCGAAAGCGAAGGCGCAGATTCTGGGCATGATCCGCCGCCACGGGGTTACGGCCATCGCCATCGGCAACGGCACGGCCTCCCGCGAGAGCGAGCAGTTTATCGCCTCCCTGCTGCCGGAAGCGCCGGGCGTGGCTTACGTCATTGTCAGCGAGGCGGGCGCGAGCGTCTATTCGGCTTCCAAGCTGGCGGCGAAGGAATTCCCGGAATACGACGTTTCGCTCAGGAGCGCGGTTTCCATCGCCCGGCGCATGCAGGATCCGCTGGCCGAGCTGGTGAAGATCGACCCGAAGGCCATCGGCGTCGGGCAGTATCAGCACGACCTCAAGCAGGCCGAGCTGGAAAACGCGCTCTCCGGCGTGGTGGAAAGCTGCGTATCCAGCGTCGGCGTGGATGTGGAGACGGCCTCCGCGTCGCTGCTGACGCATGTGGCGGGCATCGGCGAAGCGCTGGCGAACAACATCGTCGCCTACCGCGACGAAAACGGCATCGCCTCCCGCGCACAGCTCAAGAAGGTGCCCAAGCTTGGGCCGAAGGCGTTTGAACAGTGCGCGGGCTTCCTGCGGGTGCACGGCAGCAACCCGCTGGATGCGACGGCGGTTCACCCGGAGAGTTACGCGGCGGCCAAGGCGCTGATGGAAAAGCTCGGTTATGCGCCGCAGGCGCTCAAGCGCGGCGGCATCGTCGGCATTTCGGCGAAGGCCGAGCAGGTCGGCATGGCGAAGCTGGCCGAAGAGCTGGGCGTGGGCGAAATGACGCTGCGGGATATCGCCGCCGAGCTGGAAAAGCCGGGGCGCGACCCGCGCGACGAGCTGCCCGCGTCGGTGCTGCGCACGGATGTGCTCAGCATGGAGGATTTGAAGCCCGGCATGGAGTTGACCGGCACGGTGCGCAACGTGATCGACTTCGGCGCGTTTGTGGATATCGGCGTGCATCAGGATGGACTGGTGCACATCTCCCGGATGGCGGATCAGTTTATCCGCCACCCGAGCGAGGTGGTGCGCGTCGGCGACGTGGTGACGGTCTGGGTGGTCGATGTGGATTTGAAGAAGAAGCGCATTGCGCTGAGCATGGTGAAGGGGAGAACCTGACATGCGGAGGGGGATTCTTGCGGGGATGGCGGCGCTGCTGCTGCTGCTGAGCGCGCCCGCTCTGGCGGAGGGAAGGACGCGCAGTTACGGCGGAAGCGGCGCGGATCGCCTGACCCGGCTGATTGAATACGGCGACGGGCTGATTGCCGTCGGGCGGACGGATTCGCGCAACGGCGATTTGGAGATGCGCACGAGGAGCAACCAGACGGGCTGGATGCTGTGTTTAAACGGCGAAGGCGCGCCGCTTTGGAGTTACTGCACGGCGAAGGACGGGCGCAACGAGATGAGCGCGCCCTTTGCGCACGAAAACCGGCAGATTTCCGCCGTGCTGACGGGCCGGGGCATCGACGGGCTGGAATGGCTGCTCGTCGGCAGCGAGGGAAAGCTGGCGCAGCGCAGGACGGCCCCGGCGACCGGGGAGGCCTGCGCGCACGGCGGCGCGGCGATGGTTGGCATGCCCTACGACCGGGACGGCGCACCGCATCTGGCGCTGATTGTCGATCACGGCGACGATACCTGCTGCGTCGCGGATCTGGATCTGGACGGGCGGGTGACGCGCGGGGCGAGCTTTGCCAAAGGCGCGGTCGATTTGGCACCGTGTCTGGATGGAAGCGGCCGCCTTGTTTCGGCGGATTGCGAAAACGGCGAAGCCGGAATTCTGCTGGTCACGCCCGGCACGGAGGATGCGCCGACGAGGGTTGCGCTTTCCGGCGCGGCGGCGGACGAAGTGACGGCGGTTCTGCCGCTGGAGGATGGCTCGACGGTGGCCGCCGGGCGAAGCGGCGGCGGGGGCTTCCTCGCCCGCGTGAACGCGCTGGGCGAAATGATCTTTGCGGCGGCGACGGATGCGCCGTTTGAGCGGCTGGCCGCCAACTCGAGCGGGTTTGTCGGGCAGAGCGGGGAACAGCTCGTCTACTTCGACGAGGATGGACGCCTGCTGGGCAGCCAGCGCGTGGATTATGCCCGGGACGCGTCGCTGGGCGCACTGGAAGACATGGCCGGGCTGAGCGGCGAAACGGCGCTGCTGATGGACGCGGAGAGCGTCGGCGGCGGGCGCGCGGAGATCGTCTTTCTGCCCGACGAAGGAATCGAGACGGCGGGCGGCGAATATAACCTTGCGCTCTATGCGCAGACCGGCTGCATGCTGCTGGACGCATGGGCGCAGGAAAACGGCGTTTTTCTGCTGCTCGAGCGGGACGACGGCCAGCGGGTCGGCGTATCCGTCAGCGCGGACGGAGAGACATATGAAACCGACGCGCCGGCGGCGCGCGAGGCGGGCAGACAGCCTGTTTCCGGCGGCGTTTTGACATGGCGCGAGGAAACCGGCGGCGCGGTCGTGGCGCTGGAGGATGCGCAGGGCGGCGAAAGCTGGCGGCTGCGCACCGTGATCCACACGGCGGCGGACAGGCTCGAATGGCTCTGCGCGCTCGAACTGCCGGATGGAAGCTATGCCCTCGGCGGGCGCTATCTCACCGGCGAAGGGCAGGATATGCGCCAGACGGCGGCGCTGGCCGTCGTCGGCCATGAAGGCGTGCTGCGCCAAATCGTCCCGGTGGAGACGAAGGAAGCCGGGCAGACCGTCGGTTGCGTGCGCGATATGGCGTATGACAGGCAGAAGGGGCTGCTGCTGCTCGTCTCGTATGACGAAAAGGCGGGCGGAAACGTCAGCGCCATCCAGACTGCGGACGGCGGAACGGCTGTCGCGGTCGGCGCGGACTTTGCGCTCGAACAGGCGCGGCTGACCCTCGACGCAGACGGCTGCGCCTATCTCTGCGGAACGGGCCGAAGCGGTGGGCAGAGCGTCGCCGCCGTCGTTCGGGTCGAGCTGTAAACAGGATGTATGGCCAAGCGTTTTGGCTTAGAAAACAGGAGGAACAACATGAATACCGATATCGTCATCGTCGGCGCAGGCCCGGCGGGCATCTTCACCGCGATTGAAATGATTCGCCGGGGAAGCAAAAAGCGCATCACCATCGTGGAAAAGGGCCAGCCGATTGAAAAGCGCCGCTGCCCGAAAACCGTCACCAAGCACTGCGTCAACTGCCGCCCGTATTGCCACATCACCACCGGCTTTTCCGGCGCGGGCGCGTTTTCCGATGGAAAGCTCTCCCTCTCTCACGAGGTCGGCGGCGATTTCCCGACGCTCATCGGCGAGCGCAACGCGCAGGATCTGATCGACTACACCGACGGCATCTACCTCGAGTTCGGCGCGGACAGCCACATCGAGGGTCTGGGCAACACCGAAGAGGTGCGCCAGATCCGCCGCCGCGCGATTCGGGCGGGCCTCAAGCTGGTCGATTGCCCGATTCGCCACCTCGGCACGGAAAAGGCGCAGACGCTCTACCTCGCGCTGGAAAACTACCTGCGCGAGAACGACGTGGAGCTGCTCTTCGGCTGGGAGTGCGAGGAGCTGCTGATGGACGGCGAAACCTGCCTCGGCGTGTCCCTGCGCAAGGGCGAGCAGACGCAGGAAATCCGCGCGCAGCACACCGTCGTGGCGACGGGCCGCCGCGGCGCGGACTGGCTAGAAAAGCTCTGCGCCGAGCACGGCATCGCCCACCAGCCCGGCACGGTCGATATCGGTGTGCGCGTCGAGTGCCGCAACGAGGTCATGGAGGAGGTCAACCGCGTGCTCTACGAGAGCAAGCTGATCGGCTATCCGCGCCCGTTCAAGAACAAGGTGCGCACCTTCTGCCAGAACCCCGGCGGCTTCGTCAGCCAGGAAAACTACGACAACGACCTCGCCGTCGTCAACGGCCACAGCTATAAGGATCTCAAGAGCGACAATACCAACGTTTCCGTGCTGTGCAGCCACAACTTCTCCATCCCGTTCAATCAGCCGATTGCCTACGCGCAGAAGGTCGGCGAGCTGACCAACATGCTCGCCAACGGCCATATCCTCGTGCAGCGCTTCGGCGATATTCTCGACGGCAAGCGCACCTGGGAAAAGGAGCTGGCGCAGAGCAACGTGCGCCCGACCCTGCCGGACGCGGTCGCGGGCGATATCACCGCCGCGATGCCGTACCGCGCGATGACCAACATCATCAACTTCATTCAGGCGGCGGATATCGTCGTGCCGGGCTTCGCCTCCTCCGAAACGCTGCTGTATTCGCCGGAACTCAAGTTCTACTCCAACCGCGTCAAGATGGATGAGGAGCTGAACACCAACGTCCGCGGCCTGCACTGCCTCGGCGATTCCTCCGGCTGGACGCGCGGGCTGATGATGGCCTCCGCGATGGGCGTGCTGATGGGCAGAAAGCTGGCGGAGAACGAGGCGTGAAGGTCTGCGGCAACCCGGATAGCGGTCTGCTCGTGATTCAGGCGCTGGACGCGCGGGAACTGGAACGGCTGGAGGATGAGGTCAAGGCGCTGCAAAGCATGGGCGGCGCTCTGCCGCTCTGGGCCGCGTTCGCGGTGGAGGACTGGAACGACGCGCTCTCGCCATGGCCCGCGCCGCCCGTTTTTGGCAAACATGGCTTTGCAGGGCAGGCGGAGAAAACGCTTGCGTACATCCAAACCACGCTGATTCCCGAGCTGTTTGCGGCGTACCATCTGACGGAGCAGACAAAAATTGCGTTGTGCGGTTATTCGCTTTCCGGGCTGTTCGCGCTCTGGGCGGGCAGTCAAAGCGAACGGTTCAACGCCGTCGCGGGCGTTTCGCCGTCGGTCTGGTTTCCGGGTTACGGCGATTATGAACAGGCGCACCCGATTCGCGCCGAATATGTTTATCTGAGTCTCGGAGACCGTGAGGAGCAAACAAAAAACCGCGCGATGGCGGCTGTCGGAAACGAGATTCGCGCATTATATGCGCGGTTGAGCGAAAGAAAAGTGGATTGCGCGCTGGAATGGAACGCGGGCAATCACTTCTGCGAGCCGGAATTGCGCGTAGCGAAAGGCGTCAAGTGGATGATGGATTCACTGTGAAGGCTGATTCTCGTTCGGCCTGAGCGTATGCACGGCGTATAGCTCGCCGAGCGCGTAGGCTTCTTCCAAATCCTCCGGTTCGGCCGGGGTCAGCCCGGTGCATTCCGTGCTGCTGGCCACGTCCCCGCCCGTGCGGGGCTTGCCCTTCTGCGCGGGCGGGTTCCATGCTTTCGCCGAGTTTTTGCTTGAATGAGCCATAAAAAAATCCCCCTGTCTGCGTTTGATACCCGTATCATGACGCGGCGGGGGGATTTTTATACGTGAAGGAGTCTTTCCAATTCTTCCGGCAGCGGCTCGTCAACCTCCACCGTCTCGCCCGTGACGGGCTGCGTGCAGCGCAGATAGGTGGAATGGAGCGCGAAGCGGTCTTTCAGTTCGGGCAGTTCGCGGCCATAGAGATAATCGCCGCAGATGGGGCAGCCGATATGCGACAGATGGACGCGAATCTGATGGGTGCGCCCGGTTTCCAGCCGCAGACGGATGAGCGCGCGGCTTCCGGCGATCTGCTCGACGCGGTAACGCGTCACGGCGCGCTGGCCGTCGGGGTGGACGGCGCGCTTTGCGCCTGCGCCGAGGCGGGCAATCGGCGCGTCGATCACGCCTTCGGGCTTATCGGGAACGCCTTCGGTCACGGCGAGGTATTCGCGGATGAAGCCGTCCGTGTGCAATTGGCGGGTCAGCAGGCGCTGGGCGTGGGCATGGCGCGCGACGCAGAGCAGGCCGCTCGTGCCCTTGTCCAGCCGGTTGACGGGATGATAATCAAACGCCGCCGCGTCCTGCCCGAGCAGGGCGGCAAGCTGTTCGCGAAGTGTGCCGGTGTGGATATGGCCGCAGGGAAGCGTGGCCAGCGGCGCGCCCTTGCTGACGACGATGATATCCTCGTCGATATAGCGGATGAAGGACGGCGGCAGGCCGTCCAATGCGGCGGCGGTCGGCGCGGCCTGTGCGTCGCCGTTGTCCAAGCGGATTTCAAGCCGCTGACCCGCGCGCAGAACCGTGTCCGCGCGGAGGGGCGCGCCGTCGCAGAGGATGCCGCCTTCGACCTTGAGCCGCCGAAACGCGTGTGTGCCCAGTTGGAAACGGCGCGGAACGACGCTGCGCGCCGCGCGGCCCGCGTCCTCCTCGGTGGTGATATAGGTTAAGATGCGCATAAGGCCTCCTGTGTACGCAAAGGGAGAAGATTGGCCGTCAGTCGGCGCGCCGCACGGGGCGTCTCCCGAATCTTTTCGTCATTTCCGACACCGACATTATAGCCGACAATCGGCGCGGCCGCAACGGCTGCGGTCAATTGACAAACGCCGCCGATGCGGGGTACAATGAGCTATCCCAAAAAAACAAAGGAAACGGGGGACACATATGAACGCTGTCGCCGCTTTTGAAAACCGAAAGGATACGCTTCGAGCGCAGCTGGAGGAAAGTGAAAATATGCCGCAGGCGATTGCCGCCGCGACGATGACGCTGGAACAGATTGCCTGCGATCTGGCGCAGGATGAGCAGGATGATTTCGCCCGCCAGCGGCAGCAGGCCGTGATGGCGCTGGCCAAGCGTCTGCCGCTGAGCCTGCGCGCCGGCCGCGCCAGGGCGCAGATTGTGCTGGAGGAGACCGAGGAACAGCCGAGCAAAGTGCGGCGCGGGGCGGTTGGCGCGGGCGCGGTGGTGCTCGCGGCGCTGGCGGTCTATGAAGCCGTCGGCGGGAAGATGACCTTCGCGCTTTTGCAGGCGCTGGGCGCGCTGCTGATGCTCTTCGGCGTGAACGGCCCGCTGACCGCGACGGCGAAGCAGACCCCGCACGCGCAGGCGGAAGCCGTGATCGACGCGGCGGACATGGTGCGCGAGGTCGGCGAAATCTGCCAGGCGGCGGATTTGTGCGCGGCGGATCTGGCGCTCATCGAGCAGGATAACGGCCCGGCGCGCCTTTCCGGCACGGCGGACGAGGCGATGCTCGATCTGCTTTCCGCGATGATGGAGGCGCGCGCCTCGGGGCGGCAGGATCTGGCGCTGCGCAGTCTCGACCAGGCGGAGCAGTACCTGCGCATGCTGGGCGTGCAGAGCGTGTTTTACGACGCGGAGCACGCGTCGCTGTTTGACGTGCTGCCCGCCCGAAGCGGCGAGCGGACGGTTCGCCCGGCGCTGGTGCGCGACGGCGAATTGGTGCGCCGGGGCGTGGCGGCGGTCGCGCCGATGGCCGCGAAGGAGGCGTGAACATGAAGATTTTGGGCTTTGATCTGGGCGACGGCGAGAGCGCCGTGACGCTGCTGGACGAGGATTCCACCGTCGAGCCGCGCGTCCTGCCGCTCCGCGGCAGAAACAGCCTGCTTTCCGCCGTGGGCGTGAAGAACGGGCGCATCGTCATCGGCGAGGAGGCCAGCGTGACGGACGGCGCGGCGGAGGCGAAGGTGCGCTTCAAATCGCGCTACCTGACCGACCCGGCCGCGTCGGCGGACGTGCGCGCGTTTGCGCAGGGCGTGATGAACGAGCTGGTTCGCACGCAGCCCGCGCTGATGGCCGAGGTGAGCCGGACGGTGGTTGGCTGCCCGGCGGGCTGGGGCGACGGCAGGCGGGAGCAATACGCCGCGCTGCTGGAATCGGCGGGTTTTCCGAACGTCAGCGTTGTGCCCGAGCCGCGCGCCGCGTTTCTCTACGCGCGGCACGCGCGCGGCCTGCGCGTCAGCCCGGAACTGATGAAAAAGAGCGCGATGGTCATCGACATCGGCTCTTCGACGACGGATTTCGCCTATATCGTGGATGGACACCAGCAGAACGTGTCGCTTTTCGGCGATACGAATCTGGGCGGCGGCCTGATCGACGAACTGATTCTCGCCCGCGCGCTGGTGACGTCGAAGGACAAAAAGGCGCTTGAAGCCGTGTTTGCGGAAAGCCCCGCGTGGCGCAGCTATTGCGAACTGGAGGCGCGGCGGCTCAAGGAAAGCTATTTCCTCGACGAGGAAAAATGGGCGGAAACGCCGCTGACCCGAACGCTGACGGTCTGCTACGACGAGCCGCTGGCGTTGGAACTGGCCATCGGCGGGGCGAGCATCCGCGAGATGGTGGAAGAACCGATGGCCGCGCTGGGCGGCAGGAGCTTTGTCGGCTGCCTCGAGGACGCGCTGCGCGCGGCGGTGGAGGTCAGCCGAAACTGCCCGCCGGAAGTCGTGATTCTGACGGGCGGCGCGTCGCGCATGGCGTTCTTCCAGCAGGCCTGCCGCGCGGCGTTTGCCGAGGCGCTGGTCGTGCTCTGCCCCGAGCCGGAATGTTCGATTGCGCGCGGGCTGGCCTACGCCGGGCGCGTGGATGAGCGGCTGGGCACGTTCCGGCGGGAAGTCGCTTCCATCGCGCACGGCGAAAAGCTCTCCGTGGCGGTGAACGCGAGCGCGCACGAACTGTATGAGCCGGTGGCGAAGGCGCTGTTCGATATCGCGCAGGAGAGCACGCTGGAGACGGTGGCTCTTTGGCGCAGGGGCGGCATTGACACCATCGAGGAACTGAACAAAAAGGTCGAGCGGCGGATTTCCAAGGCGTTCGCCGGGGACGCGCTCTGCGAACGCATCGAGGACGAGCTGCAAGCGTGGCTGGACGAGCTGATGCGCAATCTGGAAAACGAATTGACGACGCTTTGCGTGCGCTGCGGCGTACCGCCGGAGCGGATGAGCCTGACCGGGGCGAAGGTGGACGCGGGGCTTTGCGGCGTGCGGCTTTCGCTGCTGGACGCGATGGGCATGGATATTCTTTCCGGGCTGATGGGCGTGGTGCTGGCGGTCGTCGGCGCGAGCGTCTGCGGGGGCGGCGGCGTGGCGCTGGTGAGCGCCGGGCCGGTCGGCCTGGTCGCGGGCGCGGCGGCGGGTGTTCTGCTGGCGCTGGTCGGCAAAAGCGGCATGGAAAAGGCGCTGGCGAAGGCTAAACTGCCGCTGCTGGTGCGCGGTCTGGTGACGGATAAGGCGGTGAAGCGCGGCCTTTCCCGCCAGCGGGAGGAGATTGAAAAGGCGATCATCAAGGCGCTGGCCGACCCGGCGAACGGCTTTGCGGCGCGGCTGTGCCAGAGCCTTTCCCAGACGCTGGGCGCGCAGATGGAACGGATGGCGAAAGACGCGGAAATGTCGATTTGTGCGTAATTAACATAAATTAAAACACATAAATAGACGGAAATGACAATCGACTCGACGAAAAGTTGTATAAAAGGTTAAAAATCGAAAAACAAAACGTGAATTTTCGCACAAAAACATGCAATTTTGTGTCGAGTATGCTATAATGGCGGCAGCAATCATAACCGAGGAGGGATCTCATGGAATTCCATGTCTACGAAAATGCGCGCGCGGCCTGCGAGGCGGCGGGCGTGCTCATCGCCGCGCAGATCACCCGCAAGGGCGACAGCGTGCTGGGTCTGGCGACCGGCTCGACCCCAATTCCCGCATACGAAATGCTGACGCAGTGGTACGACCGCGGCGTGATCGACTTTGACCGCGTGCGCACCTTCAATCTGGACGAATACGTGGGCATCGACCACAAGAATCCGCTGAGCTATCACGCGTTCATGCAGGAGCATCTGTTCAGCAAGGTCAACCTGCGCGAAGAGAACGTGCACCTGCCCAGCGGCAACGGCGCCGCCGACGTGCAGGCTTACGACAAGGCGATTCACGACGCGGGCGGCATCGACATTCAGCTTCTGGGCATCGGGCGCAACGGCCACATCGGCTTTAACGAGCCGGCGGACGAATTCACCTACGGTACGCACGTCGTCACGCTGACGGCGGACACCATCGAGGCGAACGCCCGCTTCTTCAAGAGCGCGGACGAGGTGCCGCGGCAGGCGGTTTCGATGGGCATTGGCAACATCATGGCGGCCAAGTGCGTCGTGCTGGTGGCGACGGGCGAAAACAAGGCGAAGGCCGTGTATGAAACCATCCGCGGGCCGATCACCCCGCGCGTGCCCGCGTCGGTCTTGCAGCTGCACCCCTGCTGCGTGATTCTGACCGACCGCGAGGCGGGCAAGCTGATGCTTGAGGAGTAAACCATGCTGGTCAAAAACGGAACGGCGTTCATCGGCGGCCGCTTTGCGCGCGCCGATGTGCGCGTGGAAAACGGAAAAATCGCGCAGATCGGCGATTTGCAGCCGCGCGAGGGCGAGGAGGTTCGCAGCGCGGCGGGGCTATATGTGCTGCCGGGGTTTGTGGATATCCACATTCACGCTTACGCGGGCGCGGACTGCATGCGCGGGGAAAGCGACGTGCGCCGGATGAGCGAAGGGCTGCTTCAAACCGGCGTGGCGGCGTTCGTGCCCACGACGATGAGCGCGCCGATCGAGGCGACGAACCGCGCGCTGCGGGCGATTCAGGCCGTTCGGGATAAGCCCTGCGAAAAGGGCGCGGCGGTGCTCGGCGCGCACATGGAAGCGCCGTTCCTCTGCGAAGCCTACAAGGGCGCGCAGCTGGGCGAATGTCTGATGAACCCGAGCGTTAAGGCGTATGAGGCCATGACGCAGGGGACAGACTGCGTGAAGATGATGACCCTCGCGCCGGAACTGCTGGGCGCGCTGGACATGGTGGCCTATCTCAAAGAGCGGGGCGTCGTCACCTGCGCGGCGCACTCGGGCGCGACGGCGGAGGACGTTCACGCGGCGGCGGATCGCGGCTTGACACAGATTACGCACCTGTTCAACGCGCAAAGCCCGCTGCACCACCGCAAGCCCGGCGTGCCGGGCGCGGGGCTGGCCGACGACCGGATCGTCGTGCAGGTCATCGCCGACGGGCTGCACCTGCACCCGGACGTGCTGCGCATCGCGGCGCTCTGCAAGGGCGCGAAGGGCATGGCGCTGATTTCCGATTCGATGGAGGCGGCGGGCATGCCGGACGGGCAGTATGACCTCGGCGGGCAGGCCGTCTATGTCAAAAACGGCGAGGCAAGGCTGGCGGACGGCGTAATCGCCGGTTCGACGCTGGTGCTGCACCGCGCGATTCACAACATGATCACGCTGGCGAAGATGCCGCCGGAAACCGTCGTCCCGATGGCGACGAGCACCCCGGCGGATTCCATCGGCGCGAAGGGCTATGGCCGCATCGAGCCGGGCGCCTGCGGCGTGCTGACGCTGATGGACGCGGGCTGGAACCTGGCGGGCGTGATTGCGTAAAACGGGAGGAACAGAGAGCTTGCAAGTTGCGATCTATGCGGCGGAGGAGAAGCGCCGCCGCGCGGGGTTTGACCACGTGCTCGTGCTGGCGCGGCGGGGCGAAGCGCTGATTCTGCGGCGGGACGCGATCAACGCGTTGTGGGTGCTGCCCGAAGGGCAGATGACGCGCGGCCAGAGCGCCGACGAGGCGGCCAGAAGCGCGCTGGGCGCGGCCATCGGCGAGGCGGTGTTCGACGTTTACCCGCTGTGCGCCTACGGCGTGACCGACGAAAAGGGCAAGGAGACCGGCGGATTCTGCTATGTGGCCGACGTGCGCGAATGGCCGGACGAAGCGCAGGACGAGGCGCGCGCGTTTGACCGGCTGCCTCTGGCCATGCAGATGGACAGGCCCGCGCTGATTCTGGCGCTGCATAAATGGGCGGGCGAGTGGTTCGACGAGCGCATCACGCTCGAGCGGCTTGGTCAGCCCGCGCCGTTTTGACCCTTGACAGAAGCCGAAAAAGGTTGTATGCTGACAGGCAATCTGTGAACCCGGAGGTTATGAAAAGATGGAACAGGAAAAAATTCTGCGCATCAACGAGCTGGCGAAAAAGAAGAAAGAGGTCGGCCTGACCGATGAAGAAACGCGCGAGCGCTCGGCGCTCTACGCGCAATACATCAAGGAGTTTCGCGAGCAGACGGAAGCGACGCTCAAGCGCGTTCGCGTCGAGCAGGAGGACGGCAGCTATAAGCCGCTGGTGAAGAAGGAAAAGAAACTGAATTAAACGGGGCGGCGGCTTTTCTGCAAGAGTGGAAAAGCGCCGCTTTTTTGGATGGAAAGCGGGCAGAAGGAGGCGGAGACGATGGGATTATGCTTTTCCAACATCCAAATCAGGCGCACGGAAAACGAGCCGGATTTCGCGCAGATTGCCGCGGTACTGACCGAGGGGCGGGACTTATCCGCCGTTGATAACGAGGAAGAAGCCGACATTATGCTTTCCGTTTTTACGATGTCAGACAGCCCGTGGATCACCGTCTGTTCGGATTTGATCGACGGCGACTTTGGGGAGTTGGGCGCAAAGGCGCGGCGGTTATCCGAAACGCTGCAAACCCAGACGCTGGCGCTGGCCTGTCTGGACAGCGATTATTTCTGCATGAACCTGATTGACGCGGCAAACGGCGCGGATCTCTGGGCGGCGAACGGGCGCATGACGGAAGGAAAAGCGCCGCGCAGAAGCAGCCTTGCCCCGTGGAAACGCTATGTTTCGGATATCGAAGCGTTTAAGCGCACGATGCGGGGAAAATATGTCTTTGCGGAGGCGTGTCTGGACGGGCTTGAGCCGCTGTTGTCCCTGCCGGTTTTGCAGGGAGAAGCGGGCGGCGACGAGCTGCCGGAGGACGCGGAAATCCATCGCTTTTACTACGTCCTCAACCGGCGGGAAAACGAAAAAGTCCCGCCGAGATTCAATTATAATCTCCCAAGCTGCCATTATGTGTATTTTGAGGGGAACAAGGAGAATGTGATCGGTTTTCTGAATCAGGGCGGAAAATCCAAAGGCGTGGGCGTTTGGCTGAGCGGGCCGTGCATCTGGAAGCATGAGTTCCGGGCGACGAAAACCATGCTGCAAATGCGCGGCGCGCATGACGAATGGCAGTTTGTGCCGATTGAGATGAAGGAAGCTACGACAGCCGACGGTGTTTCCGGGCTGTACGGCGAATGTGCGGATTTGCGCATCCCTCCGGCTGTGCCGGAAGGGCTTCCGTGGAAACGGAAGATGGATATGGAAGCGCGGCGCGCAATCTGTTTTCGTTTCAGTTTGGAAAAGGATCAGGCCAAAGAGGACGCGGAGGAATACGGCGACCTTCAGGTTACGATGATTCCGCTCCAAAATGTTTCCGGCCAATCCAGTTGGGTGATGACCTGCTACCCGAAGGAGACATGGCAGGAATGGCTGCGGACGACCCCAATATAGAAAGAGAAGGGCATGGCGCTGTTTGCGGCGCTTTTGATGATTGGGCTGACGACATGCGCGAATATGGCGAAGGGAGAGATTTCTACGGCGGAGTTTAAAGACATGCTGCAAGGCAGAATCCTTGAGGTGCTGGACGAATGGCCGGTCGAGGATCAGTACGCCGTCATGTTTTTCATTTACCCGAACGAAGAATACGAATACAGGGGTTACAGCAACATCCCGGAGTTCAAAATGCTTTACAAAAATGAATCGGAAATGGAGCACAACGTCAACCCGTTCTTTCGCGCATCCGGGGACGATGAAGAACGGTGGAATCCGGCGTTCTGGAGCTATGACCGGCAATGGCCGGTGATCGAATTTGAAGAGCCCAACCCGATGGCAGACGCCCTGATTGACTGGTATGAATCCACAGGCGTACAGGATATCGGCGGCGAAAGCGGCGATGCTTTTGACGAAAATATGCGGTATATCGGAACCGGCCCGAACGGACTGCCGGAGCTTTTGAAGCTGGTGACGGAGATCACGAAGGAATTGCAGACGAACGGCGTGATCGAAGCCAAGTTCGGGCGAAAGCTGCCCGTCATTCTGGCGGATTTTGACTGCACATGGTACATGATTAACGCGACGGCCGAGGCAAACCCGAACGGCGAGGCGGAGACGTATATACAGGCCTGCCTGCGTCACGGCGATATCAGCGAGGATCAGCTTGTGAAACATAACTGATTCTGAAAGCGGCGGCGTCAAAAGAAAAGTGAAATCAGCGTTTCTTTCGTCAAAAGGAAGGGACGCCGATTTTGTCTGGAAGATGAAGGAGCGATTTTATGGACGTACTGGATATCATCAAAAGCCCGGAAGGCTACGCCAGCGGGTACGAGCGCATCCCGGCGGAAGCTCAAAAGCGGGCAAAAACACTCTGCTGGGCGTATAACCAGACCGCGCCGGACGAAACGGAAAAGCGCCGCGAAATTTTGCAGCAGCTTTTGGGCACGTGCTCCCCGATGACGGGCATCGAGCCGGATTTCCATTGCGATTACGGCTTCAACATCCATACGCGCGGACTGGTGGTCATCAACTACAACTGCGTGATTCTGGATACCTCCCCGGTGCACATCGGCGCGGGCGTGTTCATCGCGCCGGGCGTTTGTCTGGCCTGTTCCGGGCATGCGGTTGACCCTGAGCAGCGCGCGCAGGGAATCGGCACGTCCGCGCCCATCACGGTGGAGGATAACGTCTGGATTGGCGCAAATGCCACGGTCTGCGGCGGCGTGACGATTGGCGCAGGCTCGGTCATCGGCGCGGGGAGCGTCGTCACCCGCGATATCCCCGCCGGAGTCGTCGCGGCGGGCGTACCTTGCCGCGTGATTCGGCCGATTACGGAACGGGATAAAATCAGCTCGGAAAAGATTCGGTTCTGAGCCGAAATGCATAGCCCAAAGGCGTTTCTTTCGCAAAACGGAAGGAATGCCGTTTTTTTTGCCGAAGATGATAGTATGCGCAAACAATCGAAAGATAAACGCGAAGCGAGGAAAGGAGTCTGAGGGGATGATCCCCTCAGGCGGGTTTGGGCGGCAGCCCAATAGACATGGAAAAGAGGTGCAAGCCATGAGCTTTTTTCAAAATACCTGCAAACCCAGCGGGCTGGGCGGAAAACTGATGGTCAAAATGATGAACAGCGGCCATGCAAAGCTGGCGGACTGGGGCTTTGCGCAGTTAGAAGCGAAGGCCGACGCGCAGGCGCTGGACGCGGGCTGCGGCGGCGGCGCGAACGCGGCGGTCTGGCTGGATAAGTGCCCGGAGGGGCACGTGACGGGCATGGATTATTCCGAAGTGAGCGTGGAAGAGGCGCGGAGGGTGAACGCCGCGGCCATCCGCGCGGGGCGGTGCGATATTGTGCAGGGCAACGCGGCGGCAATGCCGTTTGAAAGCGAAACGTTTGACTGCGTATCGGCGTTTGAAACCGTCTATTTCTGGCCGGGGATCGAGACGTGTTTTGCGGAGGTGAACCGCGTGATGAAGCCCGGCGGCACGTTCATGATCTGCAACGAAAGTGACGGCGCGAACGCGGCGGACGAGAAATGGCTGAAGATGATCGAAGGCATGCGCATTTACACAGAGGAGGAGCTGCGCGCGGCGCTGGAAAAGGCGGGCTTTAACGACATACAGAGCCGGAGAGAGACGAAAAAGCACTGGCTGTGCATGCTGGCGAAGAAGTGAGAAGCCCAAAAAAGGCGGACGGAGGAGAACCCATGATCAAGCACATGAAGCTGGGCGACATGCCGCAGTTCTGCGAAACCGTCAAGGCGTGGCTGAACGAGCGTTACGGCGAAGAACAGGGCGCGGCGATTTGGCGCGCGACGGCCGCGCAGCATTCCGCGGCTTTCCACACCGTGACCGAGCCTTACGACCGGGAAAACCGCGCGGCGCGGTACTGCTTCACGCAGTGCCCGAACGCGGAATTCGCCAAGAAGCATAACCTGCTGCACGTGCTCCCGCTGTTCTGCAATTCCGATTATTGGGCGATGCGGCAGCTTCACGGGACGCTGATTCGCTGCGGTACATGCGGCAACGCGGAGAAATGCGATTACTGCGTCGCCGGCTCGGAAAGCGCGCTGGCGAAGCAATACGAAATCGTGAAGGACGAAAACGGCTTCCTTGTGAGCCGGAAAAAGGATTGAAACGGATTTGAGCATGAAGATCGAAGAAGTTCAGGAGCGAACGCCCGAGTGGATTCGACAGTTGACCGCGGTTTGGGAAGCCTCCGTCCGGGCGACGCACACGTTCCTTTCGGACGCGGAGATTGAGCGGATTCGCGGCGCGGGGCTTGGAAGACGGATGCTCGAATACGGCGTCGCGCACTATGGCGTGCGGGAGCTGACCGTCAACGAGCAGAACCCGCAGGCGGTCGGTTTTTACCGGCATATGGGCTTTGAAACCTATATGCGGACGGAGACGGACGAGCAGGGCGGCCCGTACCCGCTGCTCTATATGCGGCGGGCATGAAAAAACGAAGGAGAACGAAGCGATGAAAAAGGGCGTCGTGTTTTTGCTGGCGTTGGCGGCGTGCGTTGTCGCCGGGTATGCGGCGTTTGCCGAAGAAACCGATTTGCCGACTGAACAAAAACTTGAGGAAGCATACCTTCGGCAAACGGAGATGGAAAGGATTGCTCAGAAAATTGGGCTGGAACATGCGCGGTCTTATGAGGACAGGGTGGAAACAGACCGTCAGGATGCGATTGTACGGCTCTGTCGATCCGAAAGCGGGAGATATACGGCTTACGGATTCATCAGCCCGCAATATGGCCGGATGGGCGTTTTAATCACGAATCAAATCGACGACATAGAGAATTGGAATGAGTTTGACGACTATGTATGGAACTACGGCGAGCGGCAGCCGACCCTGACGGAAGAGGACGACGGCTATATCGTACTGTTCACTTATACGCAGGGTGATGGAAGCGAACGAACCGTTTGCTTTGATACGTTCGACACGGGGACGATGCTGGAGCATGAGAGGCTGATTTGAGCGGGTACGCGCGCTACGGATTTCGGCAATACGACCATTATTCGGCGATGGTGAAAAAACAATTTTGAGGGGGAACAGATATGCTGGATCAACAGGGGTTTAATTTGTGGGCGGACGGCTACGACAGAAGCGTCGGGCTGTCCGACGAGGGGAACACGTACCCGTTTGCGGGCTACAAGCGGGTGCTGAACGCGATTTACAACGATGTGCTGGCGAAGGGCTGTCAAACCGTACTGGATATCGGCTTCGGCACGGGGACGCTGACGCAGAAGCTCTACGAGCATGGTTGCACGGTATACGGGCAGGATTTTTCCCTGCGGATGATCGAGCTGGCCAAGGCCAAAATGCCGGAAGCCAAGCTCTATCAGGGCGATTTTGCCAAGGGACTGGTGGCCGAGGTGAGGCGGAACCGATACGACGCGATTATCGCGACCTATTCGCTGCACCACCTGACGGATGAAGAAAAGGTCGGCTTTATTGAAGACCTGCGTTCGCTGCTCAGCGACGGCGGCACGATCTACATCGGCGACGTGATGTTTGGCAAACGCGTGCAGCTCGAAGCCTGCAAGGCCGACGCGGGGGACGACTGGGACGGCGACGAGATCTACTTCGTTGTCGATGAACTGCAAGCGCACTTCCCGCAGATGCGGTTTGAGCCGCTCTCCTACTGCTCGGGCGTGCTGATGCTGTAAGACAAGGAGGAACGCCGCATGTTCTGGGATCACGTCGCCGGGGTCTACGACCTGTTTGCCAACGTTTGGAACAAGAGGACGCACAAGGCGCTGCGTGCGTATGTGGAGACGCAGATTTCGCCTAAGGACGAGGTGCTTGAATGTGCCTGCGGAACGGGGCTGCTGACCGAGGGGATCGCGGCTCAATGCAAAGCGCTGGTCGCGACGGATTTTTCCGGAAAGATGCTGGAAAAGGCGAAAAAGAAGTGCGCCGGGAAAGGCAACGTCACGTTCAAGCGGGAAAACATTCTGCAAATCAACGAGCCGGACGGGCGGTTCGACGCGGTGGTCGCCGCCAACGTGATTCACCTGCTGGATGAGCCGCTTCGGGCGCTGGCGGAGCTTGACCGCGTATGCCGCAGGGGCGGGAAAATCGTCATTCCGACCTACATGAACCAGAACGAAAAAGGGCAGACCAGCGGCTTTGCAACCGTCGTCGGGCAGGCGGGCGCGGATTTCAAGCGCGCGTTTACGCTGGATACCTACAAGGCGTTTTTCAAGGCGGCGGGGTATGAAAACGTTGAATACGCGTTCTTTGAAGGGCGCGTGCCGTGCGCCGTGGCAGTGATAAAGAAATAAAATGCCGCCTGCTCAGTTTTTTGCTGAGCGGGCGGCTGTTTTGCGGTTTGAAGACGTTTCAATCGTAGATTGCTTCGCAATCTGCTCTGAAACTTCTGTTTTACGACAGGGGGATATCGGGCTGCCGCCCGAACCTGCCTGAGGGATTTCATCCCTCAGACTCCCTTCTTCGCTTCGCGGCGGCTTAAACAAACTTTACGCGGCGAAACCCTGCGCGGCGAGGGGCTTACGCAGACGCAGCGCGAGGAAGGCGGCGAGCAGAATCTTCACCACGTCGCCGGGGAGGAAGGGAATGACGCAGTAGCTCATGCTGGTGGCGAGGTTCATGCCGGTGAGCACCATGAACCAGATCGTGCCGAACGCATAGCAGACGGCCACACCAAGCACCATAGACAGGCAGAGGGTTTTGAAATTGAATTCAAACTTGCGGGAGAGCGCGCCGACGATCAGCGCGCAGAGGATATAGCCCAGAATATAGCCGCCCGTCTTGCCGAAGAGCACCGCGGGGCCGCTGCCGAAGCCCGCGAACACCGGCACGCCGATCACGCCCAGCAGCGCATAGACGACCATCGACAGCGCGCCGTATTTCCAGCCCAGCAGCGCGCCGCTCAGGTGCACGGCGAAGAGCGCGAGGTTAATCGGGATCATCGGCAGGGGAATCTGAATCTGGGAGCAAATCGCGGTCAGCGCGGCCATCAGGGCGCAGAGCACGAGGCTGCGCGTCGCCGTGCGGCGGGAAGAAGCGGCGTTTTCGGACATGGCGGGAAACCTTCCTTCTGTAAACTTAAAATGAAAATGCAGTTGACGACAAACAGTGTACCATGCGGCACGGCTGCTGTCAACCGGAAAATTGCAAAAAGTTGACGGATGCGCGCGGGGCGCGCCCTTGTGTTTTGGCCTTGCATCTGTTACAATAAAACGTAAACGTCAAGCCAAAATCCCCCCGCTCAGACGGATGATGAAGGAGAAACGGATATATGGATATGAAACTCAAGGTTGCGGAATATATCGCGCAGGCCGCTCAGCAGAGCTTTGAAAACTGCGCGCTCACCGGGCAGGAAATCTGCGCGATGATCGAAACCCCGCCGGATAAAAAGATGGGCGATTACGCGCTGCCGTGCTTCCGCCTTTCCAAGGTGATGCGCTGTGCGCCGCAGATGATCGCGGGCAAGCTGGCCGAAAAGGTCGCCTGCGAGGAGATCGACCGCGTGGAGGTCGTCGGCGGCTATCTGAACGTGTTCCTCCGCCGCGGCGGGCTGGCGCGCGATATCGTGGAGGCGGTGCTGAAGAATCCGGGGCGCTGGGGTTCCAGCGAGATCGGCAAGGGCAAGACGGTCTGCCTGGATTACTCCTCCATCAACATCGCTAAGCGCTTCCACATCGGCCACCTGTCCACGACGATGATCGGCAACAGCCTCAAGCGCATCTACGATTTCAACGGCTATACGACCGTGGGCATCAACCATCTGGGCGACTGGGGCACCCAGTTCGGCAAGATGATCTGCGCCTACAAGAAGTGGGGCAACCGCGAGGAGGTCGAAAAGGGCGGCGTGCAGGCGATGGTCGATCTGTACGTCCGTTTCCACCACGAGGCGGAGCAGCACCCCGAGCTGGAAGACGAGGGCCGCGCGTGGTTCAAGAAGATCGAAGACGGCGACCCGGAAGCGATGGAAATCTTCACGTGGTTCAAGGAAGTCACGCTCAAGGACACCCAGCGCGTGTACGATCTGCTGGGCGTGTCGTTCGATTCCTACGCGGGCGAGAGCTTCTACAACGACAAGATGGCGCCGGTCGTCGAGGAGCTGCGCGAAAAGGGTCTGCTGATCGAGTCGCAGGGCGCGCAGGTCGTCGATCTGGAAGCCTACGGCATGCCGCCGGCCCTGATCCTGCGCAGCGACGGCGCGACGCTCTACATCACCCGCGATCTGGCCGCGGCGTTCTACCGCCACAACACGTATCACTTCGACAAGTGCCTGTACGTGGTGGCCTATCAGCAGAACCTGCACTTCAAGCAGCTGTTCAAGATCATCGAGCTGATGGGGCACGACTGGTACAAGGGCATGGAGCACGTCTCCTTCGGCATGGTCAGCTACGAAGGACGCGCGCTGTCCACCCGCGAGGGCTACGTCGTCTATCTGGAAGACCTGCTGAACAAGGCGGTCGAAAAGGCGCGCGAGATCATCGAGGAGAAAAGCCCGAACCTGCCCAACAAGGACGAGGTGGCGCGCCAGGTCGGCGTGGGCGCGGTGGTCTACTTCGACCTGCACAACGACCGCAACAAGGATATCGACTTCCGCTGGGAGCGCGCGCTCAACTTTGACGGCGAGACCGGCCCGTATGTGCAGTATACGCACGCGCGCTGCTGCTCGGTGCTGCGCAAGGCGGAGGCGTTCGCCGACGCCGAGCCGGATTACAGCGTGATCACCGACGACGAGGCGCAGGATGTGCTGATGCTGATTTCGCACTTCCCGCAGGTGGTGCGCAAGGCGATGGAGCAGAGCGAGCCGTCGCTGATCACCCGCCACACGACCCAGCTGGCGCAGGCATACAACAAGTATTACTTTGAGCACCGCATCATGGACGAGAGCGACCCGGCGGGCACGGCGGCGCGCGTGAACCTGACCCGCGCCGTCCGCGACGTGATCAAGACCGGGCTGTACCTGATCGGTGTGGAAGCGCCGGAGAGGATGTAAAAAAACGCTATGGACATCGGACAGCTTCGCGGGCTTTTGCTCGATCTGAACTGCATGACGGCGCTGCGCCACACGCTCCAAAACAGGGCGGTGGCGGCGCTGGTCGCTCTATGCCGCGAATGTGCGAAAGACAAGGCCGACGAGGCGGCGCTGACGGCGGCTTACTGCCGCGCTTACGACGCGTGGCTGGATGCGGCGGCGCACGGGCGCGGCGGCTTTGCGCGCGAGGCGCTGGAGGCCGTGCTGTTTGAGGAAAGCCCGGCGGCGCTGCTCTGCGCGCGGATGGACGTTCTGCCGTACAGCCTGACCAACGCGATGGCGAACGACCTGGACGCGCTGGGGCGGCTGACGGCGATTGAACCGGCGATGTTCCTGCTTTTGTGCGAGCGCGCGGGCATGAGCGGCGAAACGGCGGCGCGCCTGCCGGTCTGGGAGCCGACGCTGGGCAGCGAGCTGAGCGACCCGCGGCTGAGCCGCCAGATGCTCAGCCGTGAGGGCGTATCGCGTGTCGCGGCGTTTTTCAGGAAGCAGGGGACGGGGCTGTTCGCCCGCTGCCCCGGCAGCACGTGGGTCGGCGAGAGCGAAAAATACCCGCTCGGCCTGCGCGGCATTCGCCAGCCCGACCCGGTTCGGCTGGAAGACATGGTGCTCTACGAGCGGGAGCGCGGCGCGCTGGTGGAAAACACGCGGCGGCTGCTGGACGGGCGGCAGGCCTGCAACATCCTGCTCTACGGCGACAAGGGCACGGGCAAATCCGCGACGGTCAAGGCGCTGCTGGGCAGCTTCTGGCTGGAAGGGCTGCGCATCGTCGAGGTGCCGCTGGCGCAGCTGACGAACCTGCCGACGATTTTCGCCATCCTGCGCGAACAGCCGGGCAAGTTCATCGTGTTTGTGGACGATCTGGCGTTTAACGATTCCTGCCCGGAATACACGGCGCTCAAAACGGTTCTGGAGGGCGGGTTGGAGGCGCGCCCGGCGAACGTCGTCGTTTACGCGACGAGCAACCGCCGCAACATCGTGCGCCAGCGTTTCTCCGAGCGGCAGGACGACGTGAACGAACGCGACACGCTGGAGGAAAAATTCTCTCTGGCGGATCGCTTTGACCTGCGGCTGACGTTTTCCGCGCCGACGCAGGAGGAATACTTCACGATCTGCCGCGCGCTGCTGGATGCGCGCGGGGTGAAATACGACTGGGAGAAGCTGATGCCGCGCGCCCGCGCGTGGACGGTGAGCCACAACGGATGCTCCCCGCGAATCGCGAGGCAGTTTGTCGATTATATCGCGGGCGAAGGCGAGAAATGAGCGGAAAAAGAAAGAAAAATCGTTTTATCGGCGCGCTGGTGACGCTTTTGGGCGCGGTCTGCGCGCTGATTCTGTGCGCGGTGTTTTACGGCACGATGGTCTATCAGCTGGCGGACAGAACAGGCGACGCGCAGACGCAGAGCGCGGAGGCGGCGAAGGTTTTGGCGCTGACGGGCGGCGAGCTGGAAAGCGAGAGACGCGAAAGCGTCCGAATGGGCGGCAGAACGTGCGACGTGCTGACGCGGATATACCTGCTGGCGGACGGCGCGCGGGCGCAGGCGATCACCGCCAGCCCGGCGGCCTACATCGAGCGGATGAAGGCGGAGGGCTGGCAGGCGCAGCTGGTCACGGGCTTCGCCATCGGCGGGCTGGACGCGGTATACGCGCTCGGCGGCGAAGGCGCGATGCTCTGCGCGCAGGACGGCGGAACAGTGTATATGATCATCGCGCAGGCGGACGAGCAGACGATGTACGCGCTCGGCGCGGGCGCAAAAACGGAATGACCCAAACGAGCCTCGGCGGGATGCGCCGGGGCTTGTTTTATCTGAATTTTTTTGAGCCTGCGGATTGAAAAACGGAGAAAAACGAAGAAAACGGGAGAAAACGGAAGGAGACCAGAAGTATTCAAAAAAACTTGCAAAAAACGGTTGACAAGCATGGCCGCCGGGTGTACAATATGCAAGCATGTTTGACGGACTGAAGAAGTCCGCTTTTTGAGAAGGAGGTGTCTTGTATGGCTGCTGCTGGTGTGCGCGTGAAGATCACGCTGGCCTGCACGGAGTGCAAGCAACGTAATTACAACACGATGAAGAATAAGCGCAACAACCCGGACCGTATCGAAATGAGCAAGTACTGCCGTTTCTGCAAGAAGCACACGGTTCATAAGGAAACCCGCTAATTCACGCGACAAGACGGACAAGGATGTGAAAGAGATGTCTGAAACCAAAGGCGCGAAGAAAACCGAAAAACCCGGTTTCTTCACCCGCGCGAAGAATTGGATCGTCGCCCTGCCTGGCCGCATTTCCGATGCGTTCAAGAACATGGTCGCCGAACTGAAGAAGGTCGCGTGGCCGTCCAAGAAGGATCTCATCAATTACTCTATCGTCGTCATCGCGTTTGTCGTGGTGCTGGCGATTGTCGTCGGTCTGCTGGATACCGGTTCCTCGTTCCTGGTCAAGAAGCTCATTGAGCTGTAAGACCTGACCACAGGAGGGTTAACATGGCGGACGAGAAGGCCCTTTGGTATGTTGTGCATACCTATTCGGGTTATGAAAACAAAGTCGCCAACGATCTCGTCAAGACGGTGGAAAACAACGGCATGGGCGACCTGATTCAGGAAGTCACCGTGCCGATTGAGGAAGTCGTCGAGATCCGCAATGGCAA
>CAKTXH010000027.1 GCA_934630975.1 uncultured Clostridia bacterium | reverse complement strand
GGCCTGAAAGCGATGGGCGTGGATATCGAAACGAACATGGTCATCGGCAAGGTGCTGACCATCGACGAGCTGTTTGAGATGGGCTTCGAGGCTGTCTACGTTGCTTCCGGCGCGGGCCTGCCGCGCTTCATGGGCATCCCGGGCGAGAGCCTCAAGGGCGTGTACTCCGCCAACGAGTATCTGACCCGCATCAACCTGATGAAGGCGTATCGCGAGGACAGCAAGACCCCGATCAAGCACAGCGGCAAGGTCGCCGTCGTCGGCGGCGGCAACGTCGCGATGGACGCGGCGCGCTCGGCCAAGCGTCTCGGCGCGGAAGAGGTTTACATCGTCTACCGCCGCGGCATGGAAGAGCTTCCCGCCCGTAAGGAAGAGGTTGAGCATGCCGAGGAAGAGGGCATCATCTTCAAGACCCTCACCAACCCGGTCGAAGTGCTGGGCAACGAGAACGGCGAGGTCTGCGGCATGCGCTGCGTAGAGATGGAGCTGGGCGAGCCGGACGCTTCCGGCCGCCGCCGCCCGATTGTGAAGGAAGGCAGCGAATTCGTGCTGGATGTGGACACGATGATCATGTCCATCGGCACTAGCCCGAACCCGCTTATCCGCCATACCACGCCGGGTCTTGAAACCAATAAGCATGGCTGCATCATCACCAACGGCGACGACGGCCTGACCAGCCGCGAAGGCGTGTACGCCGGCGGCGACGCGGTCACCGGCGCGGCGACCGTTATCCTCGCGATGGGCGCGGGCAAGCATGCCGCGAAGGCCATCGACGAGTATATCAAGAGCAAGAACGCGTAAAGCGCAAAAGCTTCTTTTATCCGCATCCCGATAAAGGGGTGCGGATTTTTTCACCCTGAAACGAACAGAAAAATGACAATGATAACATTATAAAAAAGGGAGTAAAAATTTACCCGGGGGGGGGTACAGGGTTGAACTGCGTTTGTAAAATTGGTATAATAGTGGCATCAAATTTAAAATAAAACGCAGAAGGAACGTTGAAATATGCCGACATTTTCCGAGCGGGTCATTGCCGCGAGAAAAGCGAAAAACTTGACGCAGGAGCAGGTGGCTCAGGCGTTGGGCGTTTCGCGCCAGATGGTTTCCCATTGGGAAAACGGGCGCGCCGAGCCGACGCAGGAACAGCGCGAGGCGCTCTGCGCCCTGCTGGAAATCCCCGTTCAGCCGCCGAAGCCCACCCCGCTGCACAAGCGCATTTTGGCCGCCGCGGCGTTGGTCGCGTTCATCGCGATTCTGGTGATGACGGTTTACCCGATTTACAAGAGCCGCCACGCGGGCACGACTGCCGAGGCCGCCGCGCAGGAAACGCCGATTCCGCAAAACGGCAAGTATTCGTGGGACTGGTTTCAGCAGCCGGACGCGCAGCCCGTCGAGGGGCAGGCGTATATTGCGCTGACCACGGCGGAAAAGCCGCTGATGCTCACGGAGAGCGAGAACGAGGAGAAGCCGTATGTGTGGAGCATCCTCCTTGTCGCGCAGGAGACGAACGGCGTGTCCTTCACGATGGAAAAGGTCACCGAGGTGTATTTTAACAACGAAAAACTGCCGATGCAGACCACAGAGATGACGGCGAACGAGATCGAGTGGTATTGGTATTCGACGCGGCTGGAGGCGGGCGGCATGACCAGCTATGCCACCGACCGCCCGGCGGACGGCGGGATCGGCTACGGCGTGGCCGTCGAGGGAAAGGACGACAACGGAAACGAGCTGACCTTCAAGCTGTATATTCCATTTTCCGGCGAAATCAAGCCGGAGCTGACGCCGGAAGATTTCACCGGCGAGGCCGAGCCGCAGGAAAATCAGGCGTTTATCCGCCTGACGCCGGAGCAGAACCCCGCGGCGATTACGCAGGATGCGTTCTTTCAGGGCGGGAAGGGCTGGTTTTACAACGTTTCCATGCAAAACGAGAGCGACGTGGCCTTTGTGCCGGAAAGCGTGACGGAGGTTTACTTCTATCAGGGCGAACAGCAGAGACAGGTGGCTCTGCCGACCTCGGCCTTCGGTTTCGGCGAAATGCGCAAGGGCGGCGAGCCGATGATCTATGAAGGCGCGGCCGCGTATCAGGCGCTTGACAGCGTTGGCGTGATGCTCAAGGGTACGGATGCGAACGGCAATGCGCTCTCCTTCACGACGCTGGTGCGCTTTTCGCAGGAGACAAATCCGTAATGCAGAGCCTCGGCGAAAAAATCCGGCAGGCGCGCCGCGAAAAGGGGCTGACGCAGGAACAGCTTGCGCAGACGCTTTTTGTCAGCCGTCAGACGGTTTCCAACTGGGAAAACGGGAAAACCGAGCCGGATTACCAGACGCTGGTGCGGCTTTCGGAACTGCTGGGGCTGGAATTTGCGCAGGCGGAAGAACTGCCGCCCGCTCAGGCAGAAACCGAAGCCCCCAAACAGGAGATGGAAACCGAAACCCGGGCACAGCAGCCCGAAGCAAAGAAAAAATTCCGCCTGCGCCCGTGGCTGATGGCTGTTGCGGCGGTGCTGTTTGTGCTGGGGCTGATCCTCCTGCCGTCCGTCGGCCATGAAAAGGGCGGCTATACGGTGGATTGGTTTCAGCAGGAAGCGGCCAACATGCCCGATCAGGCGTATGTCCGCATTTACACCAAGGCGGAACTGCCCGTCGCCATCAAGCAGCAGACGGCGGAATCCACGCCGGTTTGGGAATACAATCTCTTTTTCAGGGAGGAAAACGGCGTCGGCGTGACGATTGATGAGCTGACGCGCGTGCGCTTTTACAAAAACGGCAAAACGGATATATACGCTCAAACCGTGGATGTTTTCGGCGAGAAAAACGGCGGCAAGCCCAGCTATATCGGCGGGCGGGAGTTTCGGCGGATCAGCTACGGCTGCACCGCGGATAAACAGAGCATTGGCGACGGCTGGATGCTCCGCGGCACGGATGATAACGGAAACGCGGTCTGCTTTAAAGTCTATATTCCGCTGCAAACCAGATGAAATTCGCTCTCTTCGGAGGGCGATTTTTTGATTTTGGAAGCGAAGACGTAGGTTGATCGAAATTTTCTGAAAATGGCGCGGCGATACGGGGTTTGAACTGAAAAACCGCAAAAATAGCGTGGATTTGACATGATTTTGGCGAATTATCATCCGATGTAAAAGAAACATGGCGTGATTTTGCCCATGAACTATGGTATGCTCGGCTTAAAGGAGGGGCGAGAATCACGGCTGAACGTGATGAAACGCAGAACGAGTTTTTTGGGAAAGACGAAAGGAAGGAAAAAAGAATGAAAAAGTGGGTATGCGTATTTGCGGCGGTATGGATGATGATTTTCGCAATGGCGGTTGCGAGCGCAGAGCCGGGGTATGAGTTTGTCAAGCTCGTGCTGGAGGATGACAGCTTCTTGGGGGACAGCGATTACAGCATACCGGCGAGTGGCGAGGAGTATTCGAGCCTTTTGCAGTCGATTCGGGAAACGACGGGCGAATACGGTACGTTCATCTTTATGAACATAGACATGTCCGAAGGCAAGCTGGGCATTATCGGCGAAAACGCAAAGGGCCTTCAGGAGTTTACGCTGTGGTCGGGCGTTGACGACGCGCAGCTATTCGGCATGCTGTATGTCTTTATGCAGCAATATGATGATATTACAAGCCGGATGGGCGAAGGCACGTTCATCATCCTGTACACGCTGGATGACGGCGACTCCAATCTGGTTCAGGACAGCCAGACGGCGGCTGCGCTGAGCGCGGCATTGGACGAGATCATGGGCATATAAAAAAACAGGCGCGCGATGGGCGTTCTCCCGGGGAGGGAGCGTACATCGCGCGCCTGTTTGTATGCGGTTCAGTAGGCGTATTTCCACGTCGTCGAGTACGGCGAAACGGCGACCACGCCGGTCTTGGAGAAGGCTTTTTCGAACTGGGCGTTCAGCGTGTCCAGCCGCGCAAGCAGCGCCGCCGCGCCGTCCGCGTCCTTTGGCGTGGGCTTGAAGTCGTTGACCGTCTCCTGCGAGGAGATCGAGCAGGGGATGATGCGCATATCCGCGTTTTCCACCGTGCCATCCGGGTAGACGCGGAAACGCTGCTGGAAGATGTAGGTATCCATATCCTCCGGCTTGCTGTTGCCCGCAAACGAGAAATTGCCCAGCGAGTAGCAGATGTATTTGCCCTTGTAAACCTCGATCGGGTTCATGCGGTGGCTGTGGTGGCCGATGACCAGATCCGCGCCCGCGTCAATGGTTGCGCGCCCGAGCGGCACCTGACGCTCGTTGGGCACGTAATCCTTTTCGTCGCCCCAGTGGTAGGAGACGATGACCAGCGCGCATCCTTCGTCGCGCAGCGCCTTGATGTCGCCCTCGATGGAAGCGTAAATGTTTTTGTAATTGCCGTTGAAGGTCTGATAGGCCAGCATGCCGATCTTCACGCCCGTGTCCGTCGTGAACGTGGACGCGCCGAGGTGGCCGCTGTACGTGATGCCCGCGGCGGCCAGCGTGTCGCAGGTATCCTGATAACCGGCCTTGCCGTGATCCATCACGTGATTGTTTTCCAGACTGACGGCTTCGACGCTCGCAGAGGTCAGCACCTGCACGTATTCCGGCGGCGCGGCGAAGGAATACGTGTTTTTCGTGGCGCTCTTGGTGTTGGTCAGCGTGCCCTCGAAGTTAACGAGCGTCAGATCGTCGGCCTCGAAAATGCTTTTGACGTTGGAGAGCGGGAAATCCAGCCCGAGCGGCTCCTGTTCGAGCTGTTTATCAAAGATGCTCTTGCCGCTCTTGCGCGTATCCCCGCCGATGGTCACGTCGCCCGTCGCGGAAAGGGTGACGATGACGGAACCGTCGTCCTGCCTGCGCCAATCGCTGCCGTCCCCGCGCTGGTACCACGCGAGTTCCTGCCATTGTTCGGCTTCCTCGATGTTGCCGAGCTGGGAGAGATCGAGCGATTCGCCGAGCGCCGGGAGGGGAAGGAGAAGGGAAAGCGCCGCGAGCGCGGCGGTAAAGTGTTTCAACATGGTTTAGCTCCTTGTGTTACTGCTCGTTATCCAGCAGCGCATGAAAGCGGGTTTTGTTGGTGCTCCAGCGCACGTCCAGCACGGAGGACGTGCCGAGCTTGCCGTAGGAATACGTGCCATCCTGCGGGATGCGGAATTCCACGAAATCCGCGCCGGAGGTCATCAGGGTATAGCCCTGCGAAAGCGCGCTGAGGATATCCATCGCCGAAAGGCTCATCTTCATGCCGGAGGAAACGTCGTTATACAGCCCGACCAGCTCCAGCAGGGACAGACTGCGGCATTTGTCAAACAACTGGCTGACGACCTTCCGCTGGCGCTCGGTTCGGGCGAAGTCGCCGCCCGAACCGGTTGCGCGCGCGCGCATGTAGGCCAGCGCGATGCGCCCGGTCATGTGCACCAGACCGGGGCCTTCCGGCATGTTCGGGTCTTTGCCCAGAAGAATACTGCGGATGGCCAGATATTCGTTCTGGTCGATCTCGATATCCACGCCGCCCAGCGCGTCGATGACCGGCTTTACGTTTTCAAAGTTGACCAGAATCGCGCCCTCGATTTCGATATCCAGCTCGTGTTCCAGACAGGAGATGATGCCGTCGAACCCGTGGTTTTTATAGAGCAGGTTGATTTTCGTCTCGTTGCCGCGCGGGTTGTTGATTTTGCTGTCGCGCAGAATCGAGGTGAGAATGACGCGGTTGTATTTCGTATCCAGCGATACGAGCACGATGGTATCCGTCCGCGCGTCGTCCGTCACTTGATCCGCGTAGCCGTCCTCGCCGAGCATCAGATAATGTTTGACCTGCGTATTCGTTTCGCCCAGCGCCGTCAGGCAGAAGAGCGAAAGCGTCAGCAGGGCGAGCAGACCAATCAGTTTTTTCATGCTGTCCTCCGATGGGGAAAAATCTTCTAAAAACAAAAACGAGCCGGGCAAGGTTTTTCTTCCCGAATCCCATATATTTGATATTATATCGCAAATTTGCCGCTTAGGCAATGGGTCGCGTCATGCGGGAGCGCGGTTGTTCATACACTGATAGCGACAAACGAAGAGACGGACGGCCCTGACGGGGAACGGGTGAAGCCGCGTGCCGTATAAAATACTGCATCCATGTGAACCCTATCTCTGCGCGGACGCGCGAAAAACAAAAAGGAGGGGACAGGCAGAATGGAGGTCACTTTGCAGGCGGCACGGCCCATACGCGGGCCGCACGGCGGCTGGCAGAAACAGGAGATCGACGCTTTGCAGCAGAGCGTCGAGGCGGCGGAGCAGAGCGGCGAGTCTCTGCGCAGCGTATTTGAGCGCATGAGCCGCCAGCTCGGGCGCAAGCCCAACAGCATCCGTAATTTTTATTACGCGCAGGTGCGCACGGGTCAGGGAGAAAACGGCGCGCGGGCAACGCCGTTTGAAACCTTTTCGCAGGAGGAGGTCGAGCGGCTGGTTGAGCAGGTGCTCACCGCAAAGGCGCAGGGCGTGAGTGTGCGCGCCTGTGTGCGCCAACTGGCTGGCGGGGATAGAACGCGGATGCTCCGCTACCAGAACAAATACCGCTCCACCGTGCGGACGAAGCCGGAGGTCGTCCGCCGCGTGATGGAGCGCCTGAGCGAGCAGGGGCGCGCGTTCGTCAGCCCCTACGCGCAGGAGGAAGGCGGCGCGGACTTGGCGCGGCTCAAAAACCGCGCGCAGGAGAGCGGCGACGCGCAGATTGGGCAGCTCTTTGAATCGCTGGATTATCTGCTGGCGCGGGCGATGGCGCAGCCGGATGGTAACGGCGACGCACAGCGCAAAGCGGACAGGCTCGGCGCGCGCTGCGATATGCTGCGCATTGCGCTGGACGACGAGCAGAAGCGCTTTGGCCGCCTGCAAAGCGAAGCGGGCGGCATGGTGACGCTCCTCAAGGAATACGTCGCCCTGCCGGAGGAAGCGCGCCAGAGCGGGCTGAACGCTTTCTGCGAACAGGCGGCGCAAAGCCTCAGCCGGGTCGAATGTGCGATGATGGAAGAACCCAAATAAAACGAAACCCATGCCGGTTTCAGCGGCATGGGCGTTTGTATGCCGCGCGGAAAAAGCTCCGGCGCGTTATTTTTTTTGATCCTTCCACACGAACGCCCACCCGAGCAGGGCGGCGCTGAGGGCAAAGCAGGCGACGGAGAACCACGAAAGGCTGCCTGCCAGCGGGGCGACGTCGCGTAGCAGCGCGCCGCAGACGAGCAGTGCGGCGGCGACGAGCGCGGCGCAGAGCTTGAAGACGATATCCTGTGCAAGGCGCGCGATATCGGCGCCCGCGTGGTGCTCGATGCCCAAGTTGGCTTCGCCTTTCAGCCCGGTGCGCAGAATATCGGCCATCAGCGAGGGAATTTCCAGCGATTTGTGCGCGCTGGCGTAGACCGCCTGCGCATCCTTGACGATTTCCCCGCGCCAGTCGATATCGCGGAAGAGCTGGTTGCCCAGCCGCGCGGTGACGACGTTCATCACGTTGATCTCCGGGCTGAGGTCGGCGACGACGCCTTCGATGGTTGCCAGGCCGCGCGCGAGCATCGTCAGGCTGCTCGGCATGGAAATGCCGTTGCGCTTCATCACGTCGGTCAAATCCTCGAAGACCTTCGCCAGATCCATGCTGCCCAGATCGGCCGAGCCGTATTGATCCAGCAGATCCTCGATGTCGCGGTAGAGCTGGCGCTTATCCGCCTTGCCGCGGAATTCGCCCAGCCCCATCACCGCGTCGCGGCAAAGCCCGACGTCGCCGCGCGCCACGCCGCTGACGGCCTGGCCGACGAGCTTGCGCTCCCGCTCGGTCAGCGTGCCCATCATGCCCATATCCAGCCAGACGATTTTGCCGTCGCGCACCCGCAGGTTGCCTGGATGCGGATCGGCGTGGAAGAACCCGTCCTCCATGATCTGCCGAACGTAGTTATCCGCCAGCTTGGCGCCGATTTCCGCCGGGTCGTAGCCGCCGGCAAGCAGTGCGTCGCGGTCGTCGATGGCAGCGCCGTCGATGCGCTCCATCACCAGCACGCGCGTCGTGGTGAATTCGCGGTAGAGAATCGGGGAGGTGACGAACGCCACATCCGCATTGAGGGCGCGGAAACGCTCGAGGTTGGCCGCTTCGGTCTGGAAATTCATTTCCTCCTGCGCGACGACCCACATTTCATCGAGCACCTGATTGAAATCGACCAGGCCGCTGGCGGGCGTGTATTTGAGTATCTTGCAGGCGTTTTTGAGCAGCATGATATCGCGGCTCATCACGTCGTGGATGCCCTCGCGCTGCACCTTGACGACGACGCTTTCGCCCGTGCAGAGCACGGCGGCGTGCGCCTGCGCAATCGAGGCGCTGCCCAGCGCCTGCTCGTCAAAGGAGGAGAAGACCTCGCTCAGCGGGCGGCCATACGAGCGTTCCACGATGGAAACGACCTGCTCGTAGGGCATCGGCGCGACGCTGCTGCGCAGTTTTTTGAGCGCCTCGCAGTATTCCCTGGGCAGGATATCCGACCGCATGGAGAGAATCTGGCCGAGCTTGATGAACGTCGGCCCCAGCTCCTCGATGATGGCGCAGAGCTTTTCCGGGGTCAGCCCCTTGATGATCTCGTGACGGCGGACGACCTCCACGATTTCCATCAGGCGCTGGCGGTTTTCGGTTCGGTTTTCATGTTGTACGGGCATGGGTTATTCCTCTGTCTTTTCTTCGGTTTCTTTCGGCGCGTCGGCGCTGTCCTTTTCGCGCTCGGCGATGCGCGCCTTAAGCGCGGCAAGCTGCTCGTCGGTCAGGGTATCCACCGCATCCAGAACGAAATCGGCGGTGTCGTCGGTCTCTTCTTCGTCGGCTTCCTCCTCGTCGTCCTCGGTTTCTTCCGGCGTGACGACGTGCAGGGTGACGTTTTCGCGAATCGCGTCCTTGATATCGTGCTTGAGTTCCTCGTTGAGCACCTTGCCCTGTTCAACGGTCAACTCGCCCTTTTTCACCAGTTCATCCAGAATCACTTCGGATTTTTCCTTCGTTGCGGCAACCGCGCCGATACCGGCCAAAATCAGCTTGCGAAGCCCTTCGCTTAATTGATCCATGATGATTGCTCCTTTCGCCCGCCAAGCGGGAAGTGATAGGGTGTATATTCGCGGCCGGAAAGGGAATTTCCTTTTTTCAAAAAGTATGGTCAGTGACAGGAAAAAACGCGAATGCCGCTTGACGCTGAACGCGCAAAGCTATATCATGGTTCTGGATGGATAATCAGCGCCTGCGCTGTGGAAAGCATTTCGGGGAAAATATGCCGGGAACAGGCGATTGGGGCTGTTATACCGGGCGGCGGATACTTGACGATTTGCCGGGAATGAAATAAAATAGAAACCAGTGTCTAAAAAACAGGCGGAACAAGAATCAGGGAGGGTATTATGACCAATCAGGAAAAGAAGCAGCTCGCGATTGCGGCCTGCCAAATCCGCATGGGAATTATCGAATCGACGCACGGCGCAAAGGCGGGCCATCCGGGCGGAAGCCTTTCCGCGGCGGAGATGTTCGCCTATCTGTATAACAAGGAGCTGCGCATTGACCCCAAACAGCCAAAGATGGAGAGCCGCGACCGCTTTGTGCTCTCCAAGGGCCATACCGCGCCGGGTCTGTACAGCGCGCTGGCCTACCGCGGCTTCTTCCCGGTGAGCGACCTGCCGACGCTGCGCCACGCGGACAGCTATTTGCAGGGCCACCCGAACATGAATCTCGTGCCGGGCGTGGATATGAGCACCGGTTCGCTCGGGCAGGGCGTTTCCTGCGCGGCGGGCATGGCCAAGGGCGCGAAATACCTGAATGAGGATATCAACGTCTACACCCTGCTGGGCGACGGCGAAATCGAGGAAGGCGAGGTTTGGGAAGCCTTCATGTTCGCCGCGCACTATAAGCTGGATAACCTGTGCGTGATCATCGACCTGAACGGTTTGCAGATCGACGGCCCGACGGAGAAGGTCATGAACAGCGCGCCGGTCGATGCGAAGATGGAGGCGTTCGGCTTCAACGTCATTGCCATCGACGGCCACGACTTTGACCAGATTGAAAACGCGTTTGCCGCGTTCCGCGCCTGCACGGGCAGGCCGACGGCCATCCTGATGCATACCACCAAGGGCAAGGGCGTCAGCTACATGGAAAACAACGTCGATTGGCACGGCAAAGCGCCCAACGATGCGGAATATGAAGTGGCCATGAGCGAGCTGCGCGCCGCGATGGCGGAATTGGAGGCGTGAACATGAGCGAAGTGAAGAAGATCGCGACCCGCGAGAGCTATGGCAAGGCGCTGGTCGAGCTGGGCAGCGAACATAGCAACCTCGTCGTGCTGGACGCCGACCTCGCCGCCGCTACGAAGACGGGCATGTTCCGCAAGGTTTTCCCGGATCGTCATTTTGACTGCGGCATTGCGGAGGCGAACATGGTCGCCGTTGCGGCGGGTCTGTCCACGATGGGGCTGGTTCCGTTCGCTTCCTCGTTTGCGATGTTCGCGGCGGGGCGCGCGTTCGAGCAGGTGCGCAACTCCGTCGGCTATCCCCACCTGAACGTGAAAATCGGCGCGACGCACGGCGGCATTTCCGTCGGCGAGGACGGCGCTTCCCACCAGTGCTGCGAGGATTTCGCGCTGATGCGCTCCATCCCCGGCATGGTCGTGCTCTGCCCGGCGGACGATGTGGAAGCCCGCGCGGCGGTCAAGGCGGCCTACGCCTACAACGGCCCGGTGTACCTGCGCTTTGGCCGTCTGGCGATCCCGGTGTTCCACGATGAGGAAAAGTATCATTTTGAAATCGGCAAGGGCGAGCAGTTGACGGAGGGCGACGATGTGGCGATTATCGCGACCGGCCTGATGGTTAACGAGGCGCTGATTGCGGCGGGGACGCTGGCGGAAAAGGGCATCCACGCCCGCGTGATCAATATCTGCACCATCAAGCCGCTGGATGAGGAGATCGTCGTCAAGGCGGCGAAGGAATGTGGTAAGGTGATCACCTGCGAAGAGCACAGCATCATCGGCGGTCTGGGCGAGGCCGTTGCGGGCGTGCTTGCGGAGAAGTGCCCGACGGCGATGCGCCGCATCGGCGTGAACGACGAATTCGGCCATTCCGGCCCGGCGTGGGAAGTGCTGCGCCAGTTCGGCCTCTGCGCGGATCATATCGTCGAGGTCGCCGAGGAATTCGTTCGGAAATAAAAAACTGCTCTTGATGAGCAGAGGGCAAAATGTTGAGCATGAGCGATTCTTCCCCCCTTCCGGGGGAGAATCGCTTTTTCTGCAAATGAAAGAATCCCGCTCTTGACGAGCGGGAGAGAAAATGCTACAATAAAGGCACAGCAGCGGGCTTTTAGAGCTGTTTAGCCCTGCTTATCGGAGGAATCATGATTGCCGTCATGATCCTCCTTTTTCTTTTGCAGATCTTCCAGCGTTTCGCGCAGCACGTAGGCCACGATACAAATGCTGGATATCACAAGCAGAAAGTTCGGCATGGCTTTCACCTCCTTCCGGTTTCGTTCCGGGATAAGGGTGTCAAGCCCGCGCTGTGCCTGTCGGAAAAACCGACAGTAAAATTATACCATGTTTTTTATGGCTGGTGCAAGTATAGAAGCGAGAATAAAGAAAGCGGGCTGCGTCTTCCGATTCGGAAGGCATGCAGCCCGTTTTTTGCAGGTTTATTGCGCGGTGACTTCCGCGCAGCGCTCGACATATTGCGCGGCCACGGCCTGCGCGCCGACTTCGCCGAAGTTCTTCATTTCGGCGAGGAAATATTCCGTTACGTGGTTGAGGATCGCGCCGGAATTGGTATAGGCAAGCTGCACGTTCTGGTGGGCGTTCAGGTCGGTGTAGCGCGTATCCTCCGGGTCATCCACGATGGAGGGCACGCCCTTGACGGAGGCGAGCGTGTTCAGCTCGCTGTCCGTGGAGAGGAAGCGGAGGAATTCCAGCGCGTAATCCAGCGCGTCGCTGTTCTGGTTGACGGAGAAGCCGTACCACGGTTCCATATACTCGTAAGCGCCCGTGTCGCCCATCGGCGGGAAGATGAACTGGTATTCGAACGGGTTCGCCTTGAACGCCTCGGATTTGGATTCGCGCTTGCGCATGCCGCTGTAATGCTCGCTCGTGCACGTCCAGAACGGCACATCGCCCTCCATGAAGGTGAGAATCGCGCCGTCGTAGTTGTTCTCCGGGTACGTGGCGTTGACCTCGCGGTCGATATAACCGCGATCCAGGAAGGTCTGCACCCGGCTCAGCATCTCGGTCAGCTTCTGCACGGCGGCCTCGTCGCCGTTGTTCAGCGCCGCCATCAGCTCGGAATCGCTACCCAGCGTGGCCATGACCATGCTGTAACTGAGCGCCGAATAGACGACGTTTTCCGGCCCCTGAATCGGCGTATAGCCCTTCTGTTTGAGCGCTTCCAGCACGGCGAGGAATTCCTCGTAGTTGGTCGGCACGCTCAGGCCTTCCTTTTTGAGCAGCGTTTTGTTGACGACCATGCCGCGCACCGCGTAGCTCATCGGCACGCGCGCCAGCTTGCCGTCAAAGGTGGAAAACGCCGCCACGTCGCTGTTGGAAATCGTGATTCCGGCGGCGCCGAGATCGGCGCACTGATCCAGCACGTAGGTTTCCGCCATATTGGGATAACGCAGGTTGATGTCGTCGGTCATGAAAACGTCGATATACGGGCTGTTTTTGAGGTATTCGACCATCTTCGAGGAGCCGATCTGCTCGTAGGTGGTGGTGACGTTCGGGTAATAGGCGTTAAAGTGGTTGATCACCTGATCCAGCGCCTCGAAGTTGCCGAAGAAGCCGGCGATTTCAAGGTTGACCGCCTTATCCGTGTCCAGCTTCGGCGTGAACGCGGCGGCGGGTTCCTCCTGCTTGGCGCAGGCAGAGAGGGTCAGGGCGGCGATCAGCAGCAGAATCATCAGGGTAAAGCGCTTTTTCATGACAGAAACCTCCGAAGTGATTTGGATATCGTTTATAGGGGCTGGCCGTGTTTATGGCCTTTGAGCTGGACGAAGGTGCGCAGCACCTTCTCGATTTCGACCGGCTTGGAAAGATGCGCGTCCATGCCCGCATCCATGCAGGCCTGCATATCCTCGGCGAAAGCGTCCGCCGTCATCGCCGCGATGGGGATTTCCCGCAGATCCTGCCGCGCACTGCGGCGGATTTCGCGGGCCGCGTCCCGCCCGTTCAGCTCGGGCATCTGCACATCCATCAGTACGAGCGCATAGGTGTTTTCCGGCGCGGCTTCCAGCATATCGACGCAGATCCGGCCGTTTTCGGCGCGGTCGCAGCGGATGCCGTGCTTATCCAGCATCGCGCTGATGATCTCCCAGTTGAGGTCGTTATCCTCCGCGACAAGAACGCGCATGCCGCTCAGCGCGCTTTCGCCTGCGCTTCCGACCGACGGAGCGGCCTGCTCGGCGTGATCCGCCGTTTTCAGCGGGATGCGCACGGTAAAGGTCGTGCCTTTGCCCAGCTCACTTTCACAGAGGATCATGCCGTTCATCAGGTCGATCATGCGCTTGACGATGGAAAGGCCGAGGCCGGTGCCCTGCGTCTTGTCGATGCGGCCATCCGACGCGCGGGAGAAGGATTCGTACATGGTCGCCTGAAATTCCGGCGACATGCCCATGCCGTCGTCGGCGATGACGCAGATCAGGGAAACATGCTGTTCGTCCACCGGCGTTTCCCGCATTTCCAGCCGGATGCTGCCGCCGGACTGGGTATACTTGACGGCGTTGTTCAGCAGGTTGAGGTAAACCTGGCTCAGGCGCAGCTTGTCGCCGACCAGATACGGGCTTGAAATATCGTGAAGCTGCACCTTGAAACGCTGGCCGCGCCCGTCCGTCTGTGAGCGGGTAATGCTCTCCAGCTCATCGGCTAATTCGGCCACGGCGAAGGGCGCGGGCGTGAGCGTGGTTTTACCGCTCTCCACGCGGGAAAGCTCCAGAATGTCGTTGATCAGCGTAAGCAGGTGACTGCCGGAGATCGAGATTTTATTCAGGCAGTCCTGCACATAGGCGCGGTCGTCCATGCGATCCTGCGCAAGCTGGGTCATGCCGATGACGGCGTTGAGCGGCGTGCGGATATCGTGGCTCATTGTAGAAAGGAACTGCGTCTTGGCCTCGCTGGCCTGCTCGGCCAGCTTAACGGAGATGCGCAGGCGGCGGTTGATGCTGAGCACATGCGCGCCGTCGATGAGCATCAGCGCCAGCATCAGGCCGCTGACAACCAGCACAATCGGGACGCCCGCGTTGGCGGAAACCGTCAGCGATTTTTTGGGCACATAGCCCAGAATGATCTGCCCATCGTAACCATCCAGCCGGGAATAATACCAGTAACAGGGTTCGCCCCGGGCGTTATCGTATTCCATCAGGCCGCTTTCCTCGTTTTGCAGCTTGGGAAGCAGCGCGTCCACGCCGTTGTAATCGTCGGCGAAGTTATAGGCGCGGAGGAATTCGATGAAGTTTTCCGACCGCATGGAGTTGGACGGAATGACGTAATCGCCGCCGGGCGTAATCAGGCCGATTTCCGCGTTGGCGTAGTTCAGCGGGAAGATCCAGATTTTGCGGATGCTCTCCACCGGGATGATGCGCAGCAGCAGATAGCGCTGCTTCCACCCGTTTCCATTGTTCAGCCAGACCCGCGTGCCGACGCTGATGACCGTGCTCTGCGATTCGGGAATTCGATACCGCCCCAGCACATGGGATTCCCCGGCGAACATGCGGCGCATGGTCGTGTTGATAAAGCTGCTGTTGTATTGATCGGAGGAGGCGAACCGCTCGTAGACGGTCGTACTGTCGTCGCCGTCGTAGATCTGCGTGGAGCGCGCCTTGAACGTGCTCATATCGACCAGATGGGCGGAACAATCCGAATCGGTGTTGACGACGCGGAGGTAAGCGAGCGCCTCGTCCATCGTCATGTTCTCGTGCTCGATGTAGGCCGCCCAGTCCTCGACGACGCGCTTTTCCGAATCGAGGTAGCGGCTGGAAAGCTGCTTCATCGTTTCCACGGTGTCGCAGAAGGAATCGCGCACCATCGCCGCCTGATCCGCGTTCACGCGGGAGGTGTAATAGACCACGAAGGCGACGACGGCCAGCACAAGCGCGACGTTGCACAGCACCAGAACGAGCCTGCCCGCATGGCGGCGGGAAAAGCTGCGTTTTTTCACGGGCGAACTCCTTTCTGCGCATTTTTTGTTACATATCTAGAAAATTATACATCTTTTCAGTGGGACAGTCAACTTGAAACGACAAAAGAATCGCTTTTTCGACGGAAAAGGCCGGGGTTGACTTTGCGATGCGCTGCTTTTATAATGACTCCATCCGATAAAGAACATGGGAGGATCGCCATGCAGAACCAAAACAACGCCCTGAGCAAGCGGCCCCTGCTGCTCAGCCCCGCGTTTAAGGACTATATCTGGGGCGGAGAACGCCTCAAGCGCGACTGGGGCAAGCGGACGGAAATGACCCCGCTGGCCGAAAGCTGGGAGCTGAGCTGCCACGAAGCCGGGCCTTCCGTCATCGCCAGCGGCGAATACGCCGGGCAGACGCTCGCGCAGTACCTCGCCGAGCACCCGCAGGACGTGGGCGCAAAGGCGGAAAAGACCGGGGAGTTCCCGCTGCTGATCAAGCTGATCGACGCGGCCGGGCCGCTCTCCGTGCAGGTGCACCCGGATGACGCATACGCGCAGAAATATGAACATTCGCTGGGCAAAACCGAAATGTGGCTCGTGCTGGATGCGGGCGAAGGCGCGGGCATCTACTACGGCTTCAAGCGCGAAACCGCGCTGGAGGAGATGAAGGCCGCGATTGAAAACAACACCCTGACTGAGCTGCTGAACTGGGTTCCGGCCAGGGCGGGCGACTGCTTCTTCATCCCGGCGGGCACGGTGCATGCCATCGGCGCGGGACTGCTGATTGCCGAAGTGCAGCAAAGCTCCAACCTGACCTATCGCGTGTATGATTATGGCCGCATCGGCGCGGACGGCAAGCCGCGCGCCCTGCATATCGACAAGGCGCTGGCCGTCACCCGCCGCGAGCCGCCGAAAACGCCCGTCGGCCCGACCGAGCCGGAGCAGGCCGTCGAGGGCGGGCGGATTCAGCCGCTCTTCGCCTGCGATAAGTTCACCACGGCCACGCTGACGGTGGAAGGGACGATGGCGGACAGCGTAACGCCGGAGAGCTTCGTTTCGCTGCTGGTTTTGGCGGGCGAAGGCGAACTGCGCTGCGGAGACGTAACCTATGCCGTGAAGAAGGGACAGAGCGTGTTCCTGCCCGCGGGCATGGGCGGCTATGAGCTGGCGGGAAGGATGAAGGTGCTCAGAACGAGGGCATGAGTATAAAGAAGAACTCAATTTGGGTTGGAAGCCTGTGCGCGCTGGGATGCGAGACGCTTTATGGCCTGAGCTATCTGTTTACCAAACAGACGGCGGATGCGGAGAGTGCGCTCGCGCTTTTGGGCTGGCGTTTTGTTGCTGCGCTGGCGGTGATGAGTCTGTGCGTGGCAATGGGATGGATTAAAATTCGTCTGAAAGGCAAACGGTTGTGGCCGTTGCTGCGCGTAGCATTGTTCTGCCCGTGCCTCTATTTTATCGGAGAAACGGTGGGCATCCGCGAAACGACGGTGACGGAGAGCGGCGTGTTTCTGGCCTGCGTACCGGCGCTGTCGCTGTTGGCTTCGGCTGTCATTTTGAAAAAGAAGCCCACGCGCCGTCAGGTCATCGGCATTTCGGTTACATTTTTAGGTGTAATGACGACGGTGATTGCGGTCGGTGTTTCTTCAAGTTTGTCGCTTATGGGTTATGCTGCACTTCTGCTGGCGGTTGCAGCCTATGCGCTGTATAGCGTGTTTGTCGATTTGGCGGCGGATTACACGGGCGCGGAGATCACATACGTCATGCTGTGTTCCGGCGCGACATTTTACGGGTTGCTGGCGCTGGGAGAAGCGGCGGCGCATGGCGCGCTGGCAGAACTGCTGACGCTTCCGGCGAGAAACGGAACGTTCCTAACGGCGGTGCTCTATCAGAGCATGGGCTGTTCGGTTGCGGCGTTTTTCTTATCCAATGCGGCGATTGCGAAAATCGGCGTGAACAAAACCTCGTCGTTCATCGGCGTATCTACGGTTGTTTCCATTTTGGCAGGCGCGTTGGCGCTGGGCGAGCCGTTAAGCGTTGGGCAGATTATCGGCGCGGTTGTGATTGTGACGGGCGTGTATACGGCGAATCAATCATAACGGTAAAAAAGAATAAGAGCAAAAAACCTCTGCCGGAGGGAACGACGTTCCAACCGGGCAGAGGTTTTTTGTATCCGAATCAGAATTCTACGCTGCCGAAGCCGACGCTCTTTCCGCTGGCTTGATCGAACAGGGCGATGTTGTCGCCAACGATGTTCAGCGGCAGTTCGGTATCCACGGCGTAATCCACGCAGCCGAAGACGACGCTGGTAAGCATCGTGCCGCCGCAGGTCAGCTTGACCGTCGTTTCCATGCCCGCCGGCAGGGTGGAATACGTCTTGCCGCGCAGCGGCCCGCCCTGCTGAATCGGCAGGAATTCCGGGCGGACGCCGAGCACGGCGTTGCCGTTCAGCTCGTCCAGCGGCGCTTGGCCGACGAAGGCCGCCTCGTGCCCCAGCACGGAGAGCAGCGCCCGGTTTCCGCTGACGGATTTGACCGCCGCGGGAATGAAGTTCATCGTCGGGTTGCCGACGAATTCCGCGACGAACAGGTTCGCCGGATGGCCGTAAATTTCCAGCGGCGGGGCGTACTGCTGCAAAACGCCCGTGTCCATCAGGCAGACGCGGGTGGACAGCGTCATGGCTTCCAACTGGTCGTGCGTGACGTAAACGAACGTGCTGTTGGTGTCCGAGTGCAGGCGTTTCAGCTCGGTGCGCATCTCCTGCCGCAGCTTCGCGTCGAGGTTGGAAAGCGGCTCATCCATGAAGAGCACCTTCGGGCTGGGCGCGAGGGTGCGGGCGATGGCGACGCGCTGCTGCTGGCCGCCGGAAAGCTCGGCGGGGTAGCGCTTTTCAAACTGCTCGATCTTGAGCAGCGCGAGCAGCTCGTCCACGCGTTTGCGGATGCGCGCCTTATCCCACTTGAGCATTTCCAGGCCGAAGGCGATGTTTTCATACACCGTCATGTGCGGCCAGAGCGCGTAGTTTTGGAACAGAAAGCCGATGTCGCGCTTGTTCGGCGGCAGGTTGATGCCCTTTTCGGAATCGAAAACGGGCGTGCCGTCGATGAGGATGCGGCCGCTGGTCGGCGTTTCAAGCCCGGCGATCATGCGCAGGGTGGTCGTTTTGCCGCAGCCGGAGGGGCCGAGCAGGGTGATGAAGCCGCGATCCTGAATCTGCAAATCCAGATCCTGCACGGCGACGAACTTGTCAAAGCGTTTGGTGACGTGTTGCAAAATAATTTCCGGCATGATGTCAGCCTCCGATGCCTTTGTCAAAGGATGCGCCCGTCAGCTTGTTGGTGACAAAGTTGATGAGAATGATGATCAGGATGATCAGCAGCGTGACGGCGCTGCCGTATTGCGCGTAGCCCGTTTCGTTGAAAGAGAAGAGCATTGTGGTCAGCAGGTAGCGCGCGTAGGGCACCAGCAGGGTGAACAGCGCAACCTCGCGCATCACGGAGATCACCGGCAGCAGATAGCCGGAGATGATGCTGCTCTTTTGAATCGGGAAGAGGATGCGGGTCATGCGCGTGCGCCACGGCACGCCGAAGATGACGGCGGCTTCCTCAATTTCCGGGGCGATCTGCATCATGCTGTTCACGCCGCTGCGGGAAGCGAACGGCAGGAACTTGATGGAGGCCACCAGCACCAGCACGCCGAACGTGCCGTAAAGGAATTTGAAATTCGCGGACGTGGCCACGGCGAGATAAATCGTCGCGAACGCCATCGCGGGCATCAGGTACGGGAAGAAGGCGAGGCTTTCCACCATGCGGGAGAGCCTGCTGCCGCGGCGGCGCACGCACGCGTAGCCGATGAGCATGCCGCAGGTGCCGACAATCGCGGCGACGACCAGCGCCAGCAGCACCTGACGCAGCAGCGCGCTCCACATCGTCGTGTTCAGCAGGATGCCCGCGATCATGCCGGTCTCATAGGCCGAATCCTCCGTGCCGATCCAGAAATGCAGCGTCATGTTGCTCAGGCTGTAATTGCCGGGCTGGCGGATGACGGATTCCAGCGCGAAGGAGATCAGCGGCATGATGGCAAAGAACGCCGTGAAGATGATCAGCAAAATGCTGATGGGCCAGTTGGCCTTGCGCAGCTTGACCAGCGAAACCTGGCCGCTCTTGCCGGTGACGGTGGTGAAGGATTTGCGCTTGCCGGTGAAGCGCTGGTTGACGCCCAGAATCAGGCAGCCCAGCAGGATGGAGACAAACGCGATGATGTAGCCCTGACCTTGATAGCCCGCCTGAATCAGCGCGCGCATCTTGGTGGAGAGCGTGTAGCACTTGACCGCCGAGCCGAGGAACACCGGCACGGTGTAGGAGCTGAAGCCGCTGGAGAAAATCAGCAGGAACGTCGAAAGAATCGCGGGCATGACGATCGGGATGGTCACGCGGCGGATGATCGTCGCGCGGTTGGCCTTGAGAATCGTCGCGCTCTCCTCGAGCGTCGCATCCATGTTTTTCAGGATGCCGCCGATGAGCAGGTACGCGAACGGGGAATAATGCAGCCCCGTCACGACGATCATCGGGAACAGGCCGTAGACGAACCACTCCGGCATGCATACGCCGAAGAGGGATTCCACCATGCCGATGTTGCCGCCGCCAACCTGACTGTTCTGGAACATGTTCGTCCAGAAGAGGGCGAGCGTCCACGCGGGCATCATGTAGGGGAAGACGAAAACCGCCGAAATGAATTTCTTGCATTTCAGGTCGGAACGCGTGATGAACCACGCGACCGTGCCGCCCACCGCAATGCCCAGGATGCCCGAGCCGAGCGCGACGATCAGCGAATTCATCAGCGGCTGCCAGAAGTTGACCTGGCTCCAATCGTCTCCGGCGAAGAGCTTTTGGAAATGCCAAAGCGTGGTGGAGTCGACCGGCAGGCGCAGGAGTTTCTTTTCCGTGCCGACGTGCACGGTGAACATGTTGCTCAGCATCGTCGCCATCGGCAGCAGGCTGAGCACAACCAGCACAATCAGGAAAAAGACCAGCAGCAGGTTGGCCGGGTTGGAGACGAACGCCCGCAGCCGATAGCGCCAGGGTTCGTGCCGTAAATCGCGCGTATGAACCATCGTTTATCCTCCGCTTTTGAAAAAACAGGGTGAGTGCGACCTCACCCTGTTTGACATGATTTGCTGTGCAAGCCTGTGATCAGCCGACGCGGGTTGCGATGAACTCGTACACATCAATGTAGTGCTCGTAGAGGTAATCCAGATCCTCGAGCACCAGCTTATCCTGCCAATACTCAAACGGCTCGTCCTCAAGCCCTTCCGGCTTCTGGATGGAGGTGTTCGGGGAGTAGTAGCCCTGGCTGGAATTCCAGCTCTTCTCGCCCGCGAAGCCTTCCTCGCTGAGCAGGTAGTTGATGAACAGCGCGCAGGTGTAGGGGCACTCGGTATCCTTGCACACGGTCGCGTAGATCGGGTACATGAAGCCGGAGAAACCTTCCACGTCGTTTTCAAACTGCACGACGGTCAGCTTGCCGCGGTCGGCTTCGTCCACCTTGCGCAGCTTGGAGAACACGAACAGGCCCATGTTGCCCGCCGCGCCGGAAGCGATGCCCGTCGCCATCTTGGAGGCGGAGGTGTAGGTGTAGTTCACGTTGGAAAGGAAGCCCGCGATCCACTCGTAAGCGGCGGATTCGAACTCGCCCTTTTCCCATGCCTTGCCGTAATAGCTCTCGTAAGCCTTTTCAAGCTTCTCGTTCCATTCCGGGCTGGTCAGCATGATCAGGAAGTTGATGTTGACGGTTTCGTTGGTCGGGTCTTTGAAGAAGACCTTGTCCTTCCACTTGGCTTCGGTCAGCTCCCAGACGTTCTTGAAGCCGACGCTGCCTTCCGTGTTGTTGTAAATGAGGAGCGAGTTGACGAACGTGACGACCGCCGGATCGCGGTACTGCTCGTCCACAACGTCCTCGAGCGCCTTCGGGAAGTAGGCGTAGCTCAGGCCGTCGTCCAGCAGGTAGGTCTTGAGATCCGCGCCGTTCTGCGTGAGCGCCATATCGGCGGAATCCTTCACGCCGGAACCGATGGTGTTGGTCAGAATGGTGTAGGATTCGCCGTCGTCGATCTCGGCGTAGATCACCTTGCCATCCAGCGCGGGATAGGCTTGCATGAAGTTCGCGGCGGCCTTCTCGGCGAAGGACGTGGTGGAGTAGAAGTTGAGCTGCGCGCCCGCGGCCATTTCTTCCTGCGCCTTGGCGTAAAGCTCGTCGTTGGTCATCGTCGCGGCCTTTTCCAGCGCGTCGCTCACATTGTCGGCCAGAGCGGCCGCGCCGGTGGTCATCAGCATCGCGGCGGACAGAACCAGAGGCAGAAAACGTTTCATAAGATACATCCTCCTTTTGTTGGCACGGATTTTTCAAAAACGATACACATTTTTTACAATTATACGGCGATTTGGCGGGGAGTGTCAAGATAAAATGTGCAGAATAGATAAAAATCGGGTGAATTTTATGAGAGAGAAACGCAATCTGTTAAAAAACGGACGAAGACGCGCGAATCCATCGGAATCATGCGAAACGACATTTTAGCGGCTTTGGCTTGCGTTTATGCCGAAGGGGTGCTATATTCTCTTCAAAATGAGCGCCTGATCGGCGTGGGGGAGAACGAATGAGAATCAAGCAAAAGCGCGGGCGCGCCTTTCGGCCCGACAGCATTTTGGCCTATTTCCGGCTGGAATGGCTGCCGCTGACCCTGATTACGCTTTCCGGGCTGGCGTATAACGTCGGCCTGCTGGCCGGGCCGTGGTTTGAGGGCAAACTGGCTCAATGTCTGGCGGATATTCTCGGCGGGAGCGAGACGGCCGCCGCGATGACGGAGCTGGTGGCCGGGTACATCATCGTGACGCTGCTGGTGCAGGCGTCCCGGTTCGTCAAGCGATTCTATGTGCGCCGGTTCGCCAACAACATCAACCGCCGGATGAAGGGCGTGCTGTATGCGAACCTCGTCCGCCAAGACCGCGGCGCGCTGGAAAAGCAGGGCGCGGGCGAGCTGATGACCAAGGCCATCTCCGACGTGGACGACTGCGCGGAGGGCATGCGCAAGTTCACCACCGAGGTCTTTGATACCGGCGTGGCGCTGGTGGGCTATGTCGTGATGCTGTTCGTCTACGACTGGCGGCTGGCGCTGCTGTGCATGATTTTCCCGCCGGTTTCCTATGTCTGCGCGGAGCTGATGAAGAAGCCGGTGCAGCGCGCGGGCGCGGCCTACAAGAAGGCGGCGGCGGCGCTCAGCGCGGCGACGCTCGACCGCGCGAAGAACGCCGTCACCTACCGCACCTATGGCTGCGAGGACGTACAGGAGGAGCGCTATGAGGAGGTGCTGGAGGGATACGAGAAGACCGCCGTGCGCGCGAACGTGTGGCAGTCTGCCCTGCCGCCGCTGTATCTGGTGGTATCCAACCTGAGCGTGCTGTTCATCCTCTGGTTCGGCGCGAAGAATGTGCTGGGCACGGGCTGGCGCGCGTGGGATATCGCGGCGTTTACGACGTTCCTTTCCTGCTTTGTGAAGATGGCAACCAAGTCCTCCAAGGCGGCGAAGCTGTTCAACGCCGTGCAGCGCGCGGAGGTTTCCTGGAAGCGCATCAAGCCGATGATGAAAACGCCGCAGACGCTCGAGCCGCTGGCCATTCCGGCGGCGCAGAATGTGGAGGTCAGCGGGCTTTCCTTCGCGTATGACGGCGGCGCGCCGATTTTCGAGGGCGTTTCCTTCGCGGTGCAGCCCGGCGAAATCATCGGCGTGACCGGCCCGGTCGCCTGCGGCAAGTCCACGCTGGGGCGCGCGTTCCTCTGCGAGCATCCGTATGGTGGCTCGGTGCGCGTCGGCGGGCGGGAGCTGGCCGACTTTGCGCCGCGGGAGATCGCCTCGACGATCGGCTATCTCGGCCACGACCCGGAACTTTGGAACGACACCGTGGAGGCGAACGTGCTCTGCGGTGAAACGGGCGACGCGATGCGAGAACTGGCTTTGACCGCGCTGGATGGCGAGGTGCGGGCGATGGAGCAGGGGCTTCAGACCGTCGTGGGCAGCAGCGGCGTCCGCCTTTCCGGCGGACAGGCGCAGCGGCTGGCGCTGGCGCGGACGCTGGCGCATCCCCGCCCGGTGCTCGTGCTGGATGACTCGTTCTCCGCGCTGGACAGGCAGACGGAGGACAAGGTATTCGCCAACCTCAGGGCTTATGCGAAGGATAAAGTCGTGATTCTGATTTCGCACAGGCTCTATCACTTCCCGGAGATGAAGCAGATCGTGTTTATGGAAAACGGAAAGGCGACGGTGGGCACGCACGAGACGCTCTGCGCGTCCGTCTCGGCCTATCGCGCCCTGTATGAAAGCCAGACGGGAGGTGCGGCGCATGAAGCGTAATTCGGTCTTTGCCGCTGTCCGCGGCGCGGCGGCGACGCACAAGCTGCTCAGCGCGGGCACGATTCTCTGCGCGGCGGCGTCGGTGCTCGCGTCGCTTCTGCCGCCGCTGCTGCTGGCACGGATTATCGACAACCTGACGGGCGGCATGCCGCTGACGTTTGCGGCGGCGCTGCTCTACTTCGGCAGCCTTGCGCTGGAGGGCGTTCTTTCCTCCGCGCAGGAGACACTGCTGGAGATGTTCGGCCAGAAGATGACCCATGCGCTCCGCTCGGAAATGTCCCAAAAGCTGACGCATCTGCCCGCGGCGACGCTCTCGGCGCAGAACCCCGGCGAGGTGGCCTCCCGGTTCTCCGGCGATGTGGACACGGTGGAGGCGCTGTTCACCTCCGGCGTGATCTCGATGGCGGCGGACGCGTGCCGAATCCTTTCCATCTTCGCGGTGATCGCCGTGAAGAACACGGGTCTGGCGATTCTGCTGCTGCTGGTTCTGCCGCTGCTGACGGTATTCACGCGGCATGTGCAGAAGCGCATGCTCGTCGCGCAGCTCGAAAACCGCCGCGCGGTGGCCGCGATTTCCGGGCAGGTGCCGGAAGCGCTGCATAACATCCGCACCATCCGCGCGCTGGGGCTGGAAGATTACATGAGCGCGCGCTATGACAAGCGCATCGGCGAGAGCTACGCCGCGGTGGAGAAGACGAATTTCTACGACGCGATTTATTCCCCGGTCGTGCTGGTGCTCAACGCCGTGGTGGTCGGCATCGTGATGCTGCTGTCGGCCTCCGGCAGCGCGCAGGTGCTGACGCTGTTCGGCATGTCCGTCGGCACGTCGGTCGCGGTCATCAACTATATTTCGCGCATCTTCACGCCGATTGAAAGCCTCGGCATGGAAATTCAGACGATTCAATCCGCGATGGCGGGCGTAAAGCGCATCGACGCGTTTCTCGCCCAGCCGGAACGCGCGCTGCAGAAGGAAAGCGGCACGGCTGTTCCGCGCGGCGACGTGGCGCTCTCCCACGTGACCTTCGGTTACGGCGAGCGGACGGTGCTCTCCGGCCTCTCCTTCACGGTGAAGGCGGGCGAGCAGGCGACGCTCGTTGGCCGCACGGGCGCGGGCAAGAGCACCGTGTTCAAGCTGCTGTTGGGGCTGTATCAGCCGGAAAAGGGCACGATCACCATCGGCGGCGTGGATGTTTCCAAGATCACGGACAGCCAGCGCCGTGCCTGCATCGGCTGCGTGGAGCAGCACTTCGCCCGCGTGCCGGGCACGGTGCTCGACCAGATCACGCTGGGCGACCCGCGCATTACGCGGGATATGGCGCGGAAGGCCGCGAAGCTGGCCGGGCTGGACGCGGCCATCTGCGCGTTTCCCGACGGCTATGACACGCTCTGCACGGACGGCATGTTCTCCCAGGGCGAATGGCAGCTGCTTTCCATCGCCCGCGCGGCGGCGGCCGACCCCGCCGTGCTTCTGCTGGATGAAATCACCGCTAACCTCGACGCGGAGACGGAGGTCCGGGTGCTGGAAGCCCTGCGCCGCGCCTCCGTCGGGCGGACGGTGATTTCCATCTCCCACCGCATCTATGAGCAGCTCGGCGGGCGGATCATCGAGATCAAGGCACTGGATGGTGAAACGAGTGAAGGGGAAGGAAACGGCTTGAATCCGGCTTAAACAAAAAGCAACGGCATTGCTGTCAGATGAAAGCCATCTGTAGCAATGCCGTTTTCAATATGTCTGGGAAGTGAAATGATCGTTCTATTTTCGGTGATTCTCTAATTATACAGTAAATGAGCAAATCCGAAATGATGCACAGATTCCGGTAACGGGAGCGTATCGCTCCAAACCCTGCTGGGAACGAGTGCGATAAACTGGAATTTATAAAATCGCAGTCCAAAACAGAGCACATCTTTTAACTGCAATGCTTTATTCGTGAATTTCCAAGGGAAGATTGTCAGGGTCATAAAAGAATGTCATTCTTTTGCCTGTGTAAATATCGAGTCTAATCGGCTCAGTTATGATGCCCCTTTTATTCAATTCTCTTACGGTATTATCGACCGAGTCTACAGCAAAGGCAAGATGCCGAAGACCGTAAGCCTCTGGATAACTGGGGCGCTTCGGACAGTTTTTAATGATAAAAAGTTCTAATTCCATCTCATCGAGTTGAAGATCAATTTTGTAATCATCACGTTCTGGTCTGTAATTTTCTCGAATAATAGAAAAACCTAACAGATCCACATAAAAGTGCTTTGATTGCTCATAGTTGCTTCCAATAATGGCAATGTGATGAACTTTTTTTAGATTCATGGCGTATTTACCTCTCTCCAACTTCCGATTTGTTGAACTAAGCCGAGTATACCACATCCGCCAAGGAAAGAACACACCCGATATAGTGAAATTTTGCCATTTTCCTGCGCATGCGCTCTCCCGGTACGCACGTGCACAGCGATTGCCCCCAAATACGCCATATAGGGGAGGTGACCCAATTTGCACAAAGTGAACTTAGTCCCGCAAAGCAAAAGGCAGGATACCATCGCCATGATGATACCCTGCCTTTGCTCGTTTGCCGTTCTGAGTAGACTTTTCTCAAAATCTCCTGTAAACAAAAAACGCACCCGAACCCTTCTTCGCAAAGAATCGGGTTCAGGCACGAACGGTTTGGTGGTCTGTACTGGACTCGAACCGTTTACCGACGGCCTGAACCCGCCACAGGCGGCGGCCGTCGGAAAACGCCGTCGGCGCGAACGGGCGGCGAGAAAACGAAAAAAGCCGCAAGACTTACGCGGCCTCGAACCGTTTTCCGTCGGCCTGAATCCGCCACAGGCGGCGGCCGCCGGAAAACCTCCATCGATGCGAACGAGCGGAAAATCAATCGGGGAATAAAACGAAAAAACCCTGCAAGGTTAACCTTGCAGGGCTGATTTGGTGGTCTGTACTGGACTCGAACCGTTTACCGACGGCCTGAACCCGCCGCAGGCGGCGGCCGTCGGCAAACCTCCATCGGTGTGAACACGCGGCTTTTGTAAAGAAAAAGCCTTGCAAGACATGAGCTTGCAAGGCTTATCTGGTGGTCTGTACTGGACTCGAACCAGTGACCCCATCGATGTGAACGATGTGCTCTACCAACTGAGCCAACAGACCAAGTCACTCGGAACGAAACATAGTATAGCACTTTGGCGGAGGGTTGTCAACCCCGAATTTCAATTTTTTACAAGGAATCCTCGTTCGGCTTTCTTTCTCTTCGGCTTTGTGGTATAATCAATTGATACCTTTGTGATTTTTTGTCAGGAAGTTGGGAGATAAGCATGCAGCTGCCTTTCATTTCGGTGATTTTGCCCGTGCGCAACGAGGAACGATACATCGCCGCGTGCGTGGATTCCATTTTTTCGCAGGATTATCCCGCGGATCAAATGGAAGTGATTTTTGTGGATGGCCGTTCGGAGGATCGAACGGTCGAGCTGCTGCATGCCATGCAGAAGGATCATCCGCAGATCGTGGTGCTGGATAACCCGAACCGCACCGTGCCTTACGCCATGAACATCGGCATTGCGCACAGCAGCGCGCCGGTGATCGTGCGGCTGGACGCGCACGCGGAATACCCGGCGGACTATATCCGCCTATCCGTGGAGACGCTGCTGACGAAGGACTGCGACAACGCGGGCGGCGTGTTTGAAACGCACGGGCGCGGGTTTATGGGCGAGGCCATCGCGGAGATGCTCAAAACGCCGCTGGGCGTGGGCAACGCGACCTACCGCCTGACGACGGAGGACGGCTATGTCGATACCGTGCCTTTCGGCTGCTTCAAGCGGGAACTGTTCGACCGCATCGGCGGGTTCGACGAGCGCATGACCCGCAATCAGGATAACGAGCTGAACTTCCGCATCCGCAAAAACGGCGGTAAGATTTACCTCAACCACAACATCCGCGTGCAGTATTACTGCCGGGACACGATGCGCGGCATCATGAAAATGGGCTACATGAACGGCAAGTGGAACGTCATCACGATGACGCTCGTGCCCGGCTCGATGGGCGTGCGCCACTTTGTGCCGCTGGCGTTCGTGCTTTCGACGATTCTGCTCGTGCTGCTGACGCTGCTGACGCGAAGCATGCTCTTTGGCGGGCTGCTGGCGCTGGAATGGGGCGCGTATCTGCTGCTGGATGGCTTCTACTCCTACACCATTGCGAAGGAAAAGAGCTGGAAGTTCCTGCCGGTGGAAATCATCCTCTATCCGGCGTTCCATTTCGCCTATGGTTTCGGCTCGCTGTGCGGCATTGCGGCGCTGCCGAAGTTCATCAAGGCGGAGAAGGAAAAGAAAAAGGCGGGTGACAAGCGGTGAGCGTGCTGCATATCTGCTGCAACCTCGCCGGTTCGACCGTCTTTCCGCAGCT
>CAKTXH010000026.1 GCA_934630975.1 uncultured Clostridia bacterium | reverse complement strand
GGCTACTTCATGCAGGGCGCGCATCACCTGAACGTCAACGTGTTTGGCACCGAGAAGCTCATCGACGCGATGGAGCACCCGGAGAAGGAGGAATATGCCAACTTCACCATCCGCGTATCCGGCTATGCCGTCAAGTTCATCGACCTCACCCGCGAGCAGCAGCTCGACGTTATCGCCCGCACCTGCCATGACCGCATGTAAGCCGCTCGGCCGGGTGCACTCCGTCGAGAGCTTCGGCCTCGTGGACGGCCCCGGCGTGCGCTATGTGATCTTTTTACAGGGCTGCGCGCTGCGCTGCCAGTTCTGCCACAACCCCGACTCGTGGGAGGCGCACAACTCTTCCGTCGAGATGACGGACGCGCAGACTCTGCTCGAGCAGGCGCTGCGCTATCAGAAATATTGGGGCAGAGACGGGAAAAAAGGCGGAATCACCGTCAGCGGCGGCGAGCCGATGCTGCAAATGGAATTCGTCACCGCGCTGTTCGAGCTGGCGCATCAAAAAGGCGTGCATACCACGCTGGACACGGCGGGGCAGCCCTATCGGGAGGACGCGGCCTATCAGAAAGCGTTTGCGCGGCTGATGGATGCGACCGATCTGGTGATGCTCGACCTGAAAGCGATGGATGAGAAGCTGCACAAACGCGTGACCGGCATGGGCAACGCCAACATCCTCGCGATGGCCCGAAAGCTGAGCGGGATGGGCAAGACGATGTGGATCCGCCACGTGCTCGTGCCCGGCCTGACGGACGGAGAGGACGACCTTAGGCAGATGGCGGCGTTCATCAAGAAGCTGAAAACGGTGGAGCGCGTGGAAGTTCTGCCGTATCACACGCTGGGGCTTTCCAAGTGGCAAAAGCTGAACATCGCCTATCCGCTGGAGGGCGTGCCCACGCCGACCGGGGACGAGGTGGCGCGCGCAGAACGCATTTTAGGGATTCATGAATAAGACGAGCGGCGTTTTCGACAGAAAACGCCGCTTTTCTGCATGATAGACTTGACGGAAACGCGAGCGAATGATATATTGATCATATTAGATTATGGAAAACTCTGCGAAGCGGAAAGCGCCATGAAAAGACGGGCGGCGCGCGCACCGGGCGTACGGCGTTGCGGCCGCTTTCGGTGGATTCGCAGCCGGAGATAAAGACGGTTTATATCGGCGTTTTGACATAAAAACCAAACGGCCCCCAAGGCAGCGGAGGGTGAGTGGAAGAAGAATATGAAAACGGTGGAAGAGGCGCGGAAGCTGGCCATCGGCTTCAAAAAGCTGTATGACGATGCGCGGCTTTTCTGCGTAAAAGACGGCAGAAAAGCCTGCGTGGACGGCGAAGAGGGCTGCTATGCCTGTGCGCGCACCGGGCATCCGTGCAGAAAGTGCGTGGTGGAATGTGCGCTGGACGAGAAAAAGGAAAAATGCAAAATCGAGTCCTTCGGGCGGGATATCGCGCTGATTACGGCGCAGTATTTGGAGCTGGAAGGGCATCGCTATGTGCTGGAAACGGTGCAGTGCTTGCCGGACGGCTCGATTATGGAGCCGGACGAGGGCGATTACCTGCTGGCCAAAATGACCGGCTACAACACCAAGCTCTATCACGACGCGCTGACGGGCATTTACAACCGCCGCTATTATGAAGATATCGCGCGGAACATGTCCGGCCCGGCGGGCGTCGCCGTCATGGATCTGGACGATTTCAAGGTGCACAACGATACCTTCGGCCATCACGGCGGCGATTTGGCGCTGGAGGTGGTCGCGAAGGTGGTGAAGGACGGCATCCGCAAGAGCGATTCGCTGATCCGCTTCGGCGGGGACGAGTTTCTGCTGATTCTGCCCAACATGCCGGAAAAGACGCTCAAAAACAAGCTGGAAAAGATTCGCGATCAGGTGCACGCGACGATCATCCACGAATGTCCGCATCTGCGGGTTTCGGTGAGCATCGGCGGCGTGGTGCAGGGCGAGCACGAGACGATGGACAGCGCTGTCCGCCGCGCGGACAGGCTGCTTTACCACGCCAAGGCGACGAAAAACGAGGTCGTGGTTGAATCCGACGATATCCTGCTGGAAAGCGGGCAGGCGCGCGGCACGGATAAGCCGTTGATTCTCATCGTCGACGATTCGGACATGAACCGTGAGATTCTGCGCGAAATCCTCAGCGCGGATTACAGCATTTTGGAAGCCGGAAACGGCGAGGAAGCGCTGGCGATGATGCATCGGTTCGGCACGGGCATTTCGCTGGTGCTGCTGGATATCGTCATGCCGGTGATGGACGGGTTTGAAGTGCTCTCCTACATGAACCGGAATCACACGATTGAGGATCTGCCCGTGATCATGATTTCCAGCGAGGATTCCGAAACGTTCATTCGGCAGGCGTATGAAATGGGCGCTTCCGATTACGTCAGCCGCCCGTTTGACGCGAAGGTGGTCTACCGCCGCGTGACCAACAACATCAAGCTCTACGCCAAGCAGCGCCGCCTGATTCGCATAGTGACCGAGCAGATTCGCGAGCGCGAGGAAAAGGTCTCGATGCTGGTGGGCGTGCTCAGCCAGATTGTCGAATTCCGCAACGGCGAAAGCGGCCTGCACGTCAAGCACATTCAGCGGTTTACCGAGTGTATTTTGGAGCGGCTGATTGAAAAAGACCCCGATTTGAAGCTCACTTCGAAGGAGCGCGACAACATCCCGCTGGCTTCCACGCTGCACGACATCGGCAAAATCGCGGTGGACGACAAGATTCTCAACAAGCCCGGCAAACTCACGCCGGAGGAGTTCGCGGCGATGAAGCTGCATACGGTCTACGGCGCGAAGATGCTCGAAGAGCTTCAGCTGTACTATAACGAGCCGCTGCTCAAAACCGCAATCGAGATTGCGCACTGGCACCACGAGCGCTGGGATGGGCGCGGCTACCCGGACGGGCTGGTCGGCGACGCGATTCCGCTGTCCGCGCAGATTGTTTCGCTGGCGGATGTGTACGACGCGCTGACCAGCGAGAGCTGCTATAAAAAGGCGTTTTCGCACGACAAAGCCGTGGAGATGATTCTGAAAGGCGAGTGCGGCGTGTTCAACCCCAAGCTGGTGGCCTGCTTCGTCGAGGTGCAGGACGTGCTTCGGGAGGAGCTTTGCGACGCGCAGAAAAAGGACGCGAAAGCGCCGTAACCCCGGGCTTTTGGCCGCCGAAGAAGGCGGCTGAAAATAGAAAAACGAAGAAGAACGAGGAGAAGGAACATGGCGACCCAAACGACATACAGACAGAAGATGAAGAGCGAAGAGGAAGAGATTGATCTGATTCAATTGACAATGTACCTGCTCAGAAGATGGAAAATCATCCTGTTGGCCAGTGTGTTGGGGCTTCTTTTAGGCGCGGCGTTCGGCGCGATGAAGACGAGCAAAACGCTCGATCAACTGGATATGACCAAGCTGCATCTGGAACAGGTTCAGCAATACGCGCGCTATCAGCAGTTGTATGAAGACGAGGTGGCGCGGCAGGCGGAATCCGTCTATCTGAACATGAACCCGGAAGCGGTCTATACGGCGAAAAAAAGCTATTACGTCGCCGGGCAGGACGCGGATCTCAACCGCGTCAACCTCGCCATCGGCGCGATTTTGCAGGATCAGACGATCTACGCGAAGATTTTGGAAGAGACCGGGCTGACGTGCAGCCAGAGAAGCTTGGCGGAGCTGATGAGCGTCTGGTTCTCGGTTTCCCAGAAGAGCCAGATTCAGATGAACGACGACCGCAGCAACGACGGACGGATTGAGCTTTCGGTCTGCGCGCCCAGCGAGGAAATCGGCGAAAAGATGCTCGCCGTGCTGGATGCGCATGTGACGGAAGCCTGCGCGCAGGTTGCGCAGACCGCCGACGGTCTGACCTATGAAGCCATCGCCCAGAGCGGCCTGACGGGCTACTGCGATGGCGTGGTTGCCGCCCGGCAGGCCGGTACAGACCGGCTGGCGACGTACCTGACGACGCTGACCAACATCGAAAAGAACCTGAACGACGACGATAAGACCTATTACAGCCTGACCTACGGCGAAGAGCTGGAAACGAAGAGCCAGATGCCCAAGTGGATGGTCATCGGCTTCCTCGGCCTGTTTGTCGTGGCCGCCGGCTGCTATGTGCTCGCGTTCCTGCTGGATGGCAGCGTGAAGGAGACGGACGAGCTGGAAGAGAAGTTCGGCCTGCACCTGCTGGCGCGCGTCGAGCCGGATAACGCGGCGAAAAAGAAGCTGCGCGGGCTGGAAAAGCTGCTGGCCGAAAAGCCGCTGTATAACGACGACGCGTATCTGGCCGCGGTGCTTGCCGCGACGGGGAGCAAAAATATCCTTCTCAGCGGCGATCTGCAAAACGAACAGATTGCGCGCAAGATGGAAAAAACGGCGCGCATGGGCGGCTGCAAGGTCTGCAACCGCTTTGCGGTGGACGGGCAGGCGGTTGCGGAAAAGCCGGATGGCGCCGTACTGTTCATTCAGCCGTGGGTGACGAAAAGCGCGCAGGTTTTGCGCGAACTGGAAATCTGCGAATACAACGGCGTGACGGTGCTCGGGTTCGTGGCGGTCGGCTGAAACGCGCCCGGGCACATCTAAAAAACGGGAAGCGGAGGGTTTGATATGTACGAGCGGGGGATAAAAGGCTGGCTGAAGCACCTGGATTTTATTTTGCTGGATATGCTCAGTCTTGCGCTTGCGTTTTTTGTGATGTTCAGGCTGCGTTTCCGCGTAGAGCGGATCTATCGGCCCGATTTGTACCGTGAGCTGTTGATTGTGCTGATGCTGGTGGATTTCATGGTCTGCGTCCTGCTCAACCCGATGCACGACGTGCTCAAGCGCGGGCGCTATAAGGAGCTGGCCGTGAGCGTCAGGCACGCTGTCCTCGTGTTTGCAAGCATGGCGGTGGTGATGGTTGCGCTCAAAATCAACACCGATTATTCGCGCATCATCCTCTACGGCACGTCCGTGCTGCACGTGGTTTTCGGCTATGCGCTGCGGCAGCTGTATAAGATGCTGATTCAAAGGCGGATTGGGCGCGAGAAAAAGCGCGTCATGCTGATCGTCGCGCCGGAAGCGCGCGCGGCGGAGGTGGCCGCGAAGCTGCTGAAATCCTCCAACGACGCGATTAACCTCGCGGGTTTCGTGTTTTCGGATCGCGACGCGGAGGGCGAAACGCTGAACGGCGTTCCCGTTGTGGCGAGCCTGAGCGGCGCGGCGGAATACATCTGCCGCGAGTGGGTGGACGAGGTATTCATCGAGGCGGACGCCATCAAGGCGTCGGAAAAGCTCGTGATGCAATGCCAGGAGATGGGCGTTGTGGTGCACGAGCAGCTCAAGCTGGAGAGCGACGTGAGCCAGAAGCAGCTCGTCGAGCGCGTCGGCGGGTACACGGTGCTGACCAGCGTGGTCAATTACGCCACGCCGATTCAGGCGCTTCTCAAGCGGCTGATGGATATCGCGGGCGGTCTGGTCGGCTGCATCCTGGCCGGAATCATCATCCTGATTGTCGGGCCGCAGATCAAAAAGGCTTCGCCCGGCCCGATCATCTATTCGCAGGAGCGCATCGGCCAGAACGGGCGGCGGTTCAAGTTCTATAAAATCCGCAGCATGTATCTGGATGCGGACGAGCGCAAAAAGGACTTGATGAGCGAAAACCGCGTTTCCGACGGCCTGATGTTCAAGCTGGATTTCGACCCGCGCATCATCGGCAACGAAATTCTGCCGGACGGCACGAAAAAGACGGGCATCGGCGCGTTCATCCGCAACACGAGCCTCGACGAATTCCCGCAGTTTTTCAACGTGCTCAAGGGCGATATGAGCCTTGTCGGCACGAGGCCGCCGACGGTGGACGAATGGGATAAGTACGAGCTGCACCACCGCGCCCGCATGGCGATGAAGCCCGGCATCACGGGCATGTGGCAGGTCAGCGGCCGCAGCGAAATCACGGATTTCGAGCAGATTGTCAAGCTCGATACGCAGTATATCTGCAATTGGAGCATCGGGCTGGATCTCAAAATTCTCTGCCAGACCGTCAGCGCCGTGCTCAAGCATAAGGGCGCTATGTAAACAGCCAAAGCCATCGGTTCAGCCGGTGGCTTTGCTGTTTTTGCGGAAAATTTGCGGAAATGGAAAAAATGTGCAGGGAAAACGGCGCGGGATTCGTTATCATGATAAGGACGGTTTGACGGGAAAAAGACGGGAACGGAGAAAGCAAAACAATTTGCGGGAGTGTGAGAAAATGGGCGCATGGGGAAGCGGCGTTTTCAACATCAGATGCAGAAAAACGGATGAAGGAGAAACGCTTTATGCAACAGAACAATGAAACGAAGCCGTTATGGTCGCAAGAGGAGTTGGATGAAAAATCCATATGGAAGTTTCAACATCCGCATGATGCGAAGGAAAGAAGAAAAATTCGGAAGGCGATTGCGGACGAGATAGAGGAAATGCTTGAAAGTGAAGGGTTTGTCAGGTGCAGAACCACTTTTTTACGTGCGAGGGGCAGAGATTTGCTGCAATATGTCAGTGTACGATGCTTTGGCACATGGGGTCAACCGGAAATTGATGTAGAAATAATTCCTTTTTATGACTGGTATGGTGAAATTAAACGTTCCATGAATGAAGTGGTTTCGGATGAAGGCGTTGAAGGGCTGACGCTTGAAAGCATGCTGGGTATCTGTGTCCATCCGGTAGATAATTCGTATCTGGCATTCAAAGAAAACTATCTGGCTGAAATTGAAAGAGAAAAACAGCTCTTGAGACGAGTTGTTGAGTTTCTGAACGGTATGGATAATTTGAAAAAGTATGACGAATGGTGTATAGAGGAAAGCCGAAAGAGCGGCGTAAAGATGGAGGAGGATGCATGCAGCAGAATTCCCTATTTTTTGATCAGCAAACAATACGATAAAGCAAGAGCGAGCGTGGCGGCGTATTTGGAAAGCGAGAATCAAAGATTTCAAAAGATTCAAAAGGATTATGCATGCAGCTTTGAGCAGATGAGGGAGCTTCTGCCGGACAGTTTTAAGATGTATAAGGAGCAGGAAGCCCTCATTGCAGCAATTGATCAGGGCGAAGAAGGAAAAATCATAAAACAGTTGAATCAATGGAAAGCAGAGGCCTATCAGGCCATAGAGAAGAAATCAAAAACGTTCTGCAAAAAGTATCCGATTGAATGGGTTGAAGGATGAAAAAGCGGATGACGAACATCGGGAAAAACTTCTTCTGCTTCAGCATGGCGCTGGATGAAAAGAGAGGCATGCTTTATACGGGCGGAAACAAAAGCCGTGCGATGGACTTTCCGGGGCAAACCAATATCCGGGAAATAAAACGGGTCAAAAACTGTTCGCCGTATCTGTCCCCGTCCGGCGCATACGTCATGTTTTTCAAAGATTCATGCAGCATGTCTTTGTATGCGGCAGATCAACTTGAAACGCGCATCTATCATGGCAGATTCAAACCGTCGGGGAGCAATCTGGCTTGCTGGAAAGACGATACTTGCTTCTTATTCGCGACAGAAGGAACCGTAAACCGCGTATGCATAGATGCAGAAACGAAAACGGTCAGGCCGCAGGTTTGGATGGATTTACGAAAATACATGGGCAATCCCGATTTGCAGATCACCTCCGTGGATTGCTATGACCATCGAACGCTGCTGTTTATTCGAAAATGGATACCGGGAGAAAGGAACTGCATTGCGGAAATTGACGACGACGGAAACGTTCTGATTCGGACGCTTGGCGAAGCGTTGAGCGGTTATGATGACGTCAGATACGACAGAAGGGGCGGCGCGTTCTATTCAAACAGGTCAAAAGACATGGCATGGTGCGAAACGATAGACTGCGTTGATCGGGCGGATAAAACGATTGAAGGGGTAAAAGCCTATTGCACCCGTATCTCTTCGGACGGCAGATATGTTGTTTCGGGCACGCGGGATGGAGAGGAAAGCGGCGCGGTTATCGTTGAAACCGATACGTTTTCAATTCGGAAAAAGTTTGAATATCGAACAGCCAGGTGGGGCATGGTCGGGTTTTCAAGCGATGGCCGATATGCGCTGATTGGTGGAAAGCCTGCGCGGATCATCGACGTGAAAGCTTTGGAAGCGATGGGATAAAGGACATTTTGGGTGTGAGGGAAAAATCAGGCTGTCTCCAAACAGAAAATATGCGGCGGGCCTTGCATCCTCTTTTTGCGCGGAAAAGAGAAAAGTGGAGACAACCGCCTATGCGTTTGATGCGGCCAGCGGGGAAGAAAGGTTTTCCATGCCGATGGATGAAATCTGGAACGTCGGGTTTTCAAACCGGGATGACGAATTGCTGATCGCCGGAGATGGGGCGCAGATTGTGCGGCTGGGCGATAAAGGGGATGGAAAGCGCGGAAAAAAAGATTGACGAAGCCACGCCCTGCCGGTATGGCGCGCCGACCTGCGTGATTGTGGCGTTTGACCGCGGCAATGTGTTTACCTATCCGGGCGGAAAGCAAAACTCCGGCGTGGAGGATGCGACCATTGTGGCGACGCATATGCTTCTCGCGGCGGCCAACGCCGGTGTGGATAGCTGCTGGATCAACTTCTTTGACCCGGATCAACTGGCGGAAAAGCTGAATCTCCCGGCCAACGAGGAAATCCTGATGATTCTGGATTTGGGCTACGCGGCGGAAGGAACAGGCCCGCTCCAAAATCACGAGACGAGAAAGCCGATGGCCGAAACGGTTTCGTATCTGTGAAACGGGCGCGTTTTTCGGAGAAAAAGGACAGCGCCCTGCAACGGGAAATAGAAAAAGATGCGAGGGAATCAACGCTTCTCGCATCTTTTTCTATTCTTTTGGGTGTATGCAGACGGCCTTTTTTTGAAAAACGAAATCGGGCTTTACTTCGTCGCCAGCAAATCGCGGTAATATTCGGCCTTCTCTTCCTCGGTGCGCATATTGGCAAGGTACATCATATCCGCCATGGCGCCGGAAAGCGCCTTCGGGATGCGCTGCACCATCTTGATGCGGTCGCCGTATTTGGCCATGATCGCGGCGTGATCCATCGCGAAATTCTTGCCGTCGCGGCGGCCGCAGAAGCAGCAATAGAAGTGCTCGCGCCCCTCGCTGCTGACGGTGCTGCGGTCATAGGCGACCATATCCGCCCAGATTTTATACACGTCGGTGGAGTTGGCGAAGTTGAACATATCCGCGCTGAAGCCACCGGACGGGCGCATGTTGACTTCCAGACCGAGGATGTCGCCCTTCTTGCCGAGCGCGGGCTGATCTTCGTTGAGCACGAAGAACTCCAGGTGCACAAAGCGGCTCTTCACGCCGAAGGCGGCGACGGTGCGGCGGCCCACGTCGCGCATGGCCTCCGGCAGGGTCTTTTCGATGTAATAGCAGGAGTTGCCGTTGGTGTTGACGATATCCATGATGGAATCCATGGTGACGTTGCCGGTTTCAAACAGCGGCTCGCCCTTGGAGTTGATCACCGCGTCGTAGGTGTGCACCGTGCCGTTGACATACTCCTCCATGATGTAGACGGTTTCGTCCTTCGTGGCGAAGAAATAATTCAGCTCGTCGTCGTTTTTGAGCTTGTAGGTGTGGGACGCGCCCACGCCGTTATCCGGCTTGACGATGACGGGATAGCCGACCTCGGCGATGAAATCCTTGCAGCCGGTGTAATCGCGGACGATGTGCCAGCGCGCAGTCTTGATGCCCGCCTTGGCGTAGTTGGCCTTCATGGCGGACTTGTACTTCACCGGGTGCATATCCTCGGTGTGGAAGCCGGTGGTGATATTGAAGGCGGTGCGCAGCATCGCGTCGCGCTCGAGCCAGTATTCGTTGTTGCTCTCAAGCCAGTCGATCTTGCCGTGCTTATAGGTCAGAAACGCGACAGCGCGGAACACCTCGTCGTAGTTTTCCAGCGAGGAAACCTTGTAATATTCGTTCAGCACGCCGCGCAGCTCAGGCATGAGCTGGTCATACGGGCAGTCGCCGATGCCCAGCACGTTCATGCCGTTCTTTTTCAGCTCGGCGCAGAATTTCCAGTAGTTGGTCGGGAAGTTCGGGGAGATGAAGATGAAGTTTTTCATGGAGATGCTCCTTTATGCGGCTTTGTGAAGGGATGCGCGCCCCCTGCGTGGGGGGCTTTTTTATTGATCATGAAACGATCAATGAAAGAGGGAAGTCCAGAAACCTCAGGTTTCCGGCAGGGGTTGGGACGGAGTCCCAAGCGTATTTTATCGTTTGCCGAGCAGGAAGGGCAGGTAATACTCGACCTGCTTATACCACCAGCCCCAGTCGTGATCGACGTCGTAGCCCCAGAAATCCACCCACGCGTGGATGCCCTTCGCATCGAGCACGCCCTTGATGCGTGAGGTGCTTTCCTTGAGCACGTCTTCCCATGCGCCCTGGCCGACGCAGAGGATGATTTTGCGCTCGTTATACATGCGGATATACGGGTGATCCGGGGACATGCCGGAAAGATAGTGATACGGCGAATTGCGGTAAACAAGGTCGTCCATATAATCGCCGAAGGAATCGAACGAATCATACACGCCGGAGAGCGCCAGCACACTGTCGAACAGATCCGGGCGGCGGAAGAACAGGTTCGCCGCGTGCATCGCGCCCATCGAACAGCCGAACGGCATAATCGGCATTTGGCACCAGTTGCGCTCGCCCGCAAGGTGGCGAATCTGCGGCACCATTTCTTCGACAATGTAGTTGAACCAGCGCTCGTGCTGCTCGATGCGGTAACGCGGGTCTCCGCCGTGATCCGCCCAGGTTTCGTTATCAATGGTATCAATGGAGAACACCATGATTTCGCCCGCGTCGATATACGGGCGGAACACGTCGTCCATATGGAAATTCTCGAAATCGTAGAAACGCCCTGCCTGGCAGGGAATGAACAGCACCGGCTTGCCGTGATGGCCGTAGACCTTGAACTCCATTTCGCGGTTCAGGTTGTAGGAATAGCCTTTGAAATAACGAACTTCCATCGAATGATTCTCCTTATCAATTTGTGGGAATACGCGCCCGCCGCGTTAAAACCCCAGACACTTCATAAAAACGGGAATCTGCCGCTCCCACGAGGCTTCGCTGTGCGTGCCGCCGGGCGCGATGCGGAAAGTGAGATCCACGCCCTTTTGCAGCAGCGCCGAGGTGCAGGAGGTCAGCGCCGAGAGGTTCGCCGCGTGGTTGGCCATCTCTTCCCCGCCGTAATCCATGTAAATCAGCGTATCGGGGGAGATATCCGCCTGACGGATGAACCGACGCACCTTCGCCGGGCCGAGCCACAGGCTGGGCGAAAGGCAGGCCGCTCTGCCGAAAACGGAATTGAACGTCGTCGCGGCGTACAGGCTCATCAGCCCACCCATCGACGACCCGGCGATCAGCGTGTTGTCCCTGTCCGGCAGGGTGCGCAGATTTGCGTCGATCATCGGCTTGAAATCGCGGATGAACCACTCCATCGTCGCGCGTCCGCGCCCGCGAATCCGCCCGAGGTTCGGGTCTTCGCAGGTGAAAGGGCAGTATTCCTCCAGCCGGTTGTTGCCGATGGAGTTGCACTCGACCGCCGCAATGATCAGCGGCGTATCGGTTCTGTCCATATAATCGGCCATGCCCCAGGATTTGCCATAGGTCGCATCCTCGTCGAAAAAGACGTTGTGGCCGTCGAACATATACATCACCGGGAAACGCGCCTCCGGCTGCTCGTCGTAACAGGCGGGCAGATAGAGATAGGCGCGGCGCGTAAGCTCCGGGCTGAGGGTCGGGATTTGAAGCTCCCACTTGTAAACCATGTGAAAAAGCCTCCGAAAACATGAAATTCGGGTGTATGCATCCAAAGTATACGGCAGGCGCGCCGCCTTGTCAATTCGCCGGGACGCAAAAATGCATGATGCGGCTGGATTTTGGCAAGGCTACACAGGAAAAAGAACGAGCGTTTGCGCATATTCCGCGCAGGAGGACGGCGTTGACAGAGCTTTTGAGGCGGTTTATAATGAAGCTATCGGATTTGAAGCGCGCGCTTGCGCGTTTCCGTAATGACCACAAACGGGAGGACACCATGCCCAATATACAGGATTATGTGCTTTGGAGAGGCGATCTGCCGCTTGAACGCGTGCCGCTGTGCGACGTGGACGCGCTGCTGCTGAGTTATCTGTCGTATATGCCTTACGATAACATCGTAGGGGAGGCGTTCGACGAGGGAATTGCCCTGCGCGACGCGGCGCAGAAGCTGCTGGAGGTCAACGAGCGGGACAAAACGCCGCTGGCCTACAACGTCAAGGAGGACAGAAAGCTGCTGGCCACGCTGATGGAGAGCGCGCGGTTTGCGGATATCCGGCTGGTCGGTTACACGAACAAGGTCGATCCCAAGCTCGAGGAACAGTTCTCCGCCGTGACGTATCTGCTGGGCGAAGGGCGGGCGTTTATCGCCTTCCGCGGCACGGATAACACCGTCGTCGGCTGGAAAGAGGATTTCAACATGAGCTTCGAAACCGAAGTTCCGGCGCAGCGGGACGCGGTGGCCTATGCGCAGCAGGTCGCGGCCTCGATTGAGCTGCCGCTGATCGTCGGCGGGCACTCGAAGGGCGGCAATCTGGCGGCCTACGCGGGCATGTTCGTCGATGAAGCGACCCGCGCGCGCATCCAGACGGTGTATAACTTCGACGGGCCGGGCTTCAACGAGGCGACGATTTCCTCCGAGGCGTTCGGCAAGGTGGATATGCGCATCCGCACGTTTGTGCCGCAATCCTCCATGATCGGCATTTTGATGTGGCACCGGGAGCCGTTCACCGTCGTGCGCAGCAACGGCGTGGGCGTTTTTCAGCATGACGCGTATACGTGGCAGATCATGGGCGGCGATTTCATGAAGCTCACTGAGCGCACCGGGCACAGCCACTTCGCCGATGACACGATCAAGCGCTGGCTTGAAGAACTCAGCCCCGACATGCGCAGGCAGGCCATCGACGGCATTTACGCAGTGCTCAGCGCGTCGGACGGCATGAACGTCAGCGACTTGTTTGAGGCGCGCAACACGATGAGCGTGCTCAAGGCGGCGGGCGCGATGGATGAAAAGACGAGGAGCGCCGTGTTCGAGGCGTTCCGGCTGCTGGGCAGCTCGATGATCGGCGGCGTGCCGGGCTGGCTGGAACGCGCGGCTAGCAGCGTGGCGCAGAAAATGCCGTGGGAACAGCGGAAAGAAGAAGCAAAGGCGCTTGCGGCGCAGAATCCGCCGGAGCTTGCCAAATAAGGCGACATCATCTATAATAAAAGACGATTATCGGCCCGAAGCCGGGCGGAAAGAGGAGACACAATGGAAAGAAAAAATGCGTGGGCGGCGTATGCCGGGGATGACGGCAGGGTGGAAGCCTTCGCCAAGGCCTATTGCGATTTCATCAACAACGGAAAGACCGAGCGCGAGTGCGTGGCTTACGGCGAGAAGCTGGCGAAGGCGCATGGCTTTGAGGATTTGAACGCGGTCGTCCGCTCGGGCAAAAAGCTCGAGGCGGGCGCGCGCGTCTATGTCAACTGGATGGGCAAGAGCTTCATGCTCTTCGTGCTGGGTCAGAAGCCGCTGGAGGAAGGCATGAATATCCTTGGCGCGCACATCGACTCCCCGCGCATCGACGTGAAGCAGAACCCGCTGTACGAGGATACCGATCTGGCGTATCTGGATACGCACTATTACGGCGGCATCAAGAAGTATCAGTGGGTCGCCATGCCGCTGGCGCTGCACGGCGTGATCGTCAAGAAGAGCGGCGAAAAGGTGATGATCAACATCGGCGAGGACGAAAGCGACCCGGTGTTCTGCATCTCCGATCTGCTGATTCACCTCGCGCAGGAGCAGATGGCCAAGAATGCCAAGGACGTGGTCGAGGGCGAAGCGCTCAACCTGATCGTCGGCGGCAAGCCGCTTGCGGGCGAGGAAAAGGACGCGGTGAAGGCCAACGTGCTCAAGCTGCTGGCGGACAAGTACGGCGTGGAGGAGGAGGATTTCCTCTCTGCGGAGCTTGAAATCGTGCCGGCGGGCAAGGCACGCGATATGGGCTTTGACCGTAGCATGATTCTGGGCTACGGCCACGACGACCGCGTCTGCGCCTATCCGTCCATGATGGCGGTGCTCGATTACGAGGGCACGCCGGATTACACGCTCTGCTGCATCATCACCGATAAGGAGGAGATCGGCAGCGTCGGCGCGACGGGCATGGCTTCTCACTATCTGGAAAACACCGTTGCCGAGCTGTACGCCTGCACGGCGGATTACTGCGAGCTGGCCGTGCGCCGCTGCCTGCGCAACAGCCGCATGCTTTCCAGCGACGTGAGCGCGGGCTACGACCCGAATTTCGCCAGCGCGTTTGAAAAGAAGAACAGCGCGTTCCTCGGCCGCGGCATCTGCTTCAACAAGTTCACCGGCAGCCGCGGCAAGTCCGGCAGCAACGACGCGAACCCGGAATTCATGGCCAGCCTGAGAAAGATCATGGACGACGCGGGCGTGGCGTTCCAGACCGCGGAACTGGGCCGCGTTGATCTCGGCGGCGGCGGAACGATTGCCTACCTGTGCGCCAAGTACGGCATGAACGTGATCGACTCCGGCATTGCCGTGCTCAGCATGCATGCGCCGTATGAGATCATCAGCAAGGTTGACCTCTACGAGGGCTACCGCTGCTACTGCGCGTTCCTCAAGAACGCCAAGCCGGTGGATTAAACTCCTTCCGTCACAACTTCGTTGTGCCAACCTTTGGGGCTTTCTATCGTCTGAATCCGCCACAGGCGGCGACGATTTCAAACCTCCCTCTAAGAGGGAGGCTTTTGTTTTATATCAAGAAAAGCTTTTTCATTACAAAAGAGACAATAATACGCCGAATAGGCTCCCTCTTGGAGGAAGCTGTCAGCGAAGCTGACGGAAGGAGTCGCTTTGTCTGTTTTTGATATTTACAAAATGACAACTGCAATGTAGACAAAATGCAAAAGAAAGTGAATGAATTTCCCGATTGACCTGATGGGTAATCATTTCTTTCACGAATAAAAATACGGAAAACGCTTGATAATTGCGAATTTTGGCTGTATAATAGGCGCAAATCTTTTGAAACCGGCCAGATAAATTGAATATTTGGCCGAGAAAAAGGTGACAAATCGTCATACGGAGGAGAAGCGAATGAACAAGCTCTTCAAGCGCGCAGCCTGTCTCGCGGTGACGGCTGCCATGACCCTTTCCAGCTCCGGCGCGCTGGCCTGCACGGGCTACTACGTCGGCAAACAGGCCAGCGCCAGCGGCCATACCATCATCGGCCATACCGTTGATGCGTGGAACACCGCGCAGGCGAAGCAGGTCGTCTATCCGCACAGCGAGGAACCGGGGCGCACCGTGACCGTCGGCGCGAACGAAGTGCCGCTGCCGGATGTGACCTACCAGTACACCTCTACGCCGTTCATCGAGGGCTTGTGGGATAACGCCGTGGCCAACGAGATGGGCGTGACCATGACCGGCTCGGTGACGACCTACATCAGCGACGCGATGAAAGCGGCCGATCCGTATGTGGAGGACGGCGCGTCCGAGACGTGGATCAGCGGCTATATTGCGGCGGTTTCCGCCACGGCGCGCGAAGCGGTTGAAAACTACGGCAAGATCATGGAAACCTACGGCAGCTCCGAATCCAATACGTTTATGATTGCCGACCAGCAGGAAGCGTGGTATCTGGAGAGCTATTCCGGCCATCAGTGGGTGGCAGTGAAGATGCCGGAGGACGCTGTGGCGGTGTTTGGCAACGAGTGCATGCTCGGCTCCGTCGCGGACTATGTGGAGGGCGAAAGCCTGCTCCATTCCGAAGGGCTGTTCTCCGTGCCGGAGGCCGCAGGTCAGACCGTGCTCGATGAAGCGGGCAACGTCGATCTGTTCGCAACCTATGTCGGCGCGCGCAACCTGAACGCCGGCTCGAACCGCCGCACGTGGTATGGCCACGAGCTGCTCGCGCCGTCCACCGCGGAGGATTACGCGATGACGACCCGCTATCCGCTGTTCTATCAGCCGGATGAAAAGGTCAGCCTGAGCGACATCTTTGAACTGACCCGCTCCCGCTTCGAGGGAACGCAGTGGGATCCCGAAGAGACGGGCCGCCCGGATATCCGCGTGATCGGCATCGAGCGCCAGGTGAACTGCTCGGCCATCGAGATTTACGATGATCTGCCCGCCGCCATGTCCGCCGTGACGTGGACGACGCTGGCGAACGCGGAGCATTCCGTCTATCTGCCGCTCTCCAACCTCGTGACCGACGTGGCCGAGATGTTCGACCATACGCCGGAGGGCTTCACGTCCGACAGCTACGGCTATGACCTGAGCTATGCGCACACCCACTTCAAGCGCCTGTGCGCCCTGAGTGAGCAGGATCGCGAGCACTATGGCACCGGCGTTCGCGCGTACTGGAAGAGCGTCGAGGATGCGCTGGTCGAAGAATACCCGGCTGTGCTGGCCGAAGCGGCGAAGCTCTACGCCGAAGACCCGGCGAAGGCCGCCGAATACCTGACGAATTACACCGTGGAGAAGCAGGAAAAGGCGCTTGCCGACTGCGACACGATGTATGACGAGCTGACCTGGTACATGATTGCAAACACCAGCACCCAGCGCTATAACAGCAGCCGCGGCGAGTTCAATACATGGAAGAACTTCGTGCCGTCTCTGGCGGAAGCGGAGTAAGGATGCGGATGGAGCTTGAATCCACCCGAACAGAATGAGAAAAAACCGGCGTTGCGGGCTGAGACAGCCTTGCAGCGTCGGTTTTTTCTTCTGTTTTCGGGTAGCGTGCCGACGGAACAAGCCTTACCCGTTTTGAATCGGCGTCTGCGCGGATGCGTCCGCCGAGCGGTTCTTCGTTCGCGTTTTCGGCTGATACTGCATGCTGGATACATTATAAATGGTGATAAAGGCTTTCGGGTCTTCGCGGTTTATAAAATTCATCAGTTTTTGATATTCGCTGTTATCGACGATGGTGATGATTTCACGGTGCTTTTCAAAATTGTACGCGCCGATGGCTTCGTAGATCGTGGCGCCGCTGTGCAGATCGTGAATGATGAACCGGCGGAGTTCTTCTTCTTTTTCGGTGATGATGCAGACACGGCGCTTTCTGTTGTTGTCGAAAATGAAGCGATCCAGAACCATGCCGTTGAAATACGTGCCGAGAATACTCAACACCACCGTCTTTTTATCATAGACAAGCGCGGCCGATAACGCCACGCACATGCCGGATAGAGACATGGCTTTTCCAAGCTCCATATGCAGGTACTTGTTCATGATTTTGGCCACGATATCCAGTCCGCCGGAGGAGGCGTTTCGGTTAAAGAGGATGCTCAAGCCGATGCTCACGACAAGAATATAGCAGAGCACGTCAAGCTCCTGACTGCCCGTCATGGAATCGAAATGAGGGAAGGCGATTTCGAAAAGGCCGAGAAACAAAGGCAGCATCACGCTCGTATAAACGGTTTTAGCCCCGAATTCTTTTCCGCAGGTCATAAACCCGATGATCAGAAGGGCGATATTCAAAATCATCGTGATGGCCGACAGCGGAAGCGGTATAAAATTCGACAGCACAATGCCCAAACCGGAAATGCTGCTGACAGACGTATGGCTGGGTACCAGAAAAAAGAACACCGCCGCCGCGATGACGGCTACCGCCGCGGTTAAAATCAGGGTTTCTTTTGCGAGTGCCGAAAAGCGGGATTTCTCGTTCATGATGGTCGTTCCTCCGTATGCGGATTTGTTGAATTCAGTATAGCATAAGGATAATTGAAAGTATATGGCCGGGAACGCCTTTTTTGAAATATGGTTTTGCGCCCAATCGGGATGGAACCCAGTTTCGGGCAGCCTTCGCCCGCTTTGAAATCGAGTTTCTGGTTGTGCAAACGGCTTTTTATGGTATAATGGTTTCTGAATACGGATGAGGGAGAATGTGCATGGAGCAAAAGAAAGAGCAAAAGGTTTACGCGGCCTTTGGCCGTCAGGCGCGCCGGGATTGGAAGCGCGCGGGGCGGAAGGCCGTTTTCAGCCATTACTGGATGGCGATCATGGTCTGTCTGGTCGCAGCGTTTCTGGGCACGGAATTCACGGGTTCGCTGGAAAGCCTGCATTTGACACAGCAGAAATGGGACGTGATTTCCAATTTCCTTGCGTCCTTCGGCCGGGCGGGTGCTCCGGCGAACAGCCGCGGCGTGTTCGCGATGGCCGTCAATAAAATTGCCGACGGCTCGATTCAGGATATTGTGAATAACACCGTGCTGTCGCTGGCAGGGGCGAGCGAGTGGGGCCAGACGATTGCCATTGCGCTCAGCAGTGCGGTTTCGGTGGTCTATTGGGTGCTGGTTACGAATACGTTTGTCGTCATCCTGCGCCGACTGTTTATGGAAATGCGCGTTTATGAGGAAGTGCCGCCGTACCGCGCGCTGTATCTGCACAACGCGCGCTGCTGGGGGCATACGTCGCTGGCGATGCTGCGCGTCTCCATTCAGCGGGGGCTTTGGTGGCTGACAATTATCGGCGGCGTGATCAAGACGTTCTCCTACTATCTCTGCGGCTTCATTTTGGCGGAAAACCCGACGATGAAGGGCAAGGACGCGATTGCGCTTTCCCGCAAAATGATGAACGGTCACAAGTGGGAGTGCTTCCTGATGGAGCTGACCTTCGTGCCGTGGCACCTGCTGGGCGTGGCGACGTTTGGGTTGACCGATTTGTTCTTTGCCAGCGCCTACATCACGGCTACGCGGTGCGAGTTTTATGCCGCCGTGCGCGCGCAGGCGAAGGCGGAGGGCGACGCGGAAGCGCTGCGCGATACGTATCTGTTTGAAAAGGCCGGCGAAAAGACGCTGCGCCGCGCCTATAACGACTTGGGCAGGCCAGTGGAAAAGCTGCCCGAGCGCGTATACGGCAACAAGGTTTCACGCTTTTTTGGCGAATACCTCGGCGTGACGCTGTTCGTCAACCCGCAGGACGTCGCGCGTGAAAAAATTCAGGATCGCGAGTACCGCCTGCGGTATATGCGCCGCAGCGAGCAGGGGATCTCCTATCCGATTCGGCTCAGCCCGCTGCTGCAATATGAGCACAAGGATCACGAACCGGCGCTGTTCACCCGCAAATACCCGGTGACGACGCTGGTGCTGCTGTTCTTCCTGTTCTCGATGATCGGCTGGTGCTGGGAGGTCGTGCTGCATCTGGTTTCGGCGGGCACGTTCGTCAACCGCGGCGTGCTTCACGGGCCATGGCTGCCGATTTACGGCACGGGCGGCGTGCTGGTGCTGCTGGCGCTTTACAAACTGCGCGACAAGCCGTGGCTGGAATTCTGGGCGACGGTCGTGGTCTGCGGCATTGTCGAATACTTCACCGCGTACTATCTGGAAACCGTGTACGACCGCCGCTGGTGGGATTACGCGGGCTATTTTCTCAACCTGCACGGGCGTATCTGCGCGGAGGGCCTGCTGGTCTTCGGTCTGGGCGGCATGGCGGTCGTCTACGGCGTTGCGCCGCTGTTTGACAACCTGCTGCACAAGGTCAAGCGCAGCGTGCTGATCGGCCTGTGCATCGCGCTGGCCGCGCTGTTCTGCGCGGATCAGGTTTATTCCCATTTTTATCCCAATGAGGGCGAGGGCATCACGGACGAGGTGGTCTACAAGGTCAACGACGCTCGGCTTCGCCTCGATGAGGAGGCTTTCGTTTAATGCGGATCAGCGCATTTTTCGTGCTGGCGGGCTATCTGGCGGCCAACGCTTACGTGGCCGCGCGCACGTCGATCTTTCTGCACCGCAACCTGCCGGAGCGGGTCGCCAAGCTCATTTCGCTGCTGACGGCGGGCGTGTATTCCGTCTTTGCGATGGGCATGCCGCTGGCGCATATTCTGCCGGAGGGGACGGCCAGGAAGCTGATTCTGCGCGTGTCCTTCGGGTTTTACGGCATATTCATCTATCTGTTTTCGGCTTACGTCATCATCGAGGTGCTGGCGCGGCTTTCTAAACGATTTCACCGAACGGAAAGGCTCACCGCGCGGAAGGGCAACCCCAAGCTCATCTTCGGCGGCGCGGTGTGGTTTGGCATCATCCTGACCTGCCTGCTGGGGATTCACCACGCATCCGAACTGACGGTGAAGCATTATGCCGTGCAGACTGACAAGGACGGCGGCGGGCGCGACAGCCTGCGCGTGGTGCTGATTGCGGATCTGCATATGGGGTACAGCGTCGGCACGGAACGCATCGCGAACATGGTGGAAAAAGTCAACGCGCAGGATGCGGATATCATCCTCATTGCGGGCGACATTTTTGATAACACGGTGGAGGGCATCGACGACCCGGAGGCCGTGAAAGCCTCCCTTCGCCAGCTTCAAAGCAGGCTGGGCGTTTACGCCTGCTGGGGCAACCACGACGTGGCCGAGCGCCTGTTCAGCGGGTTCAGCACCAAACGGCTGGAAAACACGCAGCGCAGCGCGGAAATGGAGCGGTTTGTCCGCGAAAGCGGCATCACGATCCTGGCGGATGAAACGCGGCTGATCGACGACAGCTTTTACGTCATCGGCCGCAAGGATTACGAGAACGCGGGCGACGGCACGGCCAGCCGCAAGAGCCTGACCGAGCTGATGGACGGGATCGACACGGGCAAACTCGTGATCTCGCTCGAACATGAGCCGCGCTTTTTGCAGCAGAACGCCGACGCGGGCGTGGACGTGATGCTCTGCGGCCATACGCACGACGGCCAGTTCTTCCCGCTCAATATCGCGATTCGCACCGCGTGGGAAAACCCGGCGGGGCTGAAAAAGGTGGGCGGCATGACCAGCGTGGTCACATCCGGCGTAGGCGTTTACGGGCCGGATATGCGCATCGGCACGGATGCGGATATTTCGGTGGTGGATATCCATTTTAAGCCATAAGGCAAAGGAGATCAAGCATATGAAACTGATTCAGGGCGGTCTGGTCAAGACGATTACGGGCGGCGACATCGAAAACGGACAGATTCTCATCGACGGCGGCAAGATCGTCGCGGTGGGGCAGAACCTCGACGTTCCGGCGGGAACGGAGATCATCGACGCGGCGGGCTGCATTGTCACGCCGGGCTTTGTGGACGCGCACTGCCACATCGGCATCCATGAAGAGGCGACCCGCTGGGAGGGCAACGACACCAACGAGTATTCCAGCCCGGTTACGCCGGAAATCCGCGCCATCGACGGCATCAACCCGATGGACGAGGCGTTCGGCAACGCGCTGGGCGGCGGCGTGACGACGGCGGTGACCGGCCCCGGCTCGGCCAACGTGCTGGGCGGTTCGTTCGTGGCGATGAAGCTGTACGGCGACTGCGTGGACGACATGATTCTCAAATACCCGGCGGCGATGAAAATCGCGTTCGGCGAGAACCCGAAGGGCGCGTATGGCCAGAACGGCCGCAAGTCGCCGGTGACGCGTATGGCCGTCGCGGCGACGCTGCGCGAGATGCTTTTCAAGGCGCAGCGCTACGCGAAGGAAGTCGAAGCGGCGGAGAAGGACGAAACCAAGACCCGCCCGTTCGATATGCAGCTGGAGGCGCTGCTGCCGGTCATCCGAAAGGAAATTCCGCTCAAGGCGCATGCGCACCGCGCGGACGACATCCTGACCGCCATCCGCATCGCGAAGGAATTCGACGTGGATATCACGCTGGATCACGTGACGGAGGGCCATCTGATTGTCAGCCATCTGGTCAAAGCGGGCAAACCGGTGCTGGTCGGCCCGTCGTTCGGATCCAAATCCAAGCAGGAATTGAAGGAAAAGAGCTTTGCGACCGCAGGCATTTTGGATAACGCCGGGCTGGAGGTCTGCATCATCACCGATGCGCCGGTCATTCCGCTGTATTACCTGCCGCTGTGCGCGGGTCTGGCGGTCAAGGCGGGCATGAAGGAGGAATCCGCATGGCGCGCGATTACCATCAACCCGGCGCATGTCGTGGGCATTGACAGCCGCGTCGGCTCCATCGAGGCCGGCAAGGATGCGGATATCGCGATTTTCGAGGGCAACCCGCTGCGCGATATCCAGTGCCAGACGAAGGCCGTGTTTGTGAACGGCGAAGAGGTGCTTTCCAAGATTCGGACGCGGGTGTAACCCGGAAGGAGGCGCGGGCGGTGGACAAGCGATATCCTGATTGGGTGCTGCTCGCGCAGCCTGAACGCCGGGCGATCTGCTGCCTGTGCGTGGAAAGCGCGGGGAAAGACATGGAAAGGCTTCTGAACAGGAAGCCTTTTTCGCGCTACGACGAAAACGGGCTGACCGTTCTGCTCTATGACGAGGCGCAGAGCGAGGATTGGCGCGCGGAAACCGAGCGGACGCTCGAGGAAAGCGGGCTTTGCGCGGGGCTGAGCGGGCCGTTTGCGCTGGCGGCTTCCGCGCGCGGCTGCTTCCCCAAGGCGCGGCTCGCGCTGGAAACGGGGAAGGCTGTCGATCCGGGGCGCGCGCTGTACGACATGGGCACGTACAGCGAGGCGGCGCTTCTGCGCGCAGCCAGAACGGCGCTGGCGGCGCAGGGCTTCTGCGCGGCGGATTTCTGCGATACGGCGATTGAAGGGCTTGCGCGGCTGGATGAGCGGGAGGACGCGCAGTATATCCGCAGCCTGCGCGCCTATCTGAACGATGGGCTGAATTCGCGCCGCGCCGCGGAACGGCTGGGCGTTCACCGCAACACGCTGGCTTACCGCATGCGCCGGATCGAGGAGCGCTTTGCCCTCAGCCTGAGCGATATGAACACCTGCTTCGAGCTGCTCTTTTCGCTCTGGCTGAAAGAGGGCGTCGGCGGATGCGGCGGGGCGGAACCCTCGGCGGCTTTCGAACGGGACAGGGCGCGCACAGCGCTTTGGCGCTTTGTGGAACGCGCGGGCGGCGCGGAGCAGGGCGGAGAACGCTTTGCGCTGGCGCTTGCGGCAGTTCGGACGAACGGCCTGAGCGACGCGAGACGCGCGGAGCTGACGCTGGCGCTGGGCGCGTTGCCACAGCAACCCGTCACGGCGTTTGACGACGAGACGCTGTTTTTCGCGCTGCCGCCGGAAAGCGTCGGCGCGTTTGCGGAGGCGGCAAAGCCGCTTTGCGAGGCGGCGCACGCGGGCATGGCGGTTTCGCAGGCGTTCGCGTCGGACAGGCTGTCGGCGCAGATTCGGCTCTGCCGGTTTGCGCTGCTGGCGGCGGGCGCGCAGACGGTGTTCATGCGCGACATCGGCTCGACGCTGTTCTTCATGGCGCTGGAGCGAAAAACGTCGCTCGCGCCGTATCTGTGCGAAGACGTCATCCGCGTGATGGACGAGGACGCGACGCGCGGCTCGGCGCTTTCGCGGTCGCTGTACGCCTATCTGCTGAACTTTATGGATCTCAAAAAAGCCGCGCAGCAGCTCGGAATTCACCGCAACACGCTGGAATATCAGGTGCGCAAAATGAACGCCGTCATCGGCGGCCAGCCGGACGGGCAGAGACGGTTTATGATGATGTGCACGTATAAAATGCTGGCACTGCCGGATGCTGGCGTGTTCGATCTGTAAAATCTTACAAAAGACGGCCGCGAAAAGGACGAAAAGAATCGCGGAAAAATTCACAAAATGGCTTGCGCAGGCCGTATGAATGTGATATACTTCCATCAGCACAAAAAACGATTTGTAAAAAATTACAAAAACGAAACGGAGTCAGGAGGATTCGAGAATGGCAAAAATCGGTTCAATGGAGCTGATTGTCATCCTGATTGTCGCCATGCTCGCCATCGGCCCGGAGCGCCTGCCCAAAGCGGCGCGCACGCTGGGCAAGGCGGTCGGCTCGTTCAAGAAATACATGAACGACGCGACGAGCGACCTGCGCGAGGCCAGCGACGAATTCCGCGAGGTGACCGATGAAATTGCCGACGCGCAGAAAACCATGCGCAAGGCGTTCAAGGACGCGGACGATGAAATCAGCAAAACCAAGAGCGAAGCCGAGGATAAGCTGAACCCCAAAAAGAAGAAAAAGAAAAAGCCAGCCGAGCCGGAGACGGACAAGGCGGACGACGAGCCGCAGCCGCCGAAGGACGAAACGAAGGCGGAGGAGCAGCAGACCGACGTAACCCCCGAAAGCCAGCCGGAAACGGCGGCAGACAAACAGACTGAAGCAATGGACGAGCAGCAGAGCGCTGCCGCCGAATAAAGGAGGAACTTTTTTATGGGTAAGATTGGAACGACCGAATTGCTGGTTGTGCTCGCGATTGTGTTGATCATCTTTGGGCCGAAGGCGCTGCCGAAGCTGGGCCGCTCGCTGGGCAAGACGCTGGGCAGCTTCCGCAAGGGCATGAACGACAGCTCGGACGACGATGACGACGACGAGGAAGAGGTCGTCGTGAAGAAGAAAAAGACCGTCGCCAAAAAGGCGGACGATGACGACGAGGAAGAGGACGCCTGATTTAAAACGGGATAGCCATGCTTCTCTCCGAGCGGAGGGAAGCGTCTTTTCTGCAAAAAACGAAACGGACGGTGAAACGAGATGAGCACACAAAAGGGCAACGATCAGGCCAATATGTCGCTGGTCGGGCACCTGCGGGAAATTCGCAACCGCATTGCGCTGAGCGTGGTCGCGCTGCTGGCGGCGTTTGTCGCCTGCTTTGCCATCATCAAGCCGCTGGCCAACGCCATGCTGCAAATGGGTCTGGACGCGGGGTTCCAATACGTGTATCTGTCCCCGTCGGAGCTGCTCACCTCGTATTTTAAGCTGGCGCTTGTGCTGGCGGTCGTGGTGGTTTCCCCGCTGCTGATTTTCCAGATCTGGGGCTTTGTCGCCCCGGCGCTGACCCAAAAGGAAAAGCGGGCGATCCGGCCCGCGCTGCTGGGCGGATTTTTCTTCTTCTGCCTCGGCGCGTCGTTCAGCTACATGGTCGCCCTGCCGTTTATGATTCAGTTCCTGGTCAACTTCAGCGCGTCGGATTTCATCAACTCGGCCATTTCCGTGGCCAGTTATCTGGATTTCATGATCGGCATGCTGCTGACCTTCGGCGTTGTGTTTGAAGAGCCGATGCTCGCCTTTGTGCTGACCAAGCTGGGCATTTTGACCCCGGATATCCTGCGCAAGGTGCGCCGATACGCCATTCCGCTGATCTTCGTGATCGCGGCTATCATCACCCCGCCGGACGTCGTTTCGCAGTTCATGGTCGCCGTGCCGATGATCGGCCTGTATGAGCTGAGCATCCTCATTTCCTCCGTCATCTACAAGAAAAAGCAGAATGAAGATGATGAGGACGACGAAGAGGATGACGACGAATACGACGATGATGAAGACGACGAGGAAGAGGACGAATAAATAAAAAAGCGGGTTTGCCCCGCTTTTTTGCTTTACAGCCGGTAAGCCGTCATCGCCCGGAAACGGTTGCTCATCATGGTGAAAAGCGTCTGCGCGTAAGGCGTGAGCGGCATATCCTTTGGACGAGCCATATAAAGCGGCGAATAAACCGCGTCGCTCAAGCGGTAATGCGCGAGCTGCTGCATGGCGGGCGTATCGCTCAGCAGGGTGATGAACGGGCAGAGCATGACCAGCGAACAGGCGGCGCAGACGCGCTTGGCGCACTGGGAATCATCCGTGCGGAGGGCGACGAAGGGAGAAAGCCCCGCGCGGGCGAGCAGTTCGTCATAACTGCGGGCGAAGGAAAGCGCGTCGGAAGGAAGCACGAACTTTTCCCCTTCGCAGGCGTTCAGGCTGATGGTTGAGCCGGCCGGGATGCGCTGCGCCAGCGCGGTTTTACGCCCGGCGAGCAAAACGACCTCGTCCGACGCGATGAGCTGATGATCCAGCTTCTCGTTTTTGGCCTCGCCGGAAATCAGCGCCATATCCAGCTCGCCGCCGAGCAGCATGGCTTCCAGCACATCGTTCTGCGCGGAAACCGCCTGCACGCGCACTTCGGGATAGGCGCTTTGAAACTCGGCGAGCACCTGCGGCAGCAGTTCGTCGGCACGCTGCAAAGGCAGGCCGAGACGCAGAAGCCCCGTCTGATGGCCGGAGAGCGCGGCGATGGATTCGTTCAGCTGCGTTTCGATTTGCAGAAAGCGGCGCGCGGCCTGCACATAGAGCTGCCCGGCGGGCGTGAGCGAAACGGGCGTGGTGCTGCGCTCGAAGATGGGTTGGCCGAACTGCTGCTCGATCTGGCGGATCTGCTGGGAGAGCGTCGGCTGGGTGACAAAGAGCGATTTTGCCGCGGCGGTGAAGCTGCCTTCGCGGACAACGGCGAGCACGAGCTGGGCGTGGCGGGTATTCATAAAAGCTTACCTCTTTGAAACGGATGTAGGGGCGCGCATTGCGCGTCCGAATTACTGATGAAACTATTTTAAGAAAAAGAAACGAAAATGTAAACCATAAAAACAATGAAAAAGGCTTTTCTGCCGCCGTGTTATAGGTGTATAATAAGGCCATAACTGAAAGACGGAGGGATTTGTGATGCAGGTTACGGAAAAAATCGCCGCGTTTCGGGCGCGGATGAAGGATGAAAACTTTGCCGCGGTCATTGTGCCGACGGCGGACAGCCATGCTTCGGAATATATCGCCGACCATTTCAAAACGCGTCAGTGGCTTTCCGGCTTCACCGGCTCGGCGGGCACGCTGGTCGTCGCGCAAAAGGAAGCGGCGCTGTTTGTCGATGGCCGCTACTTTATTCAGGCGGAACAGCAGATCGCCGGGAGCGGCATTGCGCTGATGCGCATGGGCACGGCGGGCACGCCGACGCTGGAGGAATACCTCGCCGGGCTGCTGCATGAAAACGACGCGCTGGGCGTGGATTTCGGCGTGGCCAGCGAGAAATTTGCAGAAGATATGCGTGAGCTGGCCGCAAAGCGCGGCGCGCTGCTGCGCGATACGGGCGACTGGTTTAACGACCTGTGGACGGATCGCCCGCCGATGCCGCAGGCGAAGGCGTTCATCCTCGAAGAGCAGTACGCGGGCGAAAGTGTGCAGAACAAGGTGGCCGCCATCCGCAAGGTCATGGCCGAGCACGGCGCGCAGCTTCATGTGCTTAACGTGCTGGACGATATTGCGTGGGTGCTCAACGTGCGCGGCGGCGACGTGCTCAATACGCCGGTGGTGATGAGCTATCTGGTCATCGGGCAGAAGCACGTCAATTGGTTCGTCGATGAAGCCAAGGTGGACGAGGCCATGCGCAAAACGCTGGCCGACGAAGGCGTGAACGTGCGCGGCTATGACGAAATCATCCCGGCGCTCAAGGGCCTTGAGCCGGATGTGAAGGTTTTGGCGGACGCGAACAAGCTGACCGCCGCGCTGATGAGCGCGCTGGAAACGGCTGAGATCATCCGCGCGGAGAACCCGTCCACGCGCATGAAGGCCATCAAGAACGAGGTCGAGCTGGCCAACCTGCGCAAGGCGCACGTCAAGGACGGCGTGGCGGTGACGCGCCTGATGTACTGGCTTAAACAGAACGTCGGCAAAATCCCGATGACGGAAATCAGCGTCAGCGACAAGATTCTGGCCTTCCGTCAGGAACAGGAGCATTTTATCTCCCCGAGCTTTAACACCATCTGCGCCTATCGCGCCAACGCCGCGATGATGCATTACAGCGCCACGCCGGAAACAGACGCGAAGATTGAGCCGCGCGACCTGCTGCTCATCGACTCCGGCGGACAGTACCTCGAAGGCACGACGGATATCACCCGCACCTTTGCGCTCGGCCCGGTGACGGACGAGCAGAAGAAGCACTTCACCGCCGTGCTGTGCAGCATGCTGAATCTGGCGAACGCGAAATTCCTGCATGGCATGACGGGTATCGGGCTGGATATCCTCGCGCGCGGCCCGATCTGGGATATGGGCATCGACTACCGCTGCGGCACGGGCCACGGCGTGAGCTACCTGATGAGCGTGCACGAAGGGCCGAACAGCTTCCGCTGGCATAAATCCCCGACCCGCAGCGAGGATACCGTGCAGGAGCCGGGCATGGTCACCACCGACGAGCCGGGCGTGTATATCGAGGGCAGCCACGGCATCCGCACGGAGAACGAGCTGGTCTGCCGCAAGCTGGAAGAGAACGAATACGGCCAGTTCCTCGGGTTTGAAATCATCACCTGCGCGCCGATTGATCTGGACGCGGTGATCCCTGAGCAGATGAGCCCGCGTCAGCGCGGCTGGCTGAACGACTATCACGCCTTCGTGCGGGAAACGCTCCTGCCGCTGATGCATGACGACGACGAGCGCGAATGGCTGAAACACGCGACCCGCGCCATCTAACTGAATTTTCGGAAAGCGCCCAAATCAGGTCTAGCATTTTGGGCGCTTTTCCTGTATAATAAACGCAAGAATGTTTCTCCGCTCAGCCGGAGCTGCACTTCCATAAACCAAACATGGAGGGATAAATGTATGAAACTCATCATTGCAATTGTTCAGGATGAAGACGCGGGCCGCCTGGTTTCCGCGCTCATGGATAAGGGATTCGGCGTAACGAAGCTGGCGACGACCGGCGGCTTCCTGCGCGCGGGCAACACCACGCTCATCAGCGGCGTGGAGGACGACAAGCTTCAGGATGCGCTCGACGTGATTGAAAAAATCTGCAAGAGCCGCGAACAGATCACCGCTTCCACCACCCCGATGGGCGGCGCGGGCGGCGTGTACGTGCCGTACCCGATCCGCGTGACGGTCGGCGGCGCGACGGTGTTCGTGCTGGAGGTCAGCCAGTTCCTCAAGGTGTAACATGATTGCCTTTTCGGATCTTGCGGGGCAGTCTGCGCTCATCGGCCAACTGCAAAACGATTTTGCGCGGGGGAGCTATGTCCATGCCTAC
>CAKTXH010000025.1 GCA_934630975.1 uncultured Clostridia bacterium | reverse complement strand
GGCCGTAGAATTTGAGCGCTTCGACAATCGCAGCTTCCTTGTCCGGCGGACACTGGGGCTGCTTTGCGTCCTCGCTCTTGGGCTTGTTGTAGCACTCCCGCTCGATGATCCCGTATTTCTGCTTGACCTGTGCGATGTACAGGGTAGAAACCTTGAGACCGCTGTGCTCGAGAACATACGCCTTGATCTGCTCATAGGTCGCGCTCCCCTGAAGCTGGGCGACATTCAGCCCCTCAAGCGGGAATTCGACCTTCACAGAGCGATGTGGATATGTTTCCTTGGAAAAGCACATAACAGTCTCCACCGCGCCCGTCCAGCAGAACATATCGACGCATTGCACCTTTTCGGCGGTATAGCCGCCCTCGGCGAGCAGCTTCGCGTCGCGGGCGAGAGTCGGCGCGCCGCAGGAGACATAGACCACGCGCTTGGGCGCGGCGGCGAGGATGGCCTGCAAAACGGCGGGGTCGCAGCCCTTGCGCGGGGGATCGAGCACGATCACGTCCGGGCGGAGACCGTCGGCAACCAGTTTGGGCAGCAGCTCCTCGGTCGCGCCGACGTGGAATTCCGCGTTGGCAACGCCGTTGCGCGCGGCATTTTCGTTCGCGTTCTGGATGGCCTCCGGCACGATTTCGATGCCGATGACCTTCTTTGCCTTCTGCGCCAGCAGCAGGGAGATGGTGCCCGCGCCGCAGTACGCGTCCACGACGGTTTCGCTGCCGGTCAGGTTGGCGTATTCCAGCGCAAGGCCGTAGAGCTTTTCGGTCTGCCTGGGGTTAACCTGAAAGAAGGAGAGCGGCGAAACGGCAAAGCGCAGGCCGCAGAGCGTGTCTTCCATCGCGGCTTTGCCCCAAAGCACGCGGATATCCGTGCCCAAAATGACGTTGGTGCGGCGGCTGTTGACGCTCAGACAGACGCTGCACAGCCCGGGCACGGCGGCGCGCAGCAGCTCGACCAGCCGGTCGGCCTTCGGGATATCCGCGCGGGTGACGACGACGACAACCATCAGCTCACCGGAGGTGGTCGAGCGGGTCATGATGTGGCGGACGAGGCCGCGCCCGGTCAGTTCGTCGTAGGCGGGCACGCTGTTTTGGCGCATCCACGTCAGCACGGCCTGCGTGGCCTTGGCGGAATCCTCGCCCTGAATGGCGCATCCGTTTTCAGGCAGGGGCACGAGGTCGTGGCTGCGCGGGGCGAAGAAGCCGCAGGCGGGCGCGCCGCCGACCTGCGCAACGGGGTAAGCGCCCTTGTTGCGATAACCGAAGGGGTGCTCCATGCCCAGCACGGGCGGCACACAGAGGGAAAGCCCGCCGACGCGCTGGAGGAGATCCTGCACCTGCTGACGCTTGAACGCGAGGGAGGCTTCATAGGTCATATGCTGGCAGACGCAGCCGCCGCAGCGCTTGTAGATCGGGCAGAACGGCTCGGCGCGGCTGGGGCTTGCTTCGAGCAGCTTTTCCACGCGGCCAAAAGCGTAGCGCTTTTCCGGCTTGACGATGCGCACGAGCGCGCGTTCGCCGGGCAGCAGGCCGGGGACGAACACGGCGATGCCCTCGTGGCGGCAGACGCCCTGCGCATCCTGACCGAAGGATTCGCAGGTCATTTCAAAGCATTGGTTTTTGGCAAGCATGGGGGACGCTCCTTTTTTGAGTCATAGGGAAGGGCGGCGGCCTTGGGCCGCTTTTGGATAAGAATGGGGCTGTTGCAAACGAACAGCCCCATGAATATTAAAAATCAGAGCGAGTTGATCATGTTGTACAGCGAGAGATTGAACTCGCGCTTTTGCTTGAGGGCTTCGACGATCGGCAGGTAATACACGCGGCCATCCTTGATGCCGATGACCTGGTTGCCGATGCCGTTGCGCAGCAGGTTGACGGCGAGGTTGCCCGCCTCAAAGGCGAACCAGCTGTCGTAAGCGGACGGCGTGCGGCCGCGCTGGGTATAGCCGAGCACGGTCGGGCGCGCTTCGCACTTGCACTTGTATTTGAGCAGCAGGGCGAGCTTTTCGGTGCTGATCGGGTCATCCTCGTGGATGTTCTTCGCGCCGCACTCGACGAGGTAGCGCCGCCAGTCGGCGGGCTGCATGGAATCCCAAGCGCCTTCGGCGACGACGACGGTTGCGCGCGGGTTGCCCATGTCAATCAGGCGGGAGAGACGGTCGGCGGCCTCCTGAATCGACCACGGCACTTCCGGCACAAGGCAGATTTCCGCGCCGGAACCGGCGGCGGCCTTCAGGGCGATATCGCCGCAGTGGCGGCCCATGACCTCCACCACGCCGGGACGGTCGTGGGAGCGGCTGGTCGCGCGGATGGCGCGGATATCGTCGATGCAGGAGTTGACGGCGGTGTCGTAACCCAGCGTCATCTCGGTATAGGCGAGGTCGTTGTCAATCGTGCCGGGGATGCCCACGCAGGGGATGCCCAGTTCGCACAGACCCATCGCGCCGTGATACGAGCCGTCGCCGCCGATGACGACGATGCCCTCGATGCCCATCTCGCGGATGTTGTTGGCCGCGTGCACGCGCATTTCCGGGCGCAGGAAGTCAAGACAGCGCGCGGTGCGCAGATACGTGCCCGGCTGGTCGGCGATATCCAGAATGGTATCCAGATCCAGCTCGACCATGTCATCCTCAATATGGTGGCTCTTGCAGAGCGTGCCGTTGTAGCCGCGCTTGATGCCGATGAGGGACATACCATAATAGCGTGCGGATTTCGCAACCGCCATGACGGCGGCGTTCATGCCCGGGGAATCTCCGCCGGAAGTCAAAACACCAATACGACGCATAAAAGAATACGCCTCCTTATAATATGGATGAAAAGCGCGCGCACGCGCGGAAATCGGCAAGGCATGCCAGCAAAGCCCGCCGGCAAACCCCAATTTGGCTTTATTATACGCTGTTTGACCGGATAAAGTCAAGACAGGGGAAAAGCGAAAACGGGCCGTAAAGAAAAGTGAAAGGAAATTGGATTGACACAGGCATGATAAACCGCTATAATAAATATAATAAATAGAGTTATAACGAAGAGGGGAAATCCAACGATGAGGAACAAAGGAAAACGGGTGCTGCTTGCGCTGATCCTGCTTGGCGCGCTATTTCTGCTCTCCGGCTGCGTGCGGGGGGAGGTAAGCATCGTCGGCGTGAAGCCGGGACAGCCGGGCCCCGTGAGCGGGCAGCTGCGGATTTTGTTTGCGATGCCGGCAGGAACGCCGCCGAAGCCGAATTTAACCATAAACGAAGTATCGTTGAGCGACGACGTTTCGTTCACAATCACGAATGAGGATACCAAACAGTCGATCGTGGTAAGCAATCCGACGATTGATCAGGATCCTGCAATTTCGTATGCGCGGTTTGATGGGCAGGGAAATATGATAGAGCATCAGCTGGGCATTCTGATTCCCTATACGTTGGAGTCGGGGCGTTACCGGGTGACGGGTGTGACGGGAAGCGTGCGTTATCCAGTGAGCGGAGGCGGCGAAGGTTTTAAATCTTTAAAAATAAACGAGAATGACAATACCAGCTTCACGATCGTGGCTTCTACACCGACGCCTGCGCCGACCCCGGCGCCCGATCCGAAAATTCAGATGCGCGGAAGCATCGTCTATACGGAAAACATGGCGCAGGAGAACCTGATCCTGCATATCGGCGAAGGCATTTCCGGGTTTGATGCAAGTTTTTTCAAATCCGTATCCATCGACGGAACCCTGCTTGACAGCGCGGATTACAATGTAGCGAATGGCTCCATTCTGTTGACGGTTCATAAGGATTATCTCAATCAGCTCAAACCCGGAAACCATACGGTTTCCGTCGCCCTTCAGGGCGGCGCATACAACGGACGGGTTCTGACGGCGGAAATCCAGGTGAATCCCAAGCCGAATCCGTCGAATCTGCCTCAGACGGGGGACGACGCAAGACCGCTGCGCCTGCTGGTGATCTGCGCGGGCTGCGCGGCGGCTGCTCTGCTCCTGAAAAAACGGCGCGCCTGATCAAGCGGGCCGGAAACGAAAAAAGGCGGGATGTTCCGCCTTTTTTTGCGGTTGGCGGCGGATGGAGCCGGATTTCAGGGAAAATATGGTTTTATCCCTCTTTTACAGGAAATTCTTCTTGACTTCACCGCGGCGGGTGAAGTATACTATAATCGCTTTCGCATGGAACAACGTGCCGCCTGCCGCGGCGCGATTCTACATTTGTTCAAATTCACTTGATGATAGGAGTGTGTAACAATGGCATCGTCTGTCAGAACTTATCAGCCCAAGAAGCGCCAGCGCGCGAAGGTGCATGGCTTCCGTTCCCGTATGTCCACCAAGAACGGCCGCAAGGTTCTTGCCCGCCGCCGTGCTCGCGGCCGCGCGAAGCTGACCGTTTCCAATCCCGTCTGATTGAATTAGCAATCAGCGCCCGCCAATCGGCGGCACCCGTTTCGAGTTGATTCGAAGCGTTCGGTCCGGCCCGGCAAAGACCGGGAACGGGCCTTTTTCTTTCATTTGCCGTTTTTGGCGTCAACCGAGGAGAGCGTTGTTAATTTGCAAAGAACTTACAGCCTGAAAAAGAACGCGCAGTTCAAATATGTGTATCGCCGGGGCGCGTCCGCCGGGGCGCGGGAAATGGTGATGCTCTACGTGCGCGGCCCGGTGCTCAAGGTCGGCTTCTCGGTGGGCAAAAAGCTCGGCTGCGCGGTGCAGCGCAACCGCATCAAGCGCCGCCTGCGCGCGGCCTGCGTGCCGCTGCTGCCCAGCATGAAGCCGGGGCTGTATGTGTTCATCGCCCGCCAGCCCTCCGCAGAGGCGGCGTTTGACAAGCTCGGCCGCTCCATGCAGTATTTGCTGCGCAAGCAGAACCTGCTTCTGCCCGAGGCGCAGAAAAAGCCGGAGCCGGCCGCAAAGGCGGCGGATCGCCCGTGATCCGGCGGCTGCTTTTGCTGCTGATCCGCTTCTACCGGCGGTTCCTCAGCCCGATGCATGCGCCCTGCTGCCCGTTTACGCCGACCTGCTCGACCTACGCGATGCAGGCCATCGAGCGGCACGGCGCGCTCTACGGCGGCTATCTGGCCGTCCGGCGGCTGCTGCGCTGCCAGCCCTTCTATAAGGGGAGCTTTTACGACCCCGTGCCCCCGAAACGAAGCCGAAAATCGAAAAAAGCTGACAAAAAAGTCGTTTATCCCCCGACGGGGAAAGCCGTTCGTCCCGGTAAACAGGCCGAGGACAATTCTTGACGCAAGGAGGACGTTTCGTCCATGAGTTTTCTCAATTCGCTGCTGCTCACGCTCATCAAAGCGCTGCACACGCTCATCAACAACTACGCGCTGACGATTATCGTCTTTACCGTTCTGATCAAGCTGGTGGTCATGCCGCTCAACCTCAAGAGCCGCCGCTCCACCATGCGCATGGCGACCATTCAGCCCAAGGCGGCCGCCCTTCAGGAAAAATACAAGGATGATCAGGAGAAGCTCAACCAGAAGGTGCAGGAGCTGTACCGCAAGGAGGGCATCAACCCGATGGGTTCCTGCCTGCCGATGATCCTCTCGATGATCATCCTCTTCGCGATGTTCTACGCGCTGCGCACGTTCGCCAACGAGCAGCTCGTTTCCCAGTTCCTCACCTTCTACCACAACCCGGAAATCGACCCGCACACGCTGGTTGAGCCGTTCCTGTGGATCAAGAACCTCTGGATGCCGGACAGCCCGTTCGCGACCTACATGCCGGACGTGCAGTCCCTCCGCCTGGTGGATTACAAGACCTGGAACGACGTGAGCGCCAAGCTCTTCGCCGACGGCGTGATTCCGCAGGCGCTCAGCTTTGCCAGCGCTTCCGACCTGACGACTTACATCACCGACGTGGTGACGCCGTTCGTCGGCTCCGCGGCCTACGCGCCGTATATCGCGCCGGTGGCGGGCCTGGGCAACCTGAACATCCTTGGCCTGATCCGCTTCTCCATCTATCAGGAGGGCAACGGCTGGTTCCTGCTGCCGATCCTCTCCGTCGTTTCCCAGATTTTCATGCAGAAGCTCACCATGAAGAACACCACGATGGATCCGTCTCAGGCGGGCAGCCAGAAGATGATGATCTACGTCATGACCTTCATGTCCCTCTACTTCTGCGCCAGCTATAACTCCGCGTTCGCCCTGTATTGGGTGGTTGCCAACATCTACGCCATCGTCGAACAGATTTGCTTCAACAAGTATTTTGAGCAGCAGGACCGCAAGGCGGCCAAGGCTGAGGAGGTTGGCATCTGATGAAAATCAAGGAATTCACCGGCAAAACGACGCAGGAAGCCATCGACAACGGTTTGGCCGAACTGGGCGTCACCCTTGCCGACGTGCACGTCGATGTGCTTCAGGAGGGCGCGAAGGGCTTGTTCGGCCTGTTCGGCAGCAAGCCCGCCTGCGTGCGCCTGACCGTGATGGAGGACGAGCACGAGGATGATCACGGGCTGAGCGATCTGCTGGGCAGTTTCAGCCTGAACGACCAGAAAAAGAAGCCCGCGCCGAAGCCCACCGCCGCGCCGAAGGCCGAAGCGCCCAAGCCGGAAAAGAAACCGGAAGCTAAGCCCACCGCGCCCAAGAGCGACGTGAAGGCCGAAGCGCCGAAAGCGGCGGCGAAGCCGGAAGTCCCGAAAGCCGAAGCCCCGAAGGCGGAAGCGAAGCCGGAGGTCAAGCCGGAAGCGCCCAAGGCCGAGGCGAAGCCGGAGAAGAAGCCGGAAGCCCCGAAGCCGCCGCGCGAGCGCAAGCCGCGCCCGCCGCGTCCCGCCCGCGAGGAGGGCGAGAAGCGCGATTTCGCGCCGATGGCGCCCGCCGAAACCTTTGCGCCGACCGAGCCGCCCGTCATCCACCCGGAAGATACTCCGGCGGGCCGCGCGCAGAAGTTCCTGATGGACGTGACCGACCGCATGGGCGTGAAGGTGGACGTCTACGTGGACGACAGCAAGGCGGATAATCTCTCCATCCACATGATCGGCGACACGCTGGGCATCCTCATCGGCCGCCGCGGCGAGACGCTCGACGCGCTCCAGTATCTCACCAGCTTGCAGGTGAACAAGGGCCGCGAGGGCTATATCCGCGTCACGCTGGATACCGAAAACTACCGCGCCAAGCGCGAGGACAGCCTGCGCCGTCTGGCGCAGCGCATGGCCAACCGCGCGGTCAAGACCGGCCGCAAGGTTGTGCTCGAGCCGATGAATCCCTACGAGCGCCGCGTGCTGCATACCGCGCTGCAAAATCATCCGGCCGTGACCACCCATTCGGAGGGCGAAGAGCCGAACCGCCGCGTGGTCATCATGCTCAAAAACCAGCCGGAGCGCCCCGAAAAGAGCGCCGAGAAGCCGCAGGGCGATAAGCCGAACCGCAGCCGCCGCAATCGCCGCCGCGGGCCGCGCAAGCCGGTGAATCCGGCGGAGAATCAGACTGCGAACGAACCGCAGGAAACCGTTGCCGCGCCGGAAAGCCCGGCTGCCGTCGATGTGCTGGGCGTGGAGGAGTAATCCTCCCCGCCTTTTTTCAAATTCATCCAAGAGAGGAAAAACATGGCAGAACAAAAACGAGAAAACGGGCTGCTGGCGCGCGGCCAGAGCGTCGTTCGGGATATCCTTCTGGCGATATTCAGCAATGAAGCGCTGTTTCTGATGGTGGCGTTTTTTTACGCGACGCTTTCGGATAATTCGATTGCGGCATGGTACCGCGAGCCGGTGAACCTGCTTTACAACTTTATCGTCGTGCCGTGGGGCGCGGCGCTGTGCCTGCTGCGTTTGCAGCGGCGTTCGGCTTCGCTCGAACCGACGCGGGCGGACGTGGCGACGCTCTTTGTGCTCTACCTCTGGCTTCTGGTGCCGTTCGCCATCCGCTTCGGCTTCACGTTTAAAAACGTGAGCGCGTGGTACAGCTACGCGGTGATGTTCTTCGGCGTGTACGCGTCGATTTCCGAAAAGAAGCGGCGCGAGCGGGAAACGCTTTTGGCGACGATGAGCGTGCTCAGCGCGGTCTTTACCTATGTGTTCTGCGGCGTGCTGCTGTTCTGCGCGTGGAACGGGACGGCTTACGCCGCGGATCTGGGCGCGTTCGGTTTCGGCGTGGTTCGCGGCTGGCTCTGCGCGGGCGTGCATTACAACATCACGGGCATGATCGTCATCAGCCTGTGCATGATGTGCGTGATGGGCGTGGGCTACCACAAGAACGTGCTGCTCAAGCTCTTTTGCCTGATTCCGGCGGTGATGGCGATGCTGGTCATCGTCCTCAGCCAGAGCCGAACCTCCCGCTATGCCCTGCTGGCGGCGCTGGCCGTGGCCGCGTTTGACGGCGTTTACCGCGCGTCTGTCCGCCGAAAGGGGCTGACACGCGTGCTGGCGGCGGGAATCGCCGCGCTGGTCGTGCTGGGCGGTGGCTATTGGGGCGCGAATCGGCTGACGCAGGCGGCGGTTGCGCATTATAACCAATTGGCGTATGACGCGGCGCTTGCAGCCGCGCAGGCCGAGGCGGAAGCCGCGCGGCAGGCCGCAGAAATCGAGGCGGCGCAGCAGGCCGAGGCGGCACAGCAGGCAGAAACCGAAGCGGCGCAGCAGACCGAACAGGCCGAGCCGGACATCGCCGAAACGCCGGAAGCTCAGCAGGCCGCGCAGACCGCGCCAAGCACGGAACAGCCGCAGGCCGCGCCGGAAGTGCAGCCGACCGAAACGCCGGCGATTGCCGAAACCCCTGCGCCGGAAATCAAGATTAACGAGGTCAAGGTGCGCGAGCTTTCCAATCAGGACGGCTCGTTCAGCGCGCGCACCGATATCTGGCGCGCCGTTTTCCAGACGTGGCGCGACAACCCGAAGATGATGCTCATCGGCAACGGCGCAAACCAGACGGGCAGCAAGATCGGCCAGTATATTTCCTGGGCGGACAGCGTCGCCGTTCACAACGCCTACTTGCAGTGGGCGGCGGACTTCGGCCTGATCGGTCTGGCGCTGCATATGATTTTCCTGATTTTCGCAGTTTGGCAGACAATCCGCGTGTTCTTCGCGCCCAAGCGGCCGCGCGGCGCGCTGGGGCTTTGCATGATGGTGATCACGGGGCTGATTGTTGGCCTGATGGAAAGCGCGCCGCTGATGGCGATGCTGCCCATCAACCTGATGTTCATGTTTGCGCTCGCGCAGCTTTCGGCCATGAGCCGCGAGACTGTGGAAAAGTAAGAAAGAAACGATCGTCATAACCCAAAGGGGGCTTTCACGATGAAACGACAGGCTTGTATGCTGCTGTGCGCCGCGATGCTTGCGCTCAGCGCGGACGCGCTCGCGCAGACGGCGACCTATGTTTTCCCTTACGAAGGATTCCGCTATACGCAGCGGGAAAATGAAACCGTGCTCACGCAGACGAACCTGAGCGAACACGAGGAACTGCTCAAATCGCTGGGCACGAGCAGCGAGGCCGTTCTGGCCAGCTATGTGGCTTCGGGCATCGTGATGGAGGTCATCCCGGACGACGGCGGGCAGATTGCCATCAGCGTGACGGACGCGGGAAAATTCGCCGACGTGCAGGATATGGACGAGATGACGCAGGAACAGCGGCTCGCGTTTCTGGCGCAGTTTGAAATGAGCGGCCTGTATGAATCCTGCGCGTATGTCGATACCACGCCCGCCTGCGTGCGGCTGACCAGCTCGGCGATGTACGCTTCCATGCCGGTGTACAGCCTGCGCTATGCGACGCTGCATCTGGGCAAGCTCTACATGATCGAGCAGACCATTGTGGGCCGCGAGCCGGAGGAGGCGGACGACGCGCGCATGGAGCAGCTGCTTTCCGGCGTGAAGCTGCTTTCCTCCCTCAGCCAGGCCACGCCCACGCCGCAGATCACCCCCGCGCCGCAGATCACCCCCACGCCTGAACCCATCGTCGGCAGCGCGGAGGTGGAAACCAGCGGCGAATTAACGCTGAACGAAGTGCCGGCCTATACGACCTCGGCGCAGCTCACGCTGTCCGGCCATGCGGCGGCCTCTGCGGAGATTAAGGTGGAGACGGACGGCAGACAGCTCGCCAAAACCACCGCGAAGAAGGACGGAAGCTTCTTAGTCAAGGTGAAACTGCCGGGCGAAGGCGACAACGAGCTTGTCGTGACGGCGGGCGAGGATACCGCGACGCTCACGGTTCGCTATGAAATGCCGGACGCGCGGCTGGAGATCACCGCGCCGGAGGAGACGACGTTCACCGGCGAAAGCGTGACGGTGCGCGGTGTGACCGAGCCGAACGCGACGGTGTATATTCAGGGCAAGGGCATGAACACCAACGTCAAGGCGAACGCAAACGGCGTGTTTGCCGTCCGCGTCTACATGGACGAGGCGGGGACGGAGACCTTCACCCTCCGCGCGAAGGCCGACGGATGCGCGCAGACCACCGTGCCCGTCACCCTCACCCGCAAATGGACGCAGCGCGAGCTGATTGCCCAGTTCCGGCAGAAGATGATCGCGCTCAGCTATGACGAGCTGGCGAAGAACCCGGCGCAGTACGAAGGCAAGCGCTTCATCCTGCGCGGCAAGGTGATGGAATTCACGGATTACGACGGCCAGCCGTGCGCGCTGATCTGCGTCAGCAATCCCTCCACCGGCGTATGGGAGGATGCGCTGTACGTCGTGCTCTCCACGGAGGATAACGTGGAGCAGGGCAGAATTTATACGTTCTATCTGGTTGGCGAGGCCATTACGCTGCCTGCGGACGGCGCGTATACCCATTCCGGCGCGGAGCAGGAAGTGCCCGTCGCGGCGGCGGTCTATGTGACGAAGAATAAATGAAAATGGCAGATATCGGGCGTCTGCTGCGCGCCGGGCTGATGGCGTGGGCGATGTTTATGGATTTGAACCTGCGCAGCGGCGACAACTACGTCAACATCAGCCAGTCGCTCGTGGGCACGAGCGGCGCGATGGCGCTGGCGGCGCTGATGAGTTTTCTGGCGCTTCGCTGGGCGGACGGCCGCCTGAAAAAAGCGGGATGGCGCACGAAACTCTGCGCGCTGTTCCTCGGCGCGTGGCAGGTGGTTGCCCTCAGCGTGGCCAACACGAACGCGCTGAATCAGCCGTTTCTATCCAGCAGCCAATGGCTCAAGTCGGCGGTGCTGGCGCTGGGCATGGCGAGCCTGTTCGAGCTGCTCTTCCGCCTGCTGGAGGCCGGGCTGGACGGAAGCCTTGACCTGAGCATAGCCAAAGAGGGCGCGCTGGTTAAGGCATACCGGGCGCACACCCTGCTGCTTTGCATGGCCGCCGTGCTGCTTTTCTGGCTGCCGCACCTGATCGTCAGCTATCCGGCTTCGATGAATTCGGATACGCAATCTCAGTTTGATCAGATTTTGGGCGCGCTGCCGTGGAGCAAACACCACCCGACGCTGCTGGCCCTCTTCCTGATGGGCGCGATGAAGCTGGGGCAGGCGCTTGGCAGCGGCAATCTGGGTCTGTTTGCCTATGTGCTGGCGCAGGCGGTTTTCGCGGCGGCGGCGATTGGGTACAGCCAGTTGATCATGCGCAGGCTTCGCGCGCCGGTCTGGCTGCGGGCGCTTGCGCTGGTGCTGTGCGCCGTTGCCCCGGTTTACAGCGACAACATCACGGTGATTCTCAAGGATATGCCGTATAGCTATGCGATGCTGCTGCTGTTGTGCGAGCTGGTGCGGGCGCGCTTTCTGGAAAAGGAGGATTATGTCCGCAGCGCGGGGTTCATGCTCCGCGTCATCCTTTCTGCCTTTTTGATGCTCCGCATGCGCCCGAACGGCGCGATTGTCTGGCTTCCGATCTGCGCGGCGCTGTTTTGGGGCGCGCGCGGCAGGCGGAACCGGGCGGCGGTGGCGGTGGCAGCGGCGGTTCCGTTCCTGCTCGGCGCGGGCTTTGACGCGGCGTTTGACGCGCGCTTCCATCCGCAGGCGGCCAGCCTGGGCGAGGCGCTTTCCCTGCCGTTTCAGCAGACGGCGCGGTTCGTTTCGGAATATGAATCGGAAGTCACGCCGGAGGAGCGCGAGGCCATCGACCGCGTGCTCGTGTATGACGAGCTGGCGGGGCGCTATCGGCCCGAGCTTTCCGACCCGGTGAAAGCGTTGTATCGGAAAGAGGCGGCGTTGGATGACTGGCTGGCGTATGGCCAAACGTGGCTCAGGCAGCTGGCGCGGCATCCGGGGTGCTATGTTTCCGCGACGGTGATCCAAAACGCGCTGATTCTGGACGTGAGCACCTACAATCTGGCCATCTTTACGGGGACGGGGCTTTCCGGGGAAGAGGAGGAAGCGCTGGATATCCACCGCGGCGAGACGCTGACCCGGCTTGAAAAGCTGGAGGGCAGTCTGCGCACGGCGGCGCTGTCGCTCCCGTTTGCGCTTCAGCTCAACACGCTGGGCTTTTACGGCGCGCTGCTGCTGGGCGCATGCGCGATTGCGCGAAGCCGAAAGGCGCGCGGCATGCTGACGGTGCTTCTGCCGCAGTTGATGACGATGGCGGTCATTCTCTGCGGCCCGTGCATCCAAAATCAGGATCGGTACGGTTTCCCGGTGATCTATCTCATGCCGCTGGCGCTGGCGGCGCTCTCCTTTGCGATGCGCAGGGCGGAAAACAACTGAATTTCGGGCGGGAGCCGACGCGGCTTTCCGCCCTTCCTCTTTTTTGGATAAACCCGGAAGGACGCGCAAACGGGCTTGACATCGGGCGACGCAAACCGATATAATACGCTGTGATTAGCGGAAACTAACGTGTAGAAGGGATGAATGGCAATGAAGAACGAAACGCCGGATTTCGGCAGAAAAGGCCCGCAGTATGGCAACTGGATTCCTTATTCCATTGTGCTTTGCAGCCTGGCGGCGGCGCTTGTGCTGCTTTTTGCGGGTAGCGCGCTGAAAAATATCGTGGGCTGGCTGAGCACGGTGCTGACGGTGCTCTCCCTGCTGACGCTGATTTATACGTATTACATGCTGCGCTCGCGCATGGCGCTTTCCTACACGGGCGGGCAGGTGCAGAGCTATGTGCTCGATAACGTGATCGAGCGGCTGCGCAGAACCGGCTTCTCCGGCAAGGGGATGCTGCTGGATATCGGCTGCGGCAACGGCGCGCTGGCCATCAAGGCCGCGAAGAAGTGGCCGCAGGCGCGCGTCGTCGGCGTTGACAGCTGGGGCAAAATGTGGGGATACAGCCAGAACCAGTGCGAGGAGAACGCCAAGCTGGAAAACGTGGCGGCGCACGTCTCTTTCTGCGCGGGCGACGCGGCCAAGCTGTCGTTTGTGGATGAGACGTTCGACGGCGCGGTGAGCAACTTCGTCTTCCACGAGGTTCGCAGTCAGCCGGATAAGCTCGCGCTGTTTCAGGAGATGCTGCGGGTGCTCAAGCCCGGCGCGGCGTTCGTCATTCAGGATACGTTCTACGACAAGCGCGTGTACGGCGATATCAACGAGTTTGTGGAGAAGCTCCGCCCGCGCGTGAAGGAAATCCATTTTGAGGATACGCGCAAGCCGGATTACGCGCCGCGCTTCCTCAACACGCCGCTGGTGCTGGGGCAGATGGGCGTGATCTGGGGCAGAAAATAACCGACCCGAGGAGTTTGAAAAGATGATGATGAATAAGCGGCTCATCGGCATGGTGCCGGAGAGCAGAAAATACGTGGCCGGGTGCGTTGCGATTCAGTGGGCCAACCTCATTGTGAACATTGCGGCGATGACCGCCGCGGCGCGCACGCTGGCCGCGCTGTACGCCCGCACGCTGACCGCGCAGGGAGCGGCTGTCATGGCGCTGGTGCTGCTGGATGAGCCGACGAGCAACCTCGACAGCCTGAACGAGGCGGTCATCCTGCGCGCGCTGAAACGCGAGAAGGATCGGCGCGCGATTGTGCTCGTCTCCCACCGCCCCGGCACGATGGCGACGGCGGTCAGGCATGTGATTGAAAGTCGGAAGGAAAAGAAGAGATTGAATAAAATTAGTCAAACCTAACAAAAACTCAAAAAGGGGCGGAAAGCCCCTTTTTTGGTCTTGAAAAAGATTTGAAACAGTGTTATGATACGGCCATAGGTTAGCGAAAGCTAACGGAAAAAGAAAGGAATGGGATTGAAATGAAGAAGTTGATTTCGATGCTGACCCTTGCCGTGCTCGTGCTGGCCATGCCGTTTGCGATGGCCGAGGAAGCGATTGATCCCGCGCAGCTGATGGAGGATGTGGCGGGTACGTATGTGCCGCTGTTCTCCGTGCTGAACCTGCCGGAGTATGACGACCTGTGGGTCGGTTACAGCGCGGATCTGGTCGGCGAAGAGGATGCTCAGGCGGTCGCCGACATGCTTCGCGCCTCCACCACCGCCGAAATCTATGGCGAAGAAGCCGTGGAAGCCTACGCCGCCGACCCGGACAGCATGCGCTTTGACTGCTACTTCACCGAGGGCGTGGACAAGTTCGTCTTCGACGGCAACACCGTGACCGGCCTGGATGCGGACGGCAACGAGGTTTTCTCCCACAGCTACACCTATGTGCAGGAGCTGCCGGAAGCGATTTCCTGCTATGCTTATAAGACCGACGACGCGGACGCGGGCGAATTCACCTACATCTGCCTCGCGCCGGATACCCCGGATACGACCTTCCACATCGAGTTCCGCTATGGCGACGATCTCGAAGCGCTGGGACAGATGTACGAAGGCAAGTACGCCTTCTGGCAGGCTGCGGGCATGCTCGAGGATGCGGATGACGAGATGATCGAAAACTGCATCGAGCTGTTCTGCACCGAGAACGCTTCCGAGGAGTAAGCGGTTCCCTCCATGAGGGAGGTTTTTGGCGTTCATGACGAAGATGCGCGGAAGAGAGGCGTTTTCCGGCATGAACGCTTGATTTGGGTTGACAAATGCCGGGGGCAAGTGATACAGTATACACGCAAAAAAGGGAGCTGTTGACGGGCGAAAAGAATCGCCCGTTTCGCGGTTTCCGAAGGGAGTTGAAAAAGCGTGAATTACGGTTTAACCGCGGCGGCGGTGCTGGGTGTGCTCGCCCTGTCCGCGCCGAAAGAGCCGCAACACAATTTGATGAAGCTACCCTCCTTCAAAGGGATTCTCGAGGTGCGCGCCAGCATCCCGGGCCGCATGCGGCTGTTTGTGCCGTCCCTGGCCGGGAACATGGAGCAGGCCGGGCAGGCGCGGGAGCAGCTGCTCGGCACGGGCGTGGTGCATCGCGTGGAGCTTGAGCCGCGCACGGGCAGCATGCTCGTCTGTTACGACGAGCGCAGGGTGGAGGCCGCCGTCATCGAGGGCGCGGTCATCAAGCTGCTCGGGCTGGATGCGGCCATCAACGGCAAGCAGAAGAGCCGCATGGAAAACGGCCTGCACACCATCCTCGACGCGGTGGATCGCGGCGTGATGGGCGCGACCAACGGCTTAATGGACGGCAAAATGCTCGCCGGAACGGCGCTTTCCGTGCTGGCGATTAAGGAATGGAAGCTCGCGGGTCTGGCTGTGCCGGGCGCGATGACGCTCTTCTGGTGGGCCGCCCGCCTGTTCGGAGGGGATCGCCCGTGAACATCGTCGGAGAGACGTTCCTGCGCCACTGCCTCAAGCCGCGCGTGGAATGTGACCTGCCGGGGCGGCTGCGCATGCGCTTCCGCCACAGCGAGCAGCTGCCCAAGGAGGCGCTGCCCTATCTGCATTATGTTCAGGATGTTTTGACGATGCTCCCCGGCGTGACGGAGGTTTCCGTCAACGCGCGCATCGGCACGGTGCTCGTGCTCTACGACGCGCAGACGACGAGCAGCCGGCAGATTGTGCGCTGGGTGGATATCGTTGTAGACACGGGGCTTGAAATCGCCAAGGAGATCAAGCCGGAGGAGACCGACGAGAAGCGGCTGGAGCAGGTTGTGCGCCAGCGGCTGATTCTGCGGCTTCCGCAAGCCAAAGAAGGTTGAAAATATGCTTCGCAGAGAAACAAATAAGGATTGGATGAAGGGGCAGATTGCCAGCAGCCTGCCGGGGCGGCTCCGCCTGCGGGTCGATGGGCTGAGCTTTCTGCTCGACGCGCGCATGGACGTGGCCGGGGAACTGGCCGCGATTGCAGGCGTACGCCGTGTGCAGGTGACGCCCTGCACGGGCAGTATTCTGCTGGAATACGACAAGAGCCTGATGGATTCCTCGGCGCTGGTGGAGTGCGCGGATATGGTGCTGGCGCGCTATGCGATGCCCGCCCTGCGTGCGCGCCACGCGAGCGGCAAGGAGGAAACGGCCGAACAGCCGATGACGACCGCCCGTCTGGCTAAGCGGCTGGCGGTGAACGCGGGCGCGATGGTGCTGGGCAACACGCTCTTCACCGCGCCGCTGCTGGGCGGCGCGCTGGCGAACTTCACTTCGCTGGAAGCACTGGCGAGCCTCGGCCTTTCCGCGCCGATGGCCAAGAGCGCGGTGGAGGGTCTGCGGAAGGACATGCGGCCCAACGCCGATTTCCTGACCGTGACCTCCATCGTCGCGAGCCTGATGCTCGGCACGCCGCACTCCGCGCTGATGATTCTGGCGCTGTCGGATCTGGCTGAGCTGATGACCTCCTACACCATCGAGCGGACGCGCTCTTCCATCAAGAAGATGCTCTCCGCGGACGACGGCGACGTGTGGAAGGTGCTGGAGGATGGCCGCGTGGCGCGCACCCCGATTGCGCAGCTGCACGCGGGCGACACCGTGGCCGTGCACACGGGCGAAAAGATTGCGGTGGACGGCGTGATCGCCTCCGGCGTGGCGGTCATCGACCAGAGCGCGATTACCGGCGAGTTTGTGCCGGTTGAAAAGCGCGCGGGCGACGAGGTCTTTGCCGGTACGGTGGTTAAGAGCGGCAACATTCAGGTCAAGGCGAACAAGGTCGGCGACCAGACGGTCGTTTCCCGCATCGTCGGCATGGTGGAAGCCAGCGAGCTGAAAAAGGCGCCGATCCAGCGCTATGCGGATAAATTCTCGAATTATCTTGTGCCGCTGAACTTTGTGCTCTGCCTGGCCGTGTGGCTGGTGACGCACAACTCGCAGAAGGCGCTCAAGATGCTGGTGATCGACTATTCGTGCGGCATCAAGCTCTCCACGGCGACGGCGTTCTCCGCGGCGATCAACACGGCGGTCAAGCAGGGCGTGCTCATCAAGGGCGGCGCGTACATCGAGCAGATGAGCAGCGCGAACACCGTTCTGCTGGATAAGACCGGCACGGTGACCGAGGGCAAGCCGAAGGTCGTTTCAATGACCGTTCTGGCCGACGACATGGACGAGCGCGAAGTGCTCGCCTATGCGATGGCGGCGGAAGAGACGAGCACCCATCCGCTGGCGAGCGCGATTCTGGGCTATGGCCGCCAGATCGGCGCGCAGGCGCTCGACCACGGCGAGATCATCACCGAGGTTTCGCGCGGCAGCCGAACCGAGGCGGAAGGGCACATCGTCCGCGTCGGCAACATGAAATACATGAAGGAAAACGGCGTGGCGACGGACAAGGCCATCCCGGATGCGCAGGGCGCGATTCCGAATTACGTCGGCGTGGATGATCGGATCGTGGCCGTGCTCTTCGCGATGGACAGCCCGCGCGACAATGTGCGCCGCGCGGTCAACGCGCTGCGTTACGACGGCGTGGGCGACATCGAGATTCTGACCGGCGACATGGAGCCGCAGGCGCGCGCCGTGGCCGAGCTGGTCGGCGTGGACGGCTTCAAGGCGCAGCTCCTGCCGGAGCAGAAGGCCGAGGCCGTGCTTCGCTTGCAGACGCAGGGCAACGGCGTGGTGATGGTCGGCGACGGCATCAACGACGCGCCTGCGCTGGCGTATGCGGACGTGGGCATTTCGCTGGGCAGCAAATCGACGGATATCGCGATGGAGACGAGCGACGTGGTCATCAGCCGCGACGACCCGATGATGATCCCCGAACTGCGCAGGCTGGCGCGCTCGACGATGCACATCGTGCAGCAGAACTTCGCGATTGTCATCGGCATCAACACGGTCGGCCTGATTTTGGGCGCGGCCAGCGGTATTTCCGTGATGATGAGCGCGCTGATGCATAACGCTTCCACGATTCTGGTCGTTGCGAATTCGCTGCGGCTGATGTTCTTCCCGCCGATGGAGGGCCGCTAAGCGATGAGAAACGAAAAGGGAGCGCTGCATCTGGAAGTGCTCAGCGCCATGCCGGGGCGAATCCGCTTTGGGCTGGAAAAGCCGATCAAGAGCGACGTGCCGTTTCTGGGCATCAAGGGGATGACGCGCTGCCGCTACAACCCACGCATCGGCACGATGCTCTGCGAGTACGATCAGTTGACGGTGACGGAAGAGCAGCTTCTGGTGAAGGTCGGCGCGGTGTATGCCGGGCTGGTCGGCACGGCGCTGCTGCACATCAAGCACTCCGAGGAGGAAGGCTTTTCGATGGCGCCGAGCGGTTATCTGGCGCTGTGCTGCATTGCGCTGGACGGCAGCCTGACGCTGATGGGCTCGACGCTGACGCGCTTTACGCGCTGGCTTTCCGTCGGCACGACGCTGGCGGCCGTCGCCGAGCACGGCTATCAGGAGCTGCACGCGCGCGGCAGCTTTGACCCGGAAGTCATGTCTGTGGTATACTTAATCAATTCCATCGGCAAGACGAACGGCATGCAGGCCAGCGCGCTGGCGTGGGCGCTGACGTTTGGCCGCCACCTGATTCCGCAGGAGGCGCGCGAGCAGGTCTACATGGTTCGGCGCGCGGGCAACTCCATCTGCCTGACCCCGGTAAAGGGCAGCTGCGACGCGGGCGGCGTGGCCTACGCGGGAAGCATGCTCCAGCGGGGCATGGAAATGATGGCGAAGAAGGGGTAAAGGGGACGTTTGGGGCGTTGCCCCAAACCCTACCAAGAACCTGAGGTTCTTGGATTTCCCACTTCATTTATCACTTTGCGATAAATGGTGAGTTTATTAAACTTTTCATCATAAAACAAAAACTAGGAGGAATGAAGTATGGTTGGCTGGAATAATCCGATGGTCAAGGGCGTTTTGATCGGCGTGGGCGCGAGTCTGGTGGGCTTCGCCGTCTACAAGCACAACGAGGAAAAGGTGGATGCGTTCCTCAACCGCCACGGCGTGAAGGTGAAGACCCCGTCGGCCGGTTTTGAGACGATGTCCGTCGAGGATCTGATGCGCACCAAGGAGACGATCGAAGATCTCATCGCCGAGAAGGAGCTTCAGGAGCAGAGCGTGACCGTCGAGGGCGCGGCTGTTGCGGCGGAAGCGTAAAAAAACATCAAGTCCCATGTCCGCACCGTCAAGGCGTCGGGCATGGGACTTTTTGTATTCTCAGAAGGACAGCGGCAGCCGCATGTCCTCCGTCTTGACGTTCTTCCAATCGAACGCGTCGATCAATTCATCCATCGCTGCGGGGCGGTTTTCGTTAAGAATCCCTGCGCTGAAAGCCAGCATGCCGAGGATTTCCTCGCGGGAAAAGCGCTTGGCGAGCGTGGTCAAATCGGTATCGCCGTCGCGCTTGGCCAAACGGCGGCCCTGCGCGTCCTCGAGCAGGGGAATATGCGCGTATTCGGGCGTTTCAAAGCCCAAAAGGCGCTGAAGGTATATCTGCCTCGGCGTGGAGGAGAGAATATCGTGCCCGCGCACGATTTCGTTCACGCCGCTGAGCGCGTCATCGACGACGACGGCGAGCTGATAGCCGAAAAGCCCGTCTGAGCGGCGCAGAATGAAGTCGCCGCAGTCGCGGGCGAGGTTTTCCCGATACAGCCCGTAGTGGCGGTCGAGAACGGCGACGGTTTCATCCGGCACGCGCAGGCGGTACGCCGGGCGGCGGACTTTCAGCTTCTCGGCGATTTCCTCCGGCGAGAGATGCGCGCACGTGCCGGGGTAAACAGGCGCATCGTCGCCGCGGTTGGGCGCGTCGGCGGCGTGGAGCTGGGCGCGGGTGCAGAAGCAGGGATAAACCAGCCCTTTTTCGCAGAGCGCGTCGAAATCATGCCGATAGATTTCGGTGCGCTCGCTCTGGAAAAGCGGCGGCTCGTCCCAGACAAAGCCCAGCCACGCCAGATCTCTGGCGGCGGCGTCGCACAGGCGCTTGGGGCAGCGCGGCTTGTCCAGATCCTCGATGCGCAGCAGAAAGCGCCCGTCCTGACGGCGGACGGAGAGATACGCAATCAGCGCGCAGAGCAGGTTGCCCAGGTGAAGCCGCCCGCTCGGCGTGGGCGCGAAACGGCCGACGACCGGCGCGCTCACGCGTCCATCAGCGGGGTGCGCGGGCCGCTGTGCTTCTTTTCGCCGTCCGGGGTGAGCAGCTCGACCTCGAGCTTATCGAAATGGATCGGCTCGGTGAAATGCTCTTTGGTGTAAAACGTGCGGCCGAACTTTTCCCATTCGCGGTTATGCTTGGGAAGCTGAAGCGGGCGCTGCACGTCGAAACGGCGGCAAAGCTCCAGAAACGCGGATTCGATATCGCCGTCGTGAATTTCGACGGTTTCGTTCTGCTCGATGCGGTGGCTTTTGATGATGCGCCCCCACAGGCGGTAATGCTCCATGTTTTTCGTTCTCCTTTACGCGGCGGAAAAATTGCGCTATAATACATCTATGGATTGTAACGGATAGAGAGGAATTTGTAAAGCCATGCAGCTCAACCTTTGCCCGCTGTTTTCCGGCTCTTCGGGAAACAGCGTTTATATGGCCTGCGGCGGCGTGAAGCTCCTGGTGGACGCCGGGGTGAGCGCCACGCGCGTGGAGGCCAATCTGCGCGAAATCGGCGTGGATATTCGCGATATCGACGCGATTCTGGTCACGCATGAGCATGTCGATCATGTTCGCGGCCTCGGTGTGCTCTGCCGCCGGTACGGCCTGCCCGTCTATGCCAACGAGGGCACGTGGCAGGGCATTTTGCAGAAAGAAAACGGGATTCCGCCAAAGTGCATGCGCACGTTTTACACCGGGGAGGATTTTTATATCGGCGCGCTGAACGTCAACCCCTTTCCGATTCCGCACGACGCGGCCGATCCCGTCGGGTTCGCGTTTGACTGTCAGGGGCTGCGCTGCGGCGTGGCGACGGATATCGGGCACATCAACGACACGTGGATGAACGCGGTTTCCGGCTGTCAGGCGCTGGTGCTGGAGGCTAATCACGACGTAGAGATGGTGCGCCGCGGGCCGTACCCGCAGCGGCTCAAGCAGCGGATTCTCAGCCGGAAGGGCCACCTCAACAACGAGGACTGCGCCCGCGCTTTGTGCGAGCTGGCGGCCCGGGGGACGCGCGCCGCTTTTCTTTCTCACCTTTCGACTGACAATAATTTACCCGAACTGGCATATAATACGGTATGCGGCGCGCTTTCGGCGGCGGGCTTCGACGTGGGAAACGATATCCGCGTCTGCGTTTCCAGAAGGGACAAGGTTTCCGACCTGCTGACGCTGCAAACCGACGAGGCCGACGCAATGTGACACAGAACGCAGCTTTTGCGAATTTTTGCGAGGAGGGCTGGTGCATGCGCCCCAAAATTACGATGGAAATGGATCAGGCCACGTATGACGAACTGCTGACGCTTTCCGAAACTGTCGGCTACCCGCCGGAAGCGGCGCTGAGTTATGCCGTGCGGCTGGTGAACGCCTGTATTCGGGAGGGGTTGCTCACCGATGTGCCCGCCCGCGCGTGGCCCGAGGAGGCGCGTATGGAGCGGGGCAAGGTGATCGCGTTCCCCGGCGCGAAAAAAACCGAATAAAACGGCGCCTTTCCGCGCAGACTGCATGGCGGAAAGGAGTGGATGTAATGGATCGTTTTTCTCTGCTGCTGGTGATCATCGGCGCGATCAACTGGGGACTTGTCGGCCTGTTTCAGTTTGATTTGATTGCCTTCCTGTTCGGCGGGCAGGCGGCGATGATTTCCCGCGTGCTGTATACCATCGTCGGCGCGGCGGGGCTTTGGAGCATTTCCATGCTCTTCACCCCGCATGAATCCCGCGCGGCCAACGCCCATGCGGACGGCGCGAGCGCCTGATTCAAACGCTCAGATTCGGAAAAAACGTTCTCCCTCTGCCTGGAGGGAGAATATTTTTTTAATTTTATGCAGCGATGCGGCCGCGCTTTCCGGGCTTGTTGAATTAAGGTAATTCATTTGTGCGGTATTGCCTTAAAAAAATAACGGCGGAAACGGGCGCGGGCGCAGCCTGCCCAAAATTTTGCAAAAATAACAAACGATTGCCCCTGTCCGAAAGAATGGCAATGGTGTATAATAGAAACACATGCCGTTATAGATGGGAGGAAGTGCCTTGAACGCGATTGGGGAACAGATATCCGCAATCCTGTGGAACGTATTCAACAGGCCGCGTTTGATTGACCTGATTGATATCCTGCTGCTGACCATCATCATTTATGAGCTGCTTGTGCACGTTCGGCAGACGCGCGTATCCCAAACCATCAAGGGAATCATCATTTTGCTGATTGCGACGTGGCTGAGCGACGTGCTCGGCATGCGCACCATTCACGCGCTGCTCGCATGGATGATCAACGCCGGGCCGGTGCTGCTGATTGTGCTGTTTCAATCCGAAATCCGGCGCATTTTGGAAGAACTGGGCAACAACAGCGTGTTCGACGGCTCGGCCAAGTTCGCGCAGGAGGGCAACACCGAACTCATCATCGACGAAATGATTCTCGCGCTGGAACATATGGCGCGGCGCAAGGTCGGCGCGCTGATCGTCATTGAAAACAAGATCCGCCTGAACGACGTGATCGCGACCGGCACCCATGTGGACGGCCTCATTTCCCAGCCGTTGATCGAAAACATCTTCGAGCCGAACACCCCACTGCACGACGGCGCGGTTGTGGTTCGCGGCGACCGCGTGATTGCGGCGGCCTGTTTGCTGCGCCTGTCCGATACCACCGGCGTGGGGCGCGATCTGGGTACGCGCCACCGCGCGGGCCTCGGCGTGAGCGAAATTTCGGACGCCAAGGTGTTCATCGTCTCCGAGGAGACGGGCATCATTTCGATGGCCGAGGGCGGCAGGCTTGTGCGCCATCTGGACGAGGCTTCGCTCAGGCAGATTCTTCATGGCATTTACGACACGCAGGACAAGGACGTCCGCGTGCCGCTGCTGCATTTCAAGCAAAGGAGGAAGGGCGCCCATGATGAACAGCAGGCCGACAAGAAAGCCTGAGGGACGCGGCCCGTTCCTCAAGCTGCGGCGGATGCTCGCCAAGATCGTGGCCAGCAAGCCGTTTCTGATCACCGTTTCCGTGCTGGCGGCGGTGCTCTGCTGGAGCGCGCTGGTCGCTTCCGACGGCACGCTGACGCGGCAGAAGACGTTTGCCAACGTCGCCGTCAGCGTTACGGGCGACGCGGCGCTCAAGAGTCGCGGCTATATCGTGATGGACGACATTCTCGAAGAGGTGCCCGCCGTCAAGATGACGGTCGAGGTGACGCAGGCCAACTATAATCGCGTCAGCGGCACGTCGTATAATCCGCATTTTGATTTGAGCCAGGTGACGGGCGAGGGCGAAAACGAGCTGACCGTGACCTATTCCTCCCAGCTTTACGGCCCGGTCGTCTCCTGCGAACCGGCTTCGATCACCGTGAACGTGGAGCGCTACATCACCCGCCGCGTGCCCGTCGTGCTGGAAATGACCGGGACGATGCCGGAAGGGCTGTATCTGGACAGCTACAAGACCGACCCGACGACGCTCTCCATCTCCGGCCCGCAGTCGCTCGTGGCCAGCGTGACGCGCGTTGTGGCGCGGCTGGATCAATCCGCGCTGAGCGAACGCCGGATGACGGATCGCTCCGCGCTGAGCATCGAGCTTCAGGATTCGGAGGGCAACGCCGTCGTTTCCGATAAGCTGGAAATTACCAACCAATCCGTCATCACCAATTCCGTCGTGGTGGAAACCGAGCTGGTGCCGATGAAGAACGTATCGCTGAACGCGGAGAGCTTCGTCACGGGCGAACCGGCCACAGGCTATGAGCTGACGGCCATCGAGCTGGCGGAGGAGAGCGTGCCCGTCGCCGCGCGGCAGGAAGTGCTCGACGCGATCAGCGCGCTGACGACGGATTCGCCGCTGAACATCGCCGACGCGACGGAGGACGTGACGGGCTATGTGCGCCTGAAAAAGCTGACGGGCGTGGAGAACACGCTGCCCACCGAAATCGGCGTGACCGCGCGCATCAGCGAAAAGGAAATCGAATGTACGCTGCGCCGCCTGCCGATTCAGACGGACGGGCTGGCGGACGATATGACCGCCGCGCTCAGCACGAGCAGCACCACCGCGCAGTTCACCGGCGGTTACAGCTTTATTGAAGCGCTGAACGCCTCGGATGTGCATCTGTTTGTGGATGTTTCCGGGCTGGAGGCGGGCACGTATACCCTGCCGGTGCAGGTTCACATCGACAACGCGCCGGAATTCACCTGCGCGCTCGGTTCGCCGGAAGTGACCGTCACGCTGCGCGCAAGGCCATAAAACGGAGGCAACATGGGAACACTCGCAGATTCGCTGTTTACCCTGCTGATGGGCTGGGTGCGCGCGCTGGTCAACGCGATTTGGGCACTGTTCACCACCGACCACACGACCGTGCTGGAATTTCTCGGCAAAAACTGGATTTGGATTGTGGCGGTGATTCTGGCGGCGGGGCTGGTCATCGACTGGCTCGTCTGGCTGATCCGCTGGCAGCCCTATCACCTTTGGGCGAAGCGGGCGCGCCGTTTCCTGCGCATGCCCGAGCCGGAGGAAGAGGAAAGTCCTAAAAAGCGCGCGGAGGGCGGCGATGAGACGCGCAAAATGCCCGCCGCTTACGAGCCGGAGGCGGATGAAGCGGCCTTTAGCGCGCCCGAAGAGGAAGAACAGTGGCTCCCGCTCCAGCAGCCGCAGGTGGACGAGCGGCAGGCGCAGGAGGTTTTGCAGCGCGCGCAGAGCGTGCCGGACGAGGAGCTGGGCGCATACCCCGGCATGCGTTACGGCGTGAAAGCGGGCGAAGGCATGGCCGATACCCAGCGCTATTCCGCCGTGCGCGCGGAAGGGCCGGGCGCGGCCGAGGTGGAGCGCCGCCGCGCGGAGATCGACGCATGGCAGCAGCAGATGGCCGAGGAGGCGCGGCAGAAGGCCGAAGCCGAACGCGCCGCGCGGGAAGCCGAACAGCGCCGCATCGCCGAGCAGAAGGCTTACGAGGAGCAGCAGCGCCGCATCGCCCAGCAGAAGGCTTATGAAGCCGAGCAGCAGCGCGTCGCCCAGCAAAAGGCTTACGAAGAAGCGCAGCGGCGGCAGGCGCAGGAGGAATACCAGCGCCAGTTGGCCGAATACGAGCGCCAAAAAGCGCAGTATGAACAGGATATGGCGCGCTATCGGCAGGAAAAAGCGGCTTACGACGCGGAAATGGCGCGCCGCGCCGCGCAGACCGACGAAGCGGCGCAGGCCGACGCGGAAAACGCGCCGCACCGCCGCCGCGCCGTGCAGCAGAAGCCGAGGACATACAGCGATTATGTTTCCGGCGAAACGGTGGAGCAGCTGCCCGATCCGCCCCAGTGGCCGCAGGTTCAGCAGGCCGCCGAAGCGGCGAAGAAGCCGAAAAAAGGCATCATGAGCCGCGTGGCGAAGATGATGGAGGAAGACGAGGGCAGCGAGGTCTCCGGCATCCACGCTCTGCCGCCGCGCGTGAGCAAAGACGAAGCCTATCGCCCGGCGAAAAACCCGCAGAAAAGCGGAAAGCGCAAGCGCTGAGGTGCAGAGGCATGAGTGACGCGCTATCCAACCTTTTACAAATGACAGCCGCCGCAGCGTCCGTGATTTTGATGGGCGTTTGCGGCGTTTGCCTATGCGTTCGACTGACCCGCGTGATGCGCGGGCAGGAAAGCGCCTCGGGTCTGCCGAATCAAACGCTTCAAACCCCGCCCGATTACCGGGAAATGGCGCTGGCCGCGGCGGCGATGATGATCAGCCGCCTGCTGCTTTACGCGCTGGCGTATGGCTTTTACCGGGGCGGCGGCGGAACGGATTCGTTCGCGGCCTCCTTCGAAGCGCTCTGGACGCACTGGGACGTGCGGCATTACCTGGGTATCGCGAAGGACGGCTACACGAGCGTCGGCGACGAACGGCTGCGGCTGGTGTTTTTCCCACTGTACCCGGCGGCGACGCGCGTGTTTTCGCTCTTCACAGGCGGAAACCTGTTCGCGGCGGGCACGCTGGTTTCGCTGTTCTGCGCCGGGCTTTCCGCCGCGCTGCTGTTTGATTTGGCTCAGATGCATCTGGGGCGGCGCGGGGCGCGGCTGGCGGTTGCGTACTTCCTGCTCAACCCGATGAGCGTGTTTCTCGCCTGCGCGTACACGGAAGCGCTGTTCATCTGCCTGACGCTGGCGGCGGTCTGCCTGCTGCGGCGCGGCCATCCGTGGGGCGCGGCGCTCTGCGGCATGGCCAGCGCGCTGACGCGCATGCCGGGTGTGATCGTTTCCGGCCTGTTCATCATCGCGTTTCTGGCGCGCATCCCGAAAGAGGGAATCCGGCCGAAAGCGGTTCTGCAATGCCTTGCGCAGGTGGGCGTCGTCTTTTGCGGCCTGTTCATCTATTGGGGAATCAACTGGATCGTGACGGGCGACCCGATGATGTACCTGACCTATCAGCGGATCAACTGGTATCAGCAGCCCGGCACGTTTTGGGATTCGACGGCGAACACCGTTCGCTATCTGATTTCCACATGCGGGGACGACGACTGGCTGTTCACCTGGGGGTTTCAACTGCTGGCGATGGCGTATATCTACATCCTGCTGGCGGCGCGGCAGAAGAAACTGCCGTTTGATCTGGCGGCGTACAGCTTTGTATATGTGGCGGTTGTGCTCGCGCCGACGTGGCTGCTTTCCGGCGCGCGGTATCTCTACGCGCTGGTAACGCTGCCGCTTTTGCAGGCGCAGACGTTTGAAAGCCGAACGGCGCACGCCGTTTCGCTGACCGTCTGCGCGGCGCTGCTGGTTGTGTTCACATGGGGCTATACAATCGCGGTGGCGGTGTTATAACTCCTTCAGTCGCGCTGATGCGCGCCAGACCTTCGGCATTTCGCATGCCTGTTTCCCGCACAGCGGGCGGCAAGCGAAATGCCCTCGAAGAGGGAGCTATTGGAAACGTATATAACGGAGCGCGTAAAAATAATCCAAGGTATTTTTGTATAAAAACGATGTTTTGAAATACATGGGCGTAATGGCTCAAGACCTCCCTCTTCGAGGGAGGTGGCACGCCGCAGGCGTGACGGAAGGAGTATTATGAACCGAAAAAAGATCGTCCGCATCCTTCTGATTGTGCTGGCCGTCGCCGCGGTTTTGGCGGCGGGCGGCTATGCGCTGTGGAAGAACGGATTTTTTGAGAAGATCAACTCGGTGGATGCGCTGCGCGAGGTGATCGCGGGCGCGGGCGCGTGGGCCGGGCTGGTGTACTTCGTGCTGCAAATGATGACGGTGATCATCGCGCCGATCCCCAGCAACATTTCGATGATGGCAGGCGCGCTGGCGCTGGGCTTCTGGCCGGCGATGATTTTAGGCGTACTGGCGGTGGTCGTCGGATCGGTGATCGTGTTTCTGGCGGCGCGGGCGCTGGGCCGAAACGCGGTGCAGCGGTTTCTGGATAAGGGCGTGATGGAAAAATATCTGCCCATCATCGAAGAAAAGCAGGATATGTTTTTATTTTTGACGATGCTCTTTCCGTTCTTCCCGGATGACGCGCTGTGCATGCTGGCGGGATTGACGAATATCCCGCTGGGGCGGTTTGTGGTGATCATGGCGCTGGGCAGGCCGTGGGGGCTGGTCGTCGCGGCGCTGCTGGGCAGCGGCTCCATCAGCCTGCCAATTTGGACGTGGACGGCAATCGGCGTTGCCGGGCTGCTGATTTTTGTGTTCGCCATGAAATACAGCGCGCAGATCGAGGACGCGCTGCTCAGGTTCGTGCGGCGGATTGTGCCGAAAAAGAACCGTACAAACAGGAATTGACAGCGCCGCGCGGCAGGAAAAGCGAAGAAGCGCCGCGAAAAACAGAAGGACACAACAGATAAGGAGGCTGAACTCCCATGGTGTATGTTTCTTACGACGAGGCCGTTCGCGAGATGGCGAAGGGGCTGAGCCGCTTTATGGATGAAGAAAACGCGAAGCATTTCGCTGAAATCTTCGCGGGCAATTCGCTGGACGGCATTTACAGCCACGGCATGAACCGCTACCCGCGCTACATCGGCGATATGGAAAGCGGGCTTTGCGACCCGAAGGTGACGAAGGCCGAGAAGGTCGGCGGCTTCGGCGCGCTGGAGGTTTACGACGCGCATTTCGGCGTCGGCCCGCTGATTGCGGAGCAGATGACGGCGCGCGCCATCGAGCTGGCGAAGGAACACGGCATTGCCTGCGTCGCGATGCGCAACAACAGCCACTGGCTGCGCGCGGGGCGTTACGGCCTGATGATGGCGGACGCGGGGCTGATGGGCATCTGCTTCACCAACACCTGCATGAACCTGACGGCGTGGGGAACGCTCGAGCCTTCCACCGGCAACAACCCGATTACCTTCGCCATTCCGCGCGAAAAGGGCAGTCTGGTGATGGATATGGCGGTGAGCCAGTACGCCTACGGCAAGCTGGAAATCATGGCGCAGGAGGGCAAGATGCTCGATACGCCCTGCGGCTATGACGCAGACGGCAACCCCACCTGCGACCCCAAAAAGATCTGCGAGAGCGGCCGGATGATGCCGATGGCGATGTGGAAGGGCAGCGCGCTGTCCATCATGCTGGATCTCTGCGCGTCGATGCTCTCCGCCGGGCGCACGAGCCGCATGATCGGCCTGCCTGCCGACGGGGAAAAGGGCATGAGTCAGGTGTTCATCGCGATTCACCCGGCGGCGGTCGTGGATATGAAGGCCGTGGAGGCGCAGATGGAAGAGACCATCGCCTTCCTGCACAGCCTGCCGCCCATCGAAGGCGGCCGCGGCGTGCACGCGCCGGGCGAGGGGCTTGACAGAACGCGCGCGAAGAACCGCGAGAACGGAATTCCAGTCACGGAGGAGACTTGGTGCAAAATTCTGGAACTCGGCAGGGCAAACGGGTAAAAATATGAATGTAAAAGCAGACAAAAAACCGTCGGCGTGATTGACAGAAAACAAAAAACAGTGTATAGTAATATTGTTTATCCAGCTCTGTCTGAAGAGCCGGATCGGAACGCGATATTTTGACGCAGAACATGCTGCGGACGAAATATAAAATTTTATTTTGGGAGGATGTATCCATGAAGAAGCTTCTTTCCATGCTTCTGGCGGCTGCCATGCTCGTTACCGCGAGCGCGATGGCGTTTGCCGAGGGCACGTCTGAGAAGGGAACCATCGTGTATGGTTCTTCCACCGAAATCGGCGGCGACTTCGCCCCCAGCTCCTGGTGGACGAACAACGCGACCGACAAGATGATCCGTGACCTGACCAACGATTACGGCGTCACCGTCACCAATCAGGGCGGCGAGTATGTTGTGAACCCGACCATCGCCAAGAACATCGAATCCGTCGTCAACCCGGATGGCAGCAAGACGTTCACCGTCACCATCAACGAGGGTCTGACCTACAACAACGGCGAAGAGATCAAGGCGGCCGACTTCCTGTGGGCCGAGGTCTTCTCCTGCTCCAAGGTCGCGATGGATACCGGCGCGAAGCTGACCGGCTACCTGACCTATGTCGGCGGCAAGGACTACTATGACGGCGCCGCGACCGCGGTTTCCGGCCTCCGCCTGATCGACGATTACACCTTCTCCGTGACCATCCTCGCGGACAAGATCCCGTACTTCTACGACCTCAACTACATCGGCCTCAAGCCGTTCTCCCTCAAGTACTGGCTGGGCGAGGGCGTTGAGCTGAAGGACGACGGTGAGGGCTGCTACCTTGCCGGCGACTTCACCAAGGAAGGCGTCGAGAAGCAGCTCGAGTACGCCCGCTTCAACGCCGGTGAAGACCGCGTTTCCGCCGGCCCGTACAACCTTGTCGCGTTCGACAAGGGCTCCCTGCAGGCGACCCTGACCATCAACCCGAACTACGCGGGCAACTTTGAAGGCCAGAAGCCGAGCATCGAGAAGATCGTCGTCACCAAGACCGAAGACGCGACTTGGGCCGACGCGCTCAAGACCGGCGCTTTCAACTTCTATGACACCGTGACCGACGGCAGCCAGATCAACACGGCGCTGGACATCATCGCCGAGGGCGGTTTTGACTACGTGCAGTTTGACCGTGCCGGCTACGGCATGCTGAACTTCCAGTGCGACTTCGGCCCGACCCAGTTCGCGGCTGTCCGTCACGCGGTTGCCCTGCTGCTGGATCGCAACGAGTTTGCGAACACCTTCTGCCAGGGCTGGGGCGGCGTTGTCAACGGCATGTACGGCACCGGCCTGTGGCAGTTCCAGGAGGCCGAAGAGTGGCTGGAGATGACCCTCAATCCGTATTCCTACGATCCGGAAGCGGCCGTCGAAGAGCTGAAGGCTGACGGCTGGGTCTACAACGCCGACGGCAGCGACTATGTCGATGGCTCCGGCGAAATCCGCTACAAGAAGGTTACCGCCGTTGAGGCTGGCACCTACGCGCACAATGTCACCCTCGCCGACGGCACCATCCTGATGCCGCTGATCATCGAGTGGTCTTCCTCCGAGAACAACCCGGTTTCCGAGCTGCTCAACGTTATGCTCGCTCAGGGCGCGCAGACCGCTGAGGCCGGCATGAAGATCAACCAGAACGTCATGACCTTCACCGAGCTGCTCAACTACTACTATCGTGACGCCTCCCAGGGCGACAAGTACGCCGTTCCGACCTACGGCATGTTCAACCTGGCCAGCAACTTCCAACCGGCCTACGACCAGTCCTACGAGTGGACGCTCGACCCGGATATGGTCGCTCAGGGCTACAACCTCAACCGTCTGTACAACGAGACGATGGACGCGCTCACCATGAACATGGTTTACGGCGTGGATTCCAGCAACACGGAGCTGTACATGACCTACTGGAAGGGCTTCCAGATGCTGTGGAACGAGCTGCTCCCGCAGATCCCGCTCTACTCCAACATCTACATCACCGTCTATCCGGATTGGCTTGAGAACTACACCCAGGATTCCTTCTGGGACTTCCAGCAGGCGATCCTCTACGCGACCGTTGC
>CAKTXH010000024.1 GCA_934630975.1 uncultured Clostridia bacterium | reverse complement strand
CGGATGGTGGCCGAGGAGAGCTTCTGTTCATATTTTCGGGAAATCGTTCGGGAGCCGACCGGCAGCGCGGTCATGATGTAGTCGTCAATGATCGCCTGCAAAATGCGATACTTACGATCAATGAGATCCATGCCCGCTTTCCTCCTTTCGGCTGTTCGCTGTTGTTAGCACTCAAGCGGTTCGAGTGCTAATCAGCGTGATAAAGATACCACGCTTAGCCGCTTTTGTCAACACCCTTGCCATAACTTTTTTCGGGAAATTTGACTTTTCCTGTCCTTTATCCGAACCCTTGAGCATTGCCCGCGACATTTCGGCTTTCTCATGCAGGTTTGGAGCGGGAAAATGTATCTTTGAAACCTCTCTGTCGCCTTTCGGCGACATCTCCCCTTAAAAGGGGAGATTCTTTATTCCGCCAATCAATCCCAACCTCCCCTTTCAAGGGGAGGGGAACCGCCGCAGCGGTGGAAGGGTTTACCCCTCCTCCTCCATCATCTCCACCAGCACGGCGTTCATCACCTGCATGCCCCGTGCCGTCAGATAAAGCCGTCCGCCTTCCCGCGCCAGCATCCCCTCGCGCATCAGCTTCGGCAGGCTCTTCTTCCATACGTCCTCCGGCGCGCGGCCAAAGTCTCGGGCAAATCGCGCCTCGTCCACGCCGCGCACCATCCGCAGCCCCATCATCATCCGCTCAAACATCCGTCCGCCCGCGTCCTCCGCCCGAGCGGGCGCATGGTTCAGGTACGCGTCAAAGTCCTCCGTGTTATAGAAGCGCCTGCCGTCCATGTCGCTGTGCGCCGCGCAGCCCAGCCCCAGATACGGCAGACATTCCCAATAGACGATATTGTGCCGACATAGCTTTCCCGCTTTCGCGTAGTTGGATACTTCGTAGCGCGCATAGCCGCCCGCCCGCGTCAGCCGCTCGGTGATCTCGTCCAGCTCGCAGAGCGCGTCCTCGTCCGGCAGCGGCGCGCACGTGCCCGCCTCCGCCTGCGCAAAGAGCGGCGTCCCCTCTTCCAGAATCAGGCTGTAACAGCTCAGGTGTTCCGGTTCGAGCGCGATGGCCTCGTTCAGCGTCCGCGCCCACTGTTCCGGCTTCTGCCCCGGCAGGCCGAGCATCAGGTCGAGATTCAGGTTGTCAAAGCCCGCGTCCCGCGCCATGCGCACGGCTTCCCGCGCCTGCCCGCTCGTGTGGATGCGCCCAATGTTCTGCAAAAGCCCGTCGTCGAGGCTCTGCACGCCCAGCGACAGCCGGTTCACGCCCGCCCTGCGGTACGCTTCCAGATTCTCCCGCGTCAGCGTGCCGGGATTGCCCTCCATCGTAATTTCCGCATCCTCCGCCAGCGCAAAGCAGCCGCGAAGCACGTCCATCATGCGCCCAATCTGCGCACCCGTCATCAGCGTGGGCGTTCCCCCGCCAAAGAACACCGTGTTCACCCGCCGCGCGCCGAAAAAAGCCGCCTGCTCGCGCATTTCGCGGCAGACGGCCTCGGTGTACGCCTCCCGCTGATTCATCCGCCCGCAGAAGGACGTAAAATCGCAGTAAGCGCACTTTTTTACGCACATCGGGATGTGAATATAGATCGAAATCGGCTCCATATCGTTTCCCTCGTTTGTTTTTCTGGTTGTTTCATCTGGCGCGTGTAAACACGCGGTCATACATCCGCCCGCGCTCGTCCAACAGCAGCCGCTCCACCTTTTCGCAGAGCGCCGCGTCGTCAAACAGCGCCACCAGTTCGGGGTTGAACATGCGCCCGCTGTTCTGCCGCAGGTTGGCCAGCATCTCTTCAAACGTCTTGCCCCGGCTGTACGCGCGGCCGACGGAGTCCGTCGCCGCGTCGATGCAGTCCGCGCAGGTCAAAATCTGGTAAAGCAGCGCGTCCGGCTCGTCGCGGTAGGAGATATCCGCCGGGTAGCCGCCCTGCTCGTCGTACCATCTGTGGTGGTACAGCGCCGCCTTGGCGTAAGGGCGCGTCGATTTGCGCTTGCTGAGCACGTCGTAACCCATCTGCGCATGCAGCCGAATCAGCGCGAATTCGTCATCCATCAGCATCCGGCCAAACTGGTTGATCGTATCCAGAAAGAAGAGCTTGCCCGCGTCGTGCAGGAAGCAGCACTCGCGCAGGAACACGCGAATCTCGTTCTGCCTCGTCCGCACCTCCGAAAACGTGCGGCAGCCGCAGACGCCGATCAGCAGCTCCGGCCGCTTTTCCATCAGCGCGTCAAAAATCGTCCCGGAAATGGCCGCCACCATCGAGCAGTGAATCGCCAGCGTCGGCTGGGTCGTGATCATCAGGTTTTCGAAGAATTGCTTAAACGGAATTCCGTCCTCCAGCTCGATGTAGTAATCGAGCATGTAGCCGATAAACCGCTGCATCGTGTTGTATGCGCCCTTGTCCCTCGCCCGGCGGATGTAATCAAACGTCCGCTGCTGGCCGCGCAGCAGGAACTCGCGGCAGCCCGCGATTTTCTCCGGGTGCTCGCGGCAAAGCCCCTGCACAAAGACGACGGGCATCACGTTGGCGCTCATGTTCAGCTGATCATAGGCGTTCGGGTCGCCCTCGCTCTGCCAATCGGCGTATTTCTGCACCATCTCTTCAAAGCTGGTCGTGCCGCGGTAAAAGCCGATGGCTTTTTTGCCGGAAAGGACGGCGCTCGGATCGCGTTGGCTGGTCGTGCCGTTCTTCTCCATCAGCGCCAGCGCCTGATCGCCCGCCTCGTCGAGCGTGCGCAGAATATCGTCCGGCGTTTCATGCCAGTCCAGAAATTCCTGCACGTCCATGAAATAGGTATAGGCGGAATATAGCTCCGCATCCCACTGGATCCCGGGCGCGGCGCGTCGAAGCGCCGGGTTGCGCAGCCGCTCGATGTAGCGCTGATAGGAACGAATTTGTTCGCGGATCATCTGCTCGTCGTAATACGGCCGCTCATATCCCGTCGCGCGGAACAACTGAATCGTCAGCAGCTCTTTCTGCGTCTTGCTCGGCAGCGCGGCGAAACCGTCCACATCATCCAGAAACGCCTCCGCCTTTTCCGCGCAGGAGATGATGCAGGCGCGGTATCGCCCGGCCAGCGCGTCCGTCTGCCGTCCTCGGTCGAAAATCTGGCCGACGTTGTAGGCCAGCATCTCCCGCCGGAACAGGCAGTGGATGTATTTTTCCCAGTCGCCCCGTTTGGCGTAATACGATTCAAGCGCGTCCACGATGTAAAACGCCAGCCGCACATCCACCATTTCCAGCGTCTCCGTGTACGCCAGATGGTCGGAAATCTCCATCAGCTCCTGCGCTTTTTCGGGGCTCAGCGCATCCATCCCGATCATCAGCGGCCCGAAGATCTGCTCGTTGAGGTAGATACGGTTCTGCGCGAACAGCGCGCGGATCTGTAAAAAGTTTGCCTCGAATTGTCCGTAGAAGTGGCTTCCGCTTTCCGGCGGCATGGACAGCGCACGAATCTGCCTGCTGCGTTCAATATAATCCTGCATCTGTCCACACCTCCTCTCGTACTCCTTCAGTCAGCTTCGCTGACAGCTCCCTCTTAGAGGGAGCTTCTTTTGGGTATAAGTAACAAACCAAAGGAATTAAGCCTCCCTCTTAGAGGGAGGTGGCACGACGAAGTCGTGACGGAAGGAGAGCTTACTCGTCCATCTTCAGCACGGCCATGAACGCCTCGCTGGGCACCTGTACGCTGCCCAACTGGCGCATGCGTTTCTTGCCTTCCTTCTGCTTTTCCAGCAGCTTGCGCTTGCGGCTGATGTCGCCGCCGTAGCACTTGGCCAGCACGTCCTTGCGCATCGCCTTAACCGTCTCGCGCGCGATGACCTTGCCGCCGATGGCCGCCTGAATCGGGATTTCGAACATCTGCCGCGGGATCACGTCCTTGAGCTTTTCGGCGATGGAACGGCCGCGCGCATACGCCCGGTCGCGATGCACGATCATGGAAAGCGCGTCGCACGGGTCGCCGTTGAGCAGAATATCCAGCTTGACCAGATCGCTCTCCTGATAGCCGCACAGCTCGTAGTCATAGCTGGCGTAGCCGCGGCTGCGGCTCTTAATCTGGTCGAAGAAATCGAAGATGATCTCGGCCAGCGGCATTTCGTAATGCAGGCAGACGCGCTGGCCCTCGTACACCATATCCTTAAACACGCCGCGCTTGTTCTGGCAGACCTCCATCAGCGCGCCGACGTATTCCTGCGGCGTGTGGATGCTCGCCTTGACGAACGGCTCCTCCATGTGCTCGATCACGCCGATGGGCGGCAGGTTCGACGGGTTATCCACGTCTACTTCCGTGCCGTCCGTCTTATACACCTTGAAAATGACGCTCGGCGCGGTCGTAATCAGGTCGAGGTCGAATTCGCGTTCCAGCCGCTCCTGAATGATTTCCATGTGCAGCAGCCCGAGGAAGCCGCAGCGGAAACCGAAGCCGAGCGCCTGGCTCGTCTCCGGGTCGTAGGTCAGCGATGCGTCGTTGAGCTGGAGCTTTTCCAGCGCGTCCTTGAGGCTCTCGTAATCCGCGCCGTCCGCCGGATAAATGCCGCAGAACACCATCGGGTTCACCTGCCGGTAGCCGGGCAGCATCTCGGCCGCCGGGTTCGCGTCGTCGGTGATCGTGTCGCCCACGCGCGTGTCGTGCAGATCCTTGATGGATGCGGCGATATAGCCGACGTCGCCCGCGCGCAGCGCCTCCATCGGCTCGTAGCCGGGGCTTCGCACGCCGACCTCCACCACGTCAAACTTCGCGCCCGTGTTCATCATGCGGATCGTCATCCCCGGCTTGACCGTGCCGGAGACGATGCGCACAAAGCAGATTGCGCCGCGGTAATTGTCATAGAAGGAATCGAAAATCAGCGCCTGCAGCGGGGCGTTTTCGTCGCCCGTCGGCGCGGGCATCAGCTTGACCACGCTTTCCAGCACCTCGTCGATGCCGAGACCGACCTTCGCGCTGATGAGCGGCGCTTCGGAAGCGTCCAGACCGATCACGTCCTCGATCTCCGCGCGCACTTCGTCCGGCCGGGCGCTGGGCAGGTCGATCTTGTTGATGACCGGCACGATTTCAAGGTCGTGATCGAGCGCCATGTAGACGTTGGCCAGCGTCTGCGCCTCCACGCCCTGCGTCGCGTCCACCACCAGCAGCGCGCCCTCGCACGCCGCCAGCGCGCGGGAAACCTCGTAGGTGAAATCGACGTGGCCGGGCGTGTCAATCAGGTTGAGCGTATAGGTTTCGCCGTCCTGCGCCTTATACTGCATGTGCACGGCCTTGCTCTTGATGGTAATGCCGCGCTCGCGCTCCAGCTCCATCGAGTCGAGCACCTGCTCCACCATCTCGCGCTTTTCAAACACGCCGGTCTTTTCCAGCAGCCTGTCCGCCAGCGTGGATTTGCCGTGGTCGATATGGGCAATGATGCAGAAATTGCGGATTCTGTCCATGCGTTCCAAAGTGTTTATCCTCCGTTTCGGTTCACATCGGCGAGGCCGTCAGCCACGCGCCGACCATCATCAGGGTCAGCCCGCCGCACAGCAGCAGCCATTCCCAAACGCTTTCATATTTCAGCCGGATGCCGCCCAGCGCGCTGACGGCCATCAGCCGGTCGCCTAAAAACACGCTGACCGCGCCGAGCGCCCGCACAATCGCCGCCGCGGCGACGCCCATCGGCTGGGCGAGGTTCGCCACCGCCAGCGCCGTTGCGGCAGCCGCCGTCAGCGCCGGAAACACGCCGAGCACGCCGCTGAGCGCCCGCAGCATCGGGCTTTGCCGCCGGTTAAAGCAGATCAGCGCCAAAAACAGCGCCAGATGAACGCCCAGCATGACGATCATCGCGCATTGCAGCACGACGTTGCTCGCCACGCCGGCCATCAGGTATTTTCCAAAATAATCCGCCAGCGGCACGGTCAGCGCCAGCGTCCGCAGGCCGATAGAAAACAGATATCGCTGCCGGATGCCCGCGCAGAGCGGCTCATACCCCAGCTCCATCGCCGCGGAGAGCAGCAGCAGGCAGGCCGCCAGCGCGCAGAGCGCCATTTCCCGTCCGCCGACGGCCAGCGTTCCCAGCGCCGCAAGGCCGAAGAGATACAGCGTCGTCGCGAAGCGAAGCCGCATGCCCGCGTCGTCGAGCACGGCCAGCAGCCGCGCCTTTTCCCGCAGGAACTGTTTGATGCGCGAAATGGTGGTGTCGCTCTTTTCCGCCGTCTCCCGCAGAAAGATATCCATATCCTGTTCGGAACGGATGTGCACAAAAAAACCGCTCACCGCGCGTTTAAAGCTGCTTCCGTACAGATACAGCCGCCAGCCGACATGCGAACTGGCCAGCCGGATTTTTCGCGGATTGACGTATGCCGGAACGACCTCGCAGGCTTCGTCCACCTTCTGCTCCATCCACTCGTCCAGCATGTCCGCCCGCCTCCGTTCCGTTTCTTTTTCGGCAATGCCCTTTTTTCTTTTTCCCCGAGCTGGTATAATGGTACTAACCAACAACAGGGAGGAATTTTGTCATGGAAAAACTTGAAAAAACAGCCGCCGCGCTGCGCAGGCGCGGCTTTGAGGCCGTCGTTTTTGAAACCGCGAAGGAAGCGGCGGATTACCTGCTTTCGGATATGCCCGCCGGGGAAACCGTCGGCTTCGGCGGCTGCATGACGGCCAAACAAATGGGCCTTGAAACGCTCCTGCGCACGGCCGGGCACAAAGTGCTCTGGCATTGGGAGGTTGATCCGGCCGACCGCCCCGCGCTGCTGCACGAGGCCATGAACGCGCCGCTCTATGTCTGCTCCGCCAACGCCGTCACCGAGGACGGCCTGATGGTGCAGATTGACGGCACGGGCAACCGCATCGCCGCCATGTGCTACGGCCCGGGCACGGTTTACGTGCTCATCGGCCGCAACAAGATCGTTTCCGGCGGTTATGCGCAGGCGGTCAAGCGCATCAAGGAGGTCGCCTGCCCGCTCAACGCGCGGCGCTTTAAGCTCCATTCCCCGTGCGCCGAAAACCGTCCCTGCAACCCCGCCGCATGCGAAAAGCCGATGTGCCACATCACCGCGGCGTTTGACCGCGCGCCGAACGGCAAGCGGACGCAGGTTGTCCTCATCAACGAGGATTTGGGGTATTGATTATTTCCACGAAACAGGGCTGCTGTGCCTTTGGCACAGCAGCTCTGTTTTTATCGTTTCGCGCCCTTCGTGCCCGCCGCAACCTTCTTGAGGATGCTGGAATCGTAGGCGAACACGCTGCTGTTCTTATCCGCATGGGCGCGCAGCGCATCCTCCACCATCTTCTCGATGAGCTTGGGGAAGTCGAGTCCGCAGGCCTTCCACAGATAGAACGCCAGCGAACCCGGAATCGTGTTCGGCTCGTTGACAAAGAGCATGTCGTTCTGATCGAGGATGAAATCCACGCGCACCGTGCCGCGGCAGTCCAGCAGCTTGAAGATGTCGCAGGTCATCGTCTGGATGCGCTTCGTCAGCTCCTCGCCGATCGGCGCGGGCACGACGCGGCTCAGGGATTTCATGCCCCGGCTGTCCTCGCCCTTGGCGCTCGCGTTGCGCAGGTACTTCTGCCAGAAGTCCAGGAACGTGTCGTTGCTGCTCGGCACGGGCATTTCGCACACGGAGGCGCGCACGTCCTCGCCGTAGCCCAGCGCGGCGCAGTTGATCTCGACCGGGTGCACCACGCCGACCTCGACGAGAATCCGGCGGTCATAGGAGGCCGCCACGTCCAGCGCGCGTTCCAGCTCCTCGCGGTTCTTCGCGCGGGAAACGCCGATAGAAGAGCCGAGCGCCGCGGGCTTGATGAACGCGGGGTACTTGATCTCCTTCTCGACGCGCTCGATGACGGCCTTGCGGTCGTTTTTGAGCTGCTCTCGGGTGAACCACACGAAATCCAGCACCGGGAAGCCCGCGCCGCGCAGAATCTGCTTCATCGCGATTTTATCCATGCCGATGGCCGAGCCGAGCACGCCGGAGGACGCATACGGAATGTTCGCCATTTCCAACAGGCCCTGAATCGTGCCGTCCTCGCCGTGCCAGCCGTGGAACACGGGAATCGCGCAGTCGATATGGCAAAGCGGCGCAGGCACCTTGGCGAACAGCCCCGCGCGCTGCGGCGGCCACGCCCACAGGTCGCCCGCGTTCGCCGTCACATCCAGCGTCACGCGGGTGATGCCCTTGGCCATCGGGTTGAACTCGCGGAAGGTTTCGATGTTTTCCAGCGGCGCGCCCGTGTACCACAGGCCGTCGCGGGAGATGTATACCGGCGTCACGTCAAAGCCCGCCGCCTTCGTCGCTTCGATGCATTGCAGCGCCGAAACGATCGACACGTCATGTTCGCAGCTGCGGGAACCAAAGAAAACCGCAATATTCATTTTACTCACTCTCTACACGCTCCTCACTCGCTGTAATTATCCGGCAGATCGTTTTCATAAAGCACCACGTCGCCCGATTGCATCATGCTGTGCAGCAGGGTCGTGCTCTCTTCCAGACTGCCGACCACATGGATGTTTTCCTGCGGGAAGCCCGCTTTTGTAAGCCCGTCTACGATGGGCTGCGTATGTTTTCTGCCGACCAGAATCGCGATATCCACACTGTCGGCCATCTGCTGACCGAACGTGCGGTTGAATTCGTCCTCTTTGCCGCCCAGCTCCACCATGCCCGGCGTGATGATGATCCGCCGCCCCGGGAACCTCCTGATCACCCGCAGCGCGCACTGCGCGCCGACCGGATTGGCGTTGAACGCGTCGTCGATGATGCTCACGCCCGCGCCGCCGGAGAGCAGTTCCAGCCGATGCTCGACCGGCTGGCAGCGCGAAACGCCCAGCGCGATCTCCTCTATCGTCATGCCCAGCGCGCGCGCCGCCGTGCAGCACAGCAGCAGGTTGGAAATCGAGTGCTCGCCGAGCAGCCGCGTCTGGCAGCTCGCTTCCTCCCCGGTCTGCGCATCCACCAGCGTGAACCGCGTTCCCCACGGGCCGCAGGCGATGTCTTTCGCATCCACCAGCATGCCCGGCTTGTATTTCTTTTTCAGGGCACAGCGCTCGAACAGTTCTTCGCAGATTGCGCCGTCGCGTGCGAAAATCGCCGTGCCGTCCTCCGGCAGACCGTCGATCAACTCGTATTTCGTGTCGCGCACACGCTCGATCGTGCCGAACGTATCCAGATGCTGCGGGCCGACGGAGGTAAGCAGCCCCATCTGCGGATGCACCAGTTCCACCAGCTCGCGGATGTCGCCCACATGGCGCGCGCCCATTTCGGCGATAAACACCTGATGCGCGGGCGTGAGCTGTTCGCGGATCACGCGGGTCACGCCCATCGTCGTGTTGAAGCTCGACGGCGTAGCCAGCACGTTGTATTTCACGGAGAGGATGTCGCGCAGCAAAAACTTCGTGCTCGTCTTGCCGTAGCTGCCCGTGATGCCGATTTTGATCAAATTCGGCTGGGCGGCCAGCCGCGCCTGCGCGTCCTTCACAAACTGCCCCGCGATGCGCTTTTCCATCGGCGCGGCAATCGCCGCCGCCAGCATCAGCAGCGCAGGCTCAAACGCGGGCAGCAGATAGCCCAGCGTCGGGGAAATCGGCAGCAGAATCAGCGCCAGCGCCGCGTTGACCGCGACGTGCACCGCCAGCAGCCGCTTCACGCGCTCGGTGACGACAAAAGGCTTCTTCGCCTTTTCCTTCGCCGCCTGCCGCACCAGCAGCGCCGCCGCCAGCGCTTCCAGCAGCAGCGCCAGCCCAGTCAGCCCGCTCAGCCTCAGCGCCGCCACGCCGACCGCCGCCATCGCCACCGGCGGAATCAGTGCGCGCATGGCGTTGCGCTTCACGCTCTTCACATAGCCCGGCAGTTGATAGCTTTCCAGCTGCAAATAATGTAGAACCCGCCGGCCGGCCGCCGCGCTCGCGCAGCCCAGCCCGACCGCCTGTATGATCGTCAAAAGAAATTTCACGCTCTACCCTCCAGCAGGAAATTTTTCGCGATACGCAGGAACGCCTGATTGTGCTCGAGGTAGGCGAAATGTCCCGCGCCCTCCTGCACGACCAGCCCCGCGTCGGGGATCTTCTCTTCCATCAGTTTGCCCATCCAGAGCGGCGTTTCGGTGTCCTCCGCGCCCCAGTAGAGCAGCGTCGGCGCCTTCACGCGCGGCAGTTCGTCGGTCAAATCCAGCGAAATGATCTTTACGAACGTCTTGCGCATCTCCGGGGAGAGCGCCTTGTAATCCGCCGAGCCGAATTTCTGCACCAGCGCCTCGCGCCCCCGCTCCGGCAGGCTGCCGAACAAGTGCGTCTTATCCATCAGGTTCACCGCGCCGCGAAGGCCCTTGTAGACCCGCTGCTTCATGCTCGCCCCGCCGGTCTGCGGCTTTTTAATGCCCGCCGCCCCGGTCAGAATCATCCGCCCCACAAGCTCAGGGTATGTCGCCGCCAGCAGAATCGCCACCCGCGCGCCGAAGGAATGAGCCACAATGTCGCAGGGCGCCAGATTCAGCCTGCGGATCACCTCGGCGGTCATCTCCATATAGTCCGGCACGCCCCACGGCTTCGGCGGCGGCGCGCTCTTGCCGTTTTTGCCGTGGCCGGGGAAATCAATCGCCGCCACGCGCATCCTGCCGCAAAGCGCTTCCTGCACGCTGCTCATCATCTGCGCCGAGCACATGAACCCGTGCAGCAGCAGCACACCGCGCCCCGAATTTCCGCTCACCGTCACATCGACCGTCGCCCCGCGAATTTCCAGCTGCATCCCTTCGCCCCTATTCCTTATCCTAGTCATCCCCATTATTTCGGATTCTAATATTGTACTCCATTTTTCGCCAAAAGAAAAGGGGGCAACGCCGATTGACAGCGCCAGCCCCTTAAATTGTATGCCGTTTTTACCGCCGCCCGATGCGTCACACGTCGGTTTCGCCCTGCTCGGGATAGACAAAATCGCGGTACATGATCAGCGCGTCCTCTTTATTATCCTCGTAATACCGCTTGCGATACCCGACGTCGAGCATCCCGCAGGCGTGATACAGGTTCTGCGCGACGGTGTTCGAGCGGCGCACCTCCAGCGTGATCATCGCCATGCTGTTTGCCATCGCCAGGTCGATGAGCGCCGTGAAAATCCGCCTGCCGTAGCCCTTTCCCCGGCTGTCCGGCCGAACGGCCACGTTGCACACGTGCGCCTCGTCGAGCACAAACCACATGCCCGCGTAGGCCAGCACCCCGCCGTTCCCGTCGTCGAGCACCAGCCAGCGCGCCACGACGTTTTCCTTCACATCGTGCAGGATGGATTCCTCCGACCACGGCATAGCGAAGCAGGCTTTTTCAATCTCGTGGATCTGCTTCACGTCTTCCTCGCGGATCGGCCGGATGAACGGCTCAGCCATGCTGCGCTCCTTCCCGCGCGGCGCGCTCGCGTTCGGCCTGCGGCGCGCGCAGATACAGCGGCAGGAGCGTGATGTAATCCAGCGGCGCTTCGCCCTTTTCCAGCTTCTGCGCCGCCAGCGCGCAGGCGCTTCCCGCGCGCAGGCCGTTGTGCTGCGGCTGCACGAAATGCGCTTTTTCACCCAGCCGCTCGCGGATCGCCGCTTCAAAGCCCGGCGCGCCGTCGCCGAGGAACAGCGCGTCCTCGCCCGTCGCTTCCACGCGGTCAAGGAACAGCGTCAGCTTCTCCACCACGTCTTCCAGCACGCGCTCGCCGTTTTTAAACATCGCGCCATAGACCTGCTGGGCGCGCGCGTCGAGAATCGGGCAGACCACGCCGTCAAACGCCGTCACGTTCGCGGCCAGCGCTTCGAGCGCGTCCACCGCGATGCAGGGTTTGTTCGCCGCATGCGCCAGCGCCTTGACCGTGGAAACGCCGATGCGCACGCCCGTGAACGAACCCGGGCCGACCACCGCGCCGATCACGTCCATGTCCGCCGCCGTCATGTCGCTCATCTCAAGCGCCGCATCCACCATCGGCATGACGCGCTGGCTGTGCGTCTGCTTGTGCGTCAGTTCCGCCTCATAGACCAGCCTGCCGTCCGCCATGATGGCCACGCCGCACGCTGGGCCGGATGTATCAATCATCAGGATGTTCATCGTCTGCCTCCAACCTCCGCTTGATCTCTTCGATTCGCGTCTCGTCAAACGCACCGCCCGCCGTCAGCGTGGCCACGCGCGCCGCGCCGTCCTCCGCATAGGCGATATCCACATGCAGCGCGTCCTCGGGCATGGCCTCCTGCGCCATCTGCGGCCACTCGATGAAGCTTGCGCCGTCCTCCGCCGGGATGTACTCGTCCAGCCCCATGCCGTACAGCTCGTCCGCGTCGGCAAGGCGGTACAGGTCAAAATGGTACAGCTTGATTGCTCTTCCCTCGTGGATGTTGAGGATCGTGAACGTCGGGCTGGGCACCGGGCCGTCCACGCCCATCGCGCGCGCCGCCGCCCGGGTCAGCACGCTTTTGCCCGCGCCCATTTCGCCCGTCAGCAGCACCACGTCGCCCGCACGCATGCAAGCGCCAAGGCTTTGGCCAAGGCGCTGCATGTCTTTTTCGGTTTGACAAAGGATTTCCAGCAAATGACTCACCTACTACCGGGGATGGGGAACGATGGGGCTCTGCCCCAGACCCCGCCAAGAACCTGAGGTTCTTGGATTTCCCAACTTATCATTGATTTAACGCCCGCTTTTTTGGTGCAGCAGCGGCGACACGCGCTTATACAGCAGATACGTCACCACACTGAGCACAGTGCCCTTGAGAATGTTGAACGGCGCGGTGATGAAGATCACCAGCTTCACCGTGTTGTCGATATAGCTCCACACCTTCGTGCCCATGCCAACGATGACCTCGAGCGGCAGGTTCATCAGCGTCTGATACGCCGGAATCAGGATGAAATAGTTCACCAGCACGCCCGCGACCGTCATCAGCGCCGTGCCGACGACCATCGAGAGCACCGCGTTCTTTCTGTCCTTGTGGCGGCGGTAGATCAGGCTCGCCGGAATGACGAAGCAGCTGGACATGATGATATCCGCCATTTCGCCCACGCAGGCCGTGCTCGTGCCGAGCATGTGCACCAGATTCTTGATGACGACCACCGCCACGCCCGGCAGCGGCCCCATCGCAAAGCCCGCCAGAATCGCCGGCAGCGTGGACAAGTCCAGCTTGTAAAACGCGACGACCGGGATCTCGATGTAATACAGGATGACGGCCATCGCCGCAAGGATGCCGCAGCGGGTCATCATAAACACCGCGCTGCCGCTTGACTTTTTCTGAGACATACACAAAACCTCTTTTTTTTAGATTCTGACAAACAAGCCCCTGAAAGCAGAGCGATCAGGGGCTGATTCTTTCTTCGTCATGAAAAAAAGGAGATATCGCTTCTTCCATCCAGACTATACTGTCGGCTTCGGAGTTTCACCGAATCGGCCAAAACGGCTCGCGGGCTGTACCGCCGGTAGGGACTTGCACCCTGCCCTGAAGATCTCTCAAAGGTCTCGCTGTTCAGTTGCCTTTATTATATCCGTGTCCCCTGCGGCTGTCAATGCTTATTTTTCGCCAAACACCCGCGCAAATAACCAATAGGCCCACGCGGGCCGCTTTCTGCCTTCGTCCTGCCAGCCGAACAGCAGATCCGCAATATAGCATCCCTCCGTCAGCCGCCGCTTGAAGCCCCAATCCGGCATGCGCGCCGCCAGTCCGTCCGCGTCGAAGCCCGCGCGCCGGGCCGTCATCACCGCGCGGCGCAGGTGATAATCGCTCGTCACCACCAGCACGCGCCCACCGCCCAGCAGCTTGGCCGCGTTGCGGCAGTTTTCCATCGTGTCCTGCGATTGGTTTTCCAAAATCAGGGCTTTTTCCGGCACGCCGAGCGCCGTCATCATCCGCGCCATCGCGTCCGCTTCCGTCCGCCGATGGCCGGGCAGCCTTCCGCCGCAGAGCACCAGACGCGCGCATGCTCCGCCGTGGTAGACCCTCGCCGCCGCCGTTACCCGGCGCGCCATTTCCGCCGTCGGCACGTCGTCCGCGCCCAGCTCCACGCCGAGCACCATCGCGGCGTCATACGGCGGCTTCACAGCGCCTCCAGCATGGCCAGAAGCGCCTGCGGGTTCGCCGCAATCCGCTCCGCGCCCGCTTCTTTCAGGCACTGCACCGAGCGGAAGCCCCAGCTCACTGCGCAGCAGGCCACGCCCGCATTGCGCGCCGTCTCCACATCCACATCCGAATCGCCGATGTAGACGGTTTCTTCTTTCGTCACGCCCATCTGGCGCATGGCTTCCCATACGCTGTCCGGCGCGGGCTTCCTTCTGCGGCTCGGGTCGTCGCCGATTGCCGCCTGCATCCGCGTACCGAAGTAATCGCGGCTCAGCTCCTTTACCGCGAAATCAATCTTGTTGGAGACAATCGCCAGCTTCACGCCCTGCGCCGCCAGCGCGTCCAGCATCGGCATAATTCCGTCGTAGGGCTTCGTATGGTCGCGGCTGTGCGCGCCGTAATGCGCGACGAACGCGTCATAGACCGCCTGAAATTTCGGATTCTCCCGTCCGCCGGGCACAGCGCGCTCGATCAGCTTGCCGATGCCGTTGCCGACAAATTGGCGCACCTCGTCCACCGTGTGCGCCGGCAGGTCGTTCGCCGCCAGCGCCGCGTTCGTGCTTGCCGCCAGATCGTCCAGCGTGTTGAGCAGCGTGCCGTCCAGATCCCAAATCGCCGCTTTAATGTTCATGGGCTTCATTCCTTTCCGTTTTTCGCGCCTTATTGTACAGCATGCCGCCCTTTTCGTCAAATCCTATCTTCCTTTTTTTCTCTTTTGCGGTATAATGAAGATTCCGCTCCCTTTCTTCTTTTCGCGCGAAGCGGAGAAGGGAGTCTGGGGGATGCGTCCCTAACCCCAGAAACGTTTTGCAAAAGCATTTTATAACAGGAGGTCTTTCCCTTGCAACAGGATTTAACCCAAGGCTCCATCCGTGCCGGGCTGATTCGCTTCAGCCTGCCGCTGATTGCGGGCAATCTGCTTCAGCAGCTCTATAACGTCGCTGATACGCTGATTGTCGGCCGCTTTCTGGGCAACGTCGCCCTTGCGGCCGTCGGCAGCGCGTTTTCGCTGATGATTCTGCTTACGAGCCTTGTGCTCGGCCTGTGCATGGGCAGCGGCGTCGTGTTCAGCCAGCTCTACGGCGAGGGCAGCGCGGAGAAGCTCAAAACCGCCATGACCAACGCCTTCTGCCTCATCGCGGCGCTTTCCCTTCTGCTGACGGCGCTCAGCTATGCGCTGCTGAACGCATTTATCGCGCTGCTGCGCGTGCCGCAGGAAGCCGTGGCGGATATCACAAGCTACCTGCTGGTGATCTTCGCGGGCATTTTCTTCACCTTCCTGTATAACTTCTTTGCCGCCGTTCTGCGCAGCGTCGGCAATTCGCTCGCGCCGCTGCTGTTCCTGCTGCTCTCCACGGTGGTGAACATCGCGCTCGATCTGCTGTTTGTCATCGTCTTTCATTGGGGCGTTTCGGGCGCGGCGCTGGCGACGGTCATCGCGCAGGGGCTTTCCGCGGCGGGCATCGCGGCGTATTTTCTCCTGCGCCTGCCTGCCCTTCGTCCGAGCCGCGCGAATTTCCGGCTGGATCGTCCGCTGCTGGGCCGCATTGCGAGCGTCAGCGTGCTGACGAGCGTGCAGCAATCCATCATGAATTTCGGCATCCTGCTGGTGCAAAGCCTTGTCAACAGCTTCGGCATCGCGACGATGGCGGCGTTTGCGGCGGGCGTGAAGATCGACTCGTTCGCCTATTCCCCCGCGCAGGATTTCGCCAACGGGTTTGCGACCTTCGTAGCGCAGAATACCGGCGCGGGCAAGCCCAACCGCGTGAAGCGGGGCATCCGCGAGGCGGCGCTGCTTTCGCTCTCCTTCTGCGCCGTCGTTTCCGCGCTGGTTTTCATCTTTGCGCGTCCTCTGCTCACGCTGTTTATTGATCCCGGCGAGACGGCCATTCTGGATATCGGCGTGCATTATCTGCGCGTGGAGGGCGTGTTTTACGTCGGCATCGGCATGCTGTTTCTGCTCTATGCGATTTATCGCGGGCTGGAGCAGGCGGGCATGTCCGTCGTGCTGACGGTGTTTTCGCTCGGTCTGCGCGTCGCGCTGGCCTATGCGTTTGCCCCGCACTTCGGCGTAACGGCCATCTGGCTGGCCATTCCAATCGGCTGGTTCATCGCGGACGCGGTGGGGCTTTTTCGTCTGCGCGGCGCGCTGGGGAAGGGAACGGTTGGGGCTTTGCCCCAAACCCCACCAGAAACCTGAGGTTTCTGAACTTCCCACTTCATTGAGCGCTACGCGCTCAATGTCAAAACCGCTCCCAATCATTTCAAAGAAAGACAGAGTTTTCCTGCTTTTTTACGCACGGAAAACTCTGTTTTATTTCTATATGCAGGGTCACTTATCCCTAAGCCTCCCTCCTTGAGGGAGGTGGCACGACGAAGTCGTGACGGAAGGAGTTAACGCTCCTTCGTATCGACGATATAGAACGTATAGAGCAGCAGCTCGTCGATATCCTCCAGATCGGCTTCCAGCAGACCCGGCTCAATCTGCGTGAGCAGGCCGCGCTTATCGGTCTTGCTGTAATCCGCCTTGAGATACGGATCGAGGATATACAGCTTTCCCTCGTATACGTTGGCGAGCGTCAGGTAATGGCCGCCGCCGGTAAACGGGCTGGCCGTGCCGCCGGTCGAAGCGATCACCATCGCGCCGTCTTCCAGCGCGGCAAGCGCCCGCTCCCGGTCTTTCGTCAGGGTGAAATACAGGCCGTATGCTTCGGTCACACGCTTCATGAACGCGGTGCTCGTGCCGCCGTTATCGCTGCGCGAGTTTTCGCCCCAGATGTTGTTGCCCGTGGCAAAGCTGGCCATCGCGACCGGCAGATAGCGCTTGAATTCCGCCGGGGTGATCAGCTTATACTGCGCGTGCCTGTGGTTGCAGAAATACTGGTTCACCGAGCAGGTGCAGAACGTGAACCCGTTTTCCACCTTCGCATACGCCGAAATACCGCCCAGGCTCTCCTCCGGCACGAGGTTTGCAATCGCCATCGCAATGCTCGTCGGGCCGCAGCCGCCCTGCCCGAACGGGCGCGCCTGATTCGAGCCGCGCGCCTCATAGCGCATTTTCGCCCAAACCGGGTCATTCTGCGCGTAATACTGCATCTCGCCGCGTCCCGGCACGGTAACCGTGTGGCTCGTGCCTTCCAGCGCGTCCATCTCCATCTTCATGACGGAAACGCTCTCGTCGCTGGCGTAGACAATCGGGCGCATGCGCGCAAAGACGATATAGCGATCCTCGTGCACCTCGTTGGTGCAGGTGCACAGCGCGAGCAGTTGGTCGCCCCACTCGGGCACAACGCCCGTATCGAGCTGGGAACGGTCCAAAATGCTCTGCACAAACGCATCGTATTCGGCGCGGCGGCTGAACTGCTTGATGCGCCACGTCTGCTCCTGCTCGGCGGATTCGCGCACGCAGGCGAAAATTTCCGCGACGTAATCTTCATACGGCGTCATGACGGTCATCGTCGGATGCGCTTCATAGTAGGCATGATCCAGATAATTCGGCAGGGAAGCGAACATGCTGCCGTTTTTGCGGTTGTGGCCGTAAAGATAGGTGCACATATCCGTAAAATACGGCGAGTTGCCCGCGTCGGCAAAAATCGCGCCGGTTCGGTTGACAGCGCCGGTGTACAGGTGCGTCAGGTAGTATTCGTTGTCTTCGCCCTGCACGACGGGGAAGTTGATCTCCGTCCCCTCCTGCATGATCCAGCCGATCACATCCTCGTTGATGGCGCGGAGGCTGTCAAAATCCACGCTGTAACGCAGTTCGCGCTCCATCGCCGTGCCCACCTTTGGCGGCTCAGCCGTCGGCGTGACGGTCGGAACGGGCGTAGGTTCAGGCGTAGGCGTGGCCGTGGGTTCGGGCGTGGGCGTTGTCGGCGGCTTGAGCGTCGCGTAAAGCGGGCGAACCGCGGTCGGTTCGGGCGTGGGGCTGGGCGCAGCCGTCGGAATCGGCGAAGCCGTTTCCATCGGTGCGTTCGTCGCTTCCGGCGAAACCGTTGCGCGCGGCGCATCCGACGCAATCAGTCCGCTCGCCGCGCCCGGCACGTATACCGTCGTCGGCGCTTCCGTCGTCTCCGGCGCAGTCGTTGCAGCCATGCCCGTCTCCATCGGCGCAGTTGCTGCTATGAGTTCTGCCGCCGGAATCGGCGCGCTTGTCGCTGTCGGCGCAGTCGCCGCCGTCGGTTCTGCCGTCGGAATCGGCGCAGTCGCCGCCGTCGGTTCTGTCGTCGGAATCAGCGCGCTTGTCGCTGTCGGTTCTGCCGTCGGAGCAACCGTCGGCGTGTTCGTCGCCATCGGCGTGGGTGTTGCGTTCAGCTTGGCCTGCTGTTCGGCGTAGAGAATCGCCAGAAGCGTCGGATCTTCCTCCTCGACGTTCTCCTCCTCCGGGACTTCCGGCTCTTCGGCTTCCTCCGGCTCGGCCGTCGGGTTCGGCTCATCCGTCGGGTTTGGCGCGGCCGTCGGCTGCTGCGCGGCGCTCGCCGCCTCGGGTGTGGCCTGCGCGGTCGGCAGCGGCGTAATCGGCTCGGCCGTATGCAGTGCCGCCTGCTCGACGCGGTTTTGCGCCTGCTCCGCCTCGCTGTTTTCCCGCGTCACGCGGTAAAAACGCGCGCCCATCACGCAGGCCACGGCGACGCACAGCGCCATCGCCAGCAGCATCAGCTTTTCGCCGCCCGAAAAAGGCCGTTTTTCCTTCATCCTGTTTTCCTCTCTTCACGGCAAAAGGGCAATCCCAAACCGAGATTGCCCCTTCTGAATTCATGAAAATCACGCGTGTCTGCGGCGTCGATAGAGCGCGGCGCCCATCGCAGCGGCGCAGAAGAGCATCAGCAGGCCGATGCTCGCGTAGAGCAGCAGGTCACTTTCGTCGCCCGTCTGCGGCAAAATGCCGAGCGGCACGCCGTAGTCATCCAGATAAATCCATTCGCCATCCACATACATCAGGCTCGTCGGGTTATCCGGCCTCGGGGTCACGTTGGGAATCGGGGTTACGCGCGGCGCGGGCGACGGCGTAGAGCCGGGGACGGGCGTTTCCCGCGTGTTGATGATCGTCCCGTTCTGATACGAGGCGAAATAGCCCGTCACATCCTCCTCGCGCACCTCATACTCGTACATCCTGCCCTCCGCATCGAAGTGCGGCAGGGCGCGGAAGGTGAACACCCACTCGTCGCCCTCGCCGGAAATCGCGACGGAAACCATCGGCTCTTCCGGGTAGGCTTCTTCATCGACATACTTGCGATACAGCGACAGCGTGATCGCCTGCGGACGCGTGCCCGCCGTGTTGCCCTCATCCTGCCAAACCTTGCGCACCGCGACGTCCACTTCGATTTCCGGCACGGTCGTCGGCACAGGCGTGGGCCGTTCGGTCGGCGTCGGGCTTGGCTCTTCGGTCGGTTCCGGCGTCGGCGTCGGGGATTCGCTCGGCGTGGGCGACGGGGTCGGCGACTCCGAAGTCTTCGGCGTGGGCGTTACGCCCGGCTCGGTCGGCGTAGGCGTCGGCGTGAACGTAGGCGTCGGGGTGGGCGTGGGCGACGGCGTCGGCTCGGCCTTGGCGCGAATGGTAAGCGTGTTGTTCCATTCGCCCGTCTCCGGGTCGGCCGTCGGCAGGGAGACGAGGAACGGGAGGCAGGTTTCAAAATTCGCCGCCTGCCCCGCCGCGCCCGTCTGCACAGCCAGATACATGCCCGCCTCCAGCGCGGTGAACCTCGCGCTGCCGTTTGCGTCCGTCGTCGCTTTCGCCGCCGGGGTTTTCACCCGCGCGGCCAGCTTCGCGGCGTATTCCTGATTCTGCCGGGTCGTCATGCCGTCAAACGTGCCGCACACGTCCGCGTATTCCGCCAGCGGAACGAAGCTCGCCGCGCCGCCCGTCACCCGCATCTCGCCGACGCGGTAAATCGAGAATTCCGCGCCCTGCACCATCCGATTTCCGTAGGCAAGCGTCAGGGTGAGCCGGCAATTTGCATTATCCGCCAACGCGCAGCCGCAAAGCAGGCAGAGCAGCAAGGCCGCCCCGATTGCGAAAGCCCGTTTCATCATCATTCCTACCACCCCTCATTGTTTTCGCTTGCCGCCGCGGATCACTTTCAGCAGCAGCACCATCATCGCGCCAAAGAGCACTGCCGCCGTCGCGGGCAGCACCACGTTTTGCAGCATCCTGCGGACATCCAGCGGCTCTTTTTCGTTCTGAACCGTCGTTTCCGGCTCCGGCTCGTCATCCTCCACGCGCACGCCGCGCACCAGCAGCCGATGGGTATTGACCGCGTAGGGTGTGCAGGTCATCAGCGTGACGTAATCCTCCCCCGGCACGATGGCCAGCGCTTCGATCTCCTCCGGCAGGATCACCGTGATTTGATCGACCTGATAGGTGAGCGTCTGGTTGAGCGTATGGATCATGAAGCGGTCGCCGATCTGCATCAAATCCAGGTCGCTGAACAGCTTCGCGGTCGGCAGCCCCCTGTGGGCGGAAAGCACCGCGTGGGTGCTCTCGCCGCCGACAGGGAGGGACGACCCCTCGATATGCCCGACCATCCGCTGAAGCACATCTTCCTCCGTGCCGTGACCGATTGAAAGCTTCAAATCCAGCCGCGGGATTTCGATGTAGCCCATCACGCCGTCGCCGTTGAGGTTCAGCAGGGTTTCATACTCCGCCTTCTGCGCATCGGTCAGGTTGACCAGCCCGCCGTTTTCAAAAATCTCCCCGTTAAACGCCTGCGCCTGCTCGAGCAGCCCCTCGTAATAGGCCGCGTTCGCCTGAGCCGCCTCTTCGTAATGATCAATAGCGACCGTTTGTGACCGAGCATTGACATAGTTGGCGATTGCCGGGTAGAGCATGATGCCCAGCCCCAGCACAAAAATCAGCACAACCGCCAGCACAGGTAAAACTTTTTTCATGTTCGCTCCTTGCGCCGCTCAGCGCTTCCCGCGCGGCGCATGTCGTTTTTTCAGCCCTCGCTGTGCTTCTGGCGCTTGAGCACGAGCATCAGCGCAACCACCGCGCAGGCCATCACGCCGATACCGGCCACCATGAAGATCGTGGTGCCCATGCCGCCGGTGGAAGGAATATGGATGCCGCTAAAGTTTTCGATGGTCTCCGGGAGATACGCACTCGGTTTCTTTTCATCGCTAATCGTCTCGTAACCATCCTTAACATACTTCATCACATAATTGCCATTCTTTTCCTGAACAGGCGTAATTACAAACTCAACCGGCTGAGTCAACTTGTTATACTGTCCCGGTACTCCCGGAGCAACCGTTTCTCTAAGCTCGTATTCGCCAACATCCAAGCCCTTAATCGTAATTCTGCCACTCCCAGGCGTTACAAGTTCCTTGTTCGCCCCAGTCGCGCCTTCTTTCGCAACAATATACTCGCCTTCGACAGTTCCCGGGACAAAATACAACTTCTTGGCTTCTTCGCCCTTTACATTGATTTCAAACTTTGCCCCTGCAAGAGGTGCGTGGGTTTTTCCATCAACCTTGTCAATCTTCAATCCGTAAGTATATACCTTAACCTCATCGTTGATTTCGCTGGTAGACTCGCCATACGGATTATTGCTGTATTCGAGCTTCGCGTGGTTTTTATTATCATCCGAACCCAGTTCTATGGTGTCATTGACCGTTGCCTTATACTGAATATGAACACCCTGGCTAAGTCGAGAAGCATCCTGTGTCGTATCTACTCGTCCTTCATATCCTCTTCCCGCTTCGTTGTCCCATGCCGCAACTTTATCAGTTGCTTCGCCCTTGATCGAGTTATAAGTAAAGTTAACCTTGAATCCCTGATCACCCTGATGGCGAGTAATGGTGTAATCCACACCTTTCTCAAGAAGAACAGAGCTGTCGCTAATCAAGCTGACTTTAATGCTTTCCTCGTTAAGCGTCAATACACTGGACATGGTATCGTCGATGCTATACGTATGATTGCTTGCATCATCTGGATATTTCGGAACAGTCGCATAGATATCAAACGTCACTTCATTGCCAATAGCCACCGTATCGTAATCCTGCTTTGTGTCTTTTTCTTCGACCTTCATCGTTTTATCGAGCACAGGACGGCTGGCCTTTTCCGTTGCATTAGGCGGGTTTCCTTCATTTACACGCAACGTCCATTCGCCATCTTCCTTCTGAATCGGATTCAAGCTGACAATATGAAGCTGGTGAACAGTCGTTCCGCCGCTAATAAGACACAGATACGAACCTGCTTTCAACCCAGTAATTTCGTTATTTTCATTGCTTTTATAGGAGGTATTGTTGGCAACAAGTTTACGCACCGCTTCATAGAACTGGCTTTCCGACGTTCCCACCGGCAATGTATTCTTTACGTCGTCAACTTTTACATTTTCGTATTTTTTTTCCGCCTTTATTGCAGCAACCCAATCTGCGTTCGTATACTGTCCGTCTTTGTTATACGTATATTCAATGATTTGATAAGCAACAACTTTCTCTCCATCTTCCAATCCGGTAAACGCAATTGTTCCATCCGCTTCTTGCGGAACCGCCGCCCCCGCGATCCCCGCCATCGCCAGCAGCATAACCGCTGCCAGCAGCACACTCAGCCATTTCTTCATTTTGTTTTCTTCCTTTCTTTTATATAGATTTCGTTTTGGGTACCCTGTTCACGAAGGTCTGCGCGCTCATTGCGGCCGCATCACCTTCTTTCGGCGGGCGAGCGCATACGCCGCCGCCGTCGCTATTGCCATCAGCGCAAGGCCAAGCAGGCTGTACGCTGTCGTGCCAGAGCCACCGACGCTGGGGAGGTTGGGCAGATCTTCGCGTTGGTTCGGTAACAGCATGCTCCCGTTTTCCGCTTTGCTCAAGCTCGGTGCGCCATCCTTGGCTTCGTAAGTCACCGTGCGCACACCATCCGTGTCGGTAACGGTTACAATCCAATATCCGTTCGACGCTGTATAACCAACCGGCGCTTTTGTCTCTTCAAGGCGGTATACGCCTTCCTGAATTTCCGGGAAGGAAACCACGCCTTCCAACGTGCTTTCCGCTTCTCTCTTCCACTCTGTTTCGCTCACGTCACTCTTGGTCAGCTTAAAGGTCGCGCCGCCCAGCATCTTATTCGCGTTACTTGCGCTGACCTTCTTAAATTCAATACCGGGGCACGGCTCGTTGGGAATCACGGTCACCTGAGAATTGATGCGCGTCAAAATCGTCGCTTCTTGGATTTCTTTTTTATCTTCTTGCGCGTTCAACTCATCTTTCATCGTCTGACGAATTTGATCCACGTCCTTGTCTTTCGGAATACACAGGTAGATAGGCGCTGCCAATCCCTGATAATTGGCCGGTGCTTTTATCTCGGTAATTCGATAGACTTGATCCGCGTAAATACCTTCTGTTCCGTCTGTCGATCTTGTGATTTGGGTAACGTCGTCTTTCAACGTCGTAATGGTGCAGACTTCCGTCCACTGTCCATTCAAAATCCACTCAATTTTGAACTTTGCGCCTGCAATAGACATTCCCGTATCTTTTGCCTGTTTGAGCAAAAGAATGGTGTACTGGGTACCGCCCGCGCCGCCGCTTGCCTGACTGATTTGAAGATTCTTTTCGTCCTTTTTAACCTCTTCAAATCCTTCCATGCTCGCCGTGTTGCTTACTGTCACATATGCCCCCGGCGCGCCTTGAATCATCACTTCGTATCGGACAGTCAATGCCATTTCATCCGGCAGGGACAGTTTAAGCACATTTTCATCTGGATTGTAAGAATACTGCCAATTTGCTTTCGGCAGCTCAGGTCCATCCTTCTTATAAACCTTGAGGGTTTGCAGCAGCGGAACCATGTTAGCGCTCATTTTGTCGGTCAACAATAACGTTCCGTTGCCGCTGAGCAGTTTGGCCCCCGTCGGATTGACGGTAATCGTATACGGCAGCTTTGACCCGTTCATCTGGCCAGATTGCTTCTCCAAAAGCGTAGGATGGTAAGTTACCTCTGCGCTTGCATCCGCATACCCTTCGATCTTAGCCGCATTGCGCAGCACCGTGTCCTGTCCCGGTTTCGCGTTTTTGATTTGGAGGGAATACGTCAAGCGAACCGCGGTATAATAGGTGGTTTTATTGTTGATATACGCTTTCCGATACCAGCCCTGAAGCGTCGGATACTCTTCCCGTTTTATGCCTATCAAATCACAATTGCCACCAACCGTTCCCTCAGTCCATCCGCTTCGGCCAAATTCATCGAATTTAACCGTCAGCGTTCCAGCCTGCCCCGATTTCAATTCCGTTTCGGAGTAATTCGGGATGCCTACACATCCGCTCCAATGGCTGTTTCCATACGCAAGCAGTTCAACTTTCAGCGAGTTGTTTACATACTCCAGATGCTCGGCGTCAAATTCATCAATGAATATTGCTTTTTCGGGAATCTGCGCTAAGAAGTTGCTGTTGATGAGCACGGTATATTTGATCGTTCCGTCAGATTGCAGCTCGGCCTTTTTTTCAATCTTCGCATGCTTTCCAAACGGGGCAGGCGCTTCGTCGGTCTTTTCCAGCCCGCCGAGTATAATCTTCACATGGTTGTAAAGAATCCCGGCTTCAGCCTCCCTTCCTGTTTCCTTGGCGACTTTCCTGATCTTCTCGATATCAAACGCGTACTGAATCGTCAGCTCGACGTCGTTGTCCGTATCCCATTTCCAGATCGAGTTAGGCTTATCTGTATCGCTTGGCATCACATAGCTTCCCGGCATGTTGAAGAACATGAAGAAACCGGAACCTTCGTTGTAGCCTTGATAATGCCAATCGCCTGTGCCTTCCGTAAACACCTTCTTCGTCGTTCCATCGCTGGCCATTACGCTAATAATTTCCGGCGGAACAGACAGCCGATTTTCATATTTCGCACTATCTAGATACGGCCAGTCGGAAACACAGATGGTCTGTCCTCTTGCCTCCTTTGGAATCTTCACTTTAATCGTAAAGTAAAGCTTTCCATCTTCTTCTCTGTCAAAAGTCTTGCTTCGTTCAAAGTCATCAAACCCTCTGTTGCCGCCGTGCCCGTCGCTTTTGCCGCTGCGGTGATCCTCATCATATTCAGCCTTATTGGTGATGCCGAACTCGCCAAAACCGTTTTCATTTTTAAGGTGTCCCTCGGTTTTGTAGTTCACCTTGCACCCAATAATTTTTTCATATCCGCTTGGGACATTCGGAACTGTGAATTGGAAACCCGTTTGCTTATTGTCAGCGTCAGTTGTCGCGTGGAAATACATTTGAACCTCGTCCGCTGGAACATCATGTGTCATCTGCGTTCCGTCAGCTTTAACCACGGTCAGTTGAATCGTCTGGCTTCCATCCACCATCTCGATTCGATCCAGCTTTTCATTTTCTCCTCTTTGAATGCTCTCCGCCCATGTATCCGTAATTGTTTTGCCGGCAATATTCGTCCCCTGTCCGTCGCTGATGATAATCTCCCAATTGATTCGATTGGGATTCTCTTCATCTTTGCCGGAAGAAGTTTTCTTGATCATGGTCGGTTTCCCGCGAATGATATACGACAGTTTATCCTCTCTTTCTCTGCCGTCTATCTTGGATTTTACTCCGTTTTCCATCGTTGTGATGTCATTGGTACCCATGTACTGTTTGCCTTTTTCCGTCAAATAGTTTTTGTACGTAATGACAAATTGATCATCCTTCTTTAATCCATTTGTCAAATCATTTTTGTTCAGCGTCAAGCTGAACCCCTTCGTCCAATTCGGATTCCATGTCGGCGAAACGTTGGATAGAATCGTCTCGGTTTTGCCTCGAATTTGCTTGATTGAGAAAGAGCTTTGAGCAATATCCTCAATGTATTCGTTGTTGTTGTCCCAATTCACTGTATCAATTATCGTCAGCGAATCCGGGTCGCCATCTTTAACCGTAGCAATAATAGTCGTCAGGAAGTAACGCTGTCCCGTCGCTTCATCCGTATAAAGCTTGCTATCCTCATTGCTCTTTGTAACATCGGCATACGGTTTTTCTTCATACGGTTTGACTTCAAATTCCTTAGTCACCCCGTTGCCAAAATCTATTTTTGTTTGATCGGAAGTCTGCGTCAGTTTGCCGTGCAGATTGCACCAAATCACGCTGGCCGTAGAAGCTTCGGTAAAGAGAAGATCGTCCTTCCCTTTCGGGCTTGCCGAATACGTTTCTGATGGCTCGTTATAATACCACGGCGTAAATTTAATCTTGCCTTCAACAATTTCAAATTCGCCAACTTTCACGCCATCCTTATTCAGCGCGTCAAACGCTTTTTCTCCGCTATACGTAATTCCGGTCGGGAGCTGATAGGTCAATTGATTATTGCTGTCTACGTCAAATTGCAGATCTTTTCCCTTCTCGCTAAACTTAATCCCAAACGTATAATCCCGCCCCACATATAGCGGCCCATTTGTCACATCGTTTCCATCCTCATCCTTTATTTCCACGTTGATGACAAAAAGGTTCAGGTCAGACGAACGCGGAACGGTTTGCGTTTCATATAGCTGCGCTGGCTGTACAACGTCCTGCGCAATAATTTCTTCGTCCGCAACCGATGGCACACAGCCAATCACCATGAGCAGCGCCAAAACCAAGCTTATCCATCTTTGTATGTTTTTCATTGCTGCTCCACCTTCCCCTTGTTCTTTACCTGAATACGCCAATAATCGTTTATATTGGTAAAGGTCATTTTGACATCAAGCGTTAAACTGTGTGCATTTTCCACATCGCGCCAGTTTTCACCATCCGAAGACGTCTGCCATTGATACGCATACTCGGAAGGGTCTCCTCCGCTGACGGTAGCAATAAGCGAAACGGTATCTCCTTCACGAATGATGTTATCCGCAGGAACGAGCATCAAAACCGAAACCGAAACCCTTTCTTCCTCTTTTTCAGTTTCGTCGCCCTTCTCCTCCGGCTTGGCCTCATCCGGGGTCGCTTCGCCCGCCGTCGCTTCGTCCGGCCATGTGACAACCTCCGTCGGTTCAAGCCCATCGGTCGGCAGGTCGATGCCCGCCACGGGGCGCTCTTCGTCGATGAGAATCGGAGGCGCGATTTCGTCATCGCGGTCGATTTCGCCCGGCGTGGCTTCCTCCGGCCAGACGATCACCGGGGTCGGGGTCATATCGTCCGTCGGCATTTCGCCGTCGGCCACGACGATCGGCTTATCCGTGCCGAGCGGCAGGGTGCTGACGCCGTTATTTTGAGCGCTTTCCGCCGTTTTTCCGTCGAGCGTCGCAATCGGGGCTTCGGTCGGTTTCGGCGTGGCCGTTGGCTCGGCGGTTGCAGTCGGCGCGGGCGTAGCCGTCGGTTCGGGTGTTTCGGTCGGTTTTACCGTCGGCGTCGCAGTCGGCGCAGGCGTTTCGGTCGGCTTTACCGTCGGCGTTGCGGTCGGTTCGGGCGTAGCCGTCGGCGTTGCGGTAGGCGTGGCCGTCGGTTCGGGCGTGGCTGTCGGCGCGACGTTCTTCTTCCAGATCACTTTCGTCTTCGCCACGGGCAGGCCGTTCACGCGCTCCGCGCCGCTTTCCAACTCCTCCGCCGGGTTCTTGAGGATGCGCTTCATGCTCACATAGCCGTCCACCACGCCGTTTTCGTCGGCGAGATACACGTGCAGCGCATAGCTCTTTACGTCCGGGCGCTCGGTGTAGCCGTCAACGAGCAGCACCGCGCCCTTTTCATAGATCGACGCGAACTGATGATCCAGATTGTCGTTCGTGTAGAGCTTGACTTCCAGCTCAGCGGTGCGCACATATGCATAGCCGTTCTGTTCCACGCGCGCCAGAATCGGCGGCAGATCGAGCGGCTCTTCGGTCGGTTCAGGCGTGATTTCCGGCGTCGCAGTCGGCTCGAGCGTAACCTCCGGCGTTTCAGTCGGTTCGGGCGTGACGGCCGGGACGAGGGTTTCGTCCGGCTCAAGCGTCGCTTTCGGCGCTTCGGTCGTCTGCGGCTCTGCCGTGGCTTCCGGCTGTTCGGCCGCCTTCGGTTCAGCCGTCGCAATCGGCTTCTCGTCCTTGTCCGCGTCGTCGGGTTTATTTTTCTTCGGCGTATAGCCGATGTTGACCAGCGGGTAATCGTCGCGGCGCACAGCGCTTTCGGCGTGATCGCGGATGAACGCGTCGCCGTCGAGCGGCTGACCGCTCAGGTCGTCCAGCCGCACATAGCCGTCCATCACTCGGCCGTCGCAGCCGAATACGACGTAGACAGCGAACTGATTCTCCCCGATTTCCGTGCAGCCCAGCGCGAGCAAAACGCTCTGGCTGTTGTCGATGTTGCCGATGCGGCGGTTCATCGCTTCGCTGTCATAGAGCTTCACGCCGCTTCCCGCCGTCTTGACATAGGCATAGCCTTCGCGTTCGACCTGCCCGACGATGGCGGGCAACTGACGTTCCGGCGCGGGCGCTGCGGTTTCTTCCGGGGCAGCCGTCGGCGCAGGCGTTTCGATGGGCGCTTCCGTCGTTTCCGGGGTCTGCTCAGCTTCCGGCGCTTCTGTGGCTTCGGGCTGCTCCTCGGCCTTCGGCGTTTCCGTCGCTTCCGGCTGCTCCTCGGCCTTCGGCGTTTCCGTTGCCTGCGGCTGCTCCTCGGTCTTCGGCGCTTCCGTCGCTTCCGGCTGTTCCTCAGTCTTCGGCGCTTCCGTCGCCTGCGGCTTCTCCTCGGTCTTCGGCGCTTCCGTCGCCTGCGGCTTCTCCTCGGTCTTCGGGGCTTCCGTTGCCTGCGGCTTCTCCTCGGTCTTCGGCGCTTCCGTCGCCTGCGGCTTCTCCTCAACCTTCGGGGCTTCCGTCGCCTGCGGCTTCTCCTCAGCCTTCGGGGCTTCCGTTGCCTGCGGCTTCTCCTCAACCTTCGGGGCTTCCGTCGCCTGCGGCTTCGGCGTTTCCACGTGCACAGGCTCGCTGCTGACGCTCTCCGTCTGCGCAGCCGGCTGGTCAGGGGTGTTCGCCGTGCCCGCATGGCCTTCTTCGCCCTCTGCATGGGCATGGCTGGTGCGAATCGGCAATTTCTGGGTTGCGACCAGCATTGCGGCAACCAGTACAGCTGCGGTATACTTTTTCTTCATGGCGAACGCTCCTTTTTTCACATCCAGCGCGCTTTTCAACACCTTACGCATCGCTGCGAAACCGTTTTTGATTTTCTCCCTATTATTAAGGAAGATTTCTTTTTCATATTATAGCAGATACGCAAAGTTATTTCAAGCTTTTGCCGGTATTTTTAACTATTTTTTCGCGGCATGCATTGGTAACTTTTTTCTTTCTCATTGGTTTTTTTGATGTATGTTTCATGTAACCGTTTAATTCCTATCCAATTGCATGTGCTCGTTTGAATATGCTTCCGTTTTCATTTTTCGTTTTGAAAATTCCGTGTCTCGCACCGAGTCTTTTCCATTTTCTTGTATTATATTATCCCATATTCATCCTCGCTTGAAAAGCCCTTCGACGCGTCGTTCGTGCAGAAAAAACGTCATTTAGGAAGAATTCCGCCTGAAATCGAGCTCTTTTCATTTTTTGCCCGTCAAAATGACATTTTCCTGTCAATTTTCCTCTGTGTGTCCTTCCACACACATTGAAGAAGGGCGCACCAGCGCCCTCGGGTTCATTTGCGGAAAGCCAGCATCGCGCCTTTTCCCGCGGGGTGTAACTCCTCTTCTGCGACGCGTAACCGTTTGGCCGTCTCCCAGCGGCTTTCTCCCTTCGCGGGCCAGACGAGCACAAAGCCGCGTTCCTGTTTGGCGGCGGGCTGCCGCTCCACGTCGATCACCGCGTCGAGCGGGCGCACGCCGTGCTTGACGACATGCAGCCCCACCACACAGCGCACCTCCGCGCGGTCGCTGGTCGCCGGGCCGGGCGCCGCCTCGATGACGCGCGCCTGAACCTGCGCGTCCTCCGTCGTTTCGATGGGGAAGGTCATGGCGAACGGCTCGCGCGTGTGGATCGCCATCGGAATATCCGAATCCATCGGCAGATAGATCAGCGTCACGGCCATCACGCCTTCCGCGTCCAGCCGCTTTCCCGCCGGCAAAACCGACGCGATGGTCGGCTGGGCGAACGCGGCGAGCACCGTTCCGATGGGCGGCGCGTCCTTCGCCAGCGTGATGGGCAGGCGCGTGCTTTCGCGAACGTCGCTGCTTTCCTCGAAGGTGTGCACGTCAAACCGTTCCCTCTGCGGGATCAGCTCGTCGCCCGCGACGCTGTACAAATCCTCGAGCAGTTGTTTTTCCTCCTGCACGCAGCAGCTCAGGCGCACGCGCACCTCCGCCTCCACGCGCAGCGTCCGACGCTTATCATCCGCAATCGAATCCGCCATCACGTCGATGGCCTCCGCCTGCGCGTGAATCTGCGCGCCTTCGGGAATCTGCGCGTCGATGCTCAGTTCAAAGGGCAGCTCGTGGCTGGTCGTCACCAGCGGGTTTCCGGCCTCCTGCGGCCTGTGCAGCACGCGCACCTCCACCGTGCCGGTCACGCCGACGCGCCCCGCGCCGCCCGTCAATTCCGCCACGCCGGCCTCGCCCGTCGCGCTGAGCACGTCGCCGACCTCCAGCCGCGCGGGCAGGTCGAATTCCTCGCGCACCAGCGTTTTATCCTCGCCCAGCGGCGCGGTTCGGCAAAAGGTGACGCTCTGCATCCGCGTGCGCAGCCCGTTCTCGCCGCCCGCCGCATCGGTCACAAGCTCCTGCTTCGTCGTCTCGAACGCCTCGGCCTGGATATCCAGCAGCGCGCGCAGCGTCATCCGCCCGCTCACCGCCGTCCCTTCCGTCTCCTGCACGGCGACGCTCGCGCTCACCCGCATGTCCGGCTGAATCTCCGGCGCGTCGATGCTGTGTTCAAAGTCGCACGTCGTCTCCATCGCGCGAATCCGCGTCAAATCGCCCTGCGTGTACAGCGCCTGAAAGCTCACGTGTCCCCGCAGCGTCACGCCGCCCGCCGTCGCCTGCGCGTCCTCCAGATAGGCCTGCGCCTGTACGCTCAGCACCGTCACCGCGTCGCGCATGCTGCCCGGCAGCGTCGCCTCGCCCTCGACGCTCACCTGTTCCGTTCTGGATAAAGCAAGGCGCTCAAAGCAGAGCGTCTCGCGCGATAATGTCATTTCCACGCGCACCCCTCCCTCGGTCTTTCTGCCTTTCACTGTATGCATCCGCCGGGGACGGCATGTCTTTGAAATCCAAAAAGGCCCTCCGCCTTTTGAGCGGAGAGCCTTCGTTTGACTCGGATTAGTCGATGTAGTTCACGGTCACGCTGGCGTCAACAGCCGGATGATCCGCGATATCCGCAGACACGACGAGCGCGCCGGAGCGGATGTCTTC
>CAKTXH010000023.1 GCA_934630975.1 uncultured Clostridia bacterium | reverse complement strand
TGGTCGCCGTGCGCGCCGCACATCTCCGGGCTGAGCATGCCCTGCGCCAGCACGCCCGTCAGCGCCTCCACCATGATCGCCAACCCGTAGCCCTTGTGGCCGCTGGTCGTTTCGCCCTCGCCGCCGAGGGGCAGGATGCCGCCCATCCCGCCCGCCAGAATGGATTGATTCATCTTGCGCGCGTCGCTGCACGGCCTGCCCTCGCCGTCGATCGTCCAGCCTTCGGGCATGGGCTTGCCGCGCTTGTTGTAGACCTCGACCTTGCCCAGCGTCACCACCGTCGTGGACGCGTCGAACCAGAACGGGTACGGGTCGGCGGGCATGCAGAACGCCATCGGGTTTGTGCCCAGCATCATCTCGCGCCCGAACGTCGGCACCATGATCGGCCCGGTGTTGGTCATCGAAAACGCGGCCAGCCCTTCGCGCTCGGCCATCAGCGGATAATAGCCCGCGATGCCGTAGTGCGACGAGTTGCGCACGACGACCATGCCGATCCCCGTCTTTTTCGCCTTCTCGATAGCGATGTTCATCGCTTTCGCTGCGGTCAGGTGGCCCATCGCGAAATGGCCGTCCAGCAGCGCGGAAACCGGCGTTTCGCGCACCACCTCCGCCCGCGCATGCACATCGACGCTCCCGCTTTGGATGTTCTGGTGGTAGTACATCATCCGCTGCGCGCCGTGGCTCTCGATGCCGAATAAGTCCGCCTGCATCAGCACGTCCGCAATCTGCCGGGCTTCCTCTTTTTCAAATCCTTCTTTTTCATACGCGCGCTCCATGAACGCGCGCAGGTCTTTTGCCGAAATTCTGGTGTCGCTCATTGTTCTTTCCTCTTATACAATTTATAGTGTCTGCTGTCGCTTAAATCAAACACGCCGTCATCCTCGGCGACCAGCTCGTAATTCTCGCCGGGTTCCGCGTACCGCGTCACGACGAACTGCGTTCTTCCCTCGGCCAGATACGAGGCAATCGCGTCGCGCTTTTCCTGCGTCTGCAAATTGTTGTCGGCGAAATACCGGCAGTTGGGCGTGATCCCCGCCGCGAGATAGAAGCCCTGATCCAGACTGGTGATATCCAGCAGCGTCGGGTTCTCCTCCCGGTTCATGATTTCCGCGAAAACCGTCTGCGGCATATCCGCCTTTTTCACCCGCATCAGCGGCACGGCGCGGCAAAGACCCATGCACGTCGGCACAATCGTCAGCACACCCGCCAGCGGCAGCGCCCACGCGAACAGCCCGCGCCGCTCGGCGCGGCCAGCCAGCCACGCCAGCGGAATCAGCCCCGGCGCGCAAAGCCCCGCGAACACCAGCGCATAGTACGGGTGCGCCATTTCGCCCCAATAGCAGGTCAGCAGCAGCAGTCCCGCGCCCATCGGCAGCGCCAAAACCTGCCCAAGCATGCCCTTTTCATGCCTTTTGCATGCCCAAAGCAGGATAAAAGCCGCCCCGAGCACGACCAAAAGCACGACCGCCGGGTTGATGGCGCTCTGCGTGCGCAGGTAAGCCAGCGCGTTGTAAACGTGCCCGGTCAGGCTCATCGGCGTGCCGCTGTAATCAAACAGATTCTGGATGAAGTAGACCTCGACGCAGTCCCTCAGCACGCCGTGCGCCGCCAGATACGCCGCGACGGGCGCACAGATCAGCAGCACGCCCAGCGCCATCTGCCCCGCCGAAATCAGCGCGCGGCCAAAACCCTGCCGCCGCCAGATAAACGCCAGCAGGCACACGCCCAGCCCGACGAACAGCCCGATATCCGTGTATTTGATCAGAAACACCCAGCCCGCAGCCGCGCCGAAGCCCAGCATGCGCCGCCCCGTCTTTCTCTCCGGCTGCGTCATGACCGCCAGCGTCAGGTAAACGCCGACAGCCAGCGCGGGCAGCGCGAACTCCTCCGCGCTTCCGCCCTGCGTGAACGCCGTGCAGCAGCAGGCGACCGCCGCCAAAATCGTCATGCTCAGCAGCGTCAGCCGCCCCTTGCCGAACAGGCGCACGGTGCGCCAGCCCGCATAAACCGCCGCCGCAAGGCTCAGCGCCTCCAGCCCAAACACGCCGATGAAGCTCGTCCGGGACGCCGCCGCGCCCAGCGCGTAGAGCATGAACAACAGCGGCCCTTTGTGGTCGAACAGGTCGCGGTACGGCATCAGCCCCTGCGTCATGCCGCGGCCGATGGTAAAATAGATGTTCGTATCCGTCCAGAAATTGGTCGCGTACAGCGGCGAACTGGTCGATGCAATCAGCAGCGCCAGCGCCGCGCAGACCAGCGCCAGCAGCACGGGAAACGCCTTTTTCATTCGCTCTTCCTCCTGTACAGATACAGCATTTTGTTCAGCCGGTTCTCGTCGTCATAGCCCACGTCCGCCGCGACGAGCCGATAGCGGTCGAATTCCGCCGGAAGCTCCCGCCAGCTGACGAGCACGTAATCCGGCTCGCCCTCGCGCACGGCGCGGTCGAGCGCTTCGCGCATCTCGCCGGATTGCACGTTCAGCCGCACGAAGTATTTTTCCTGCGGGAGCGTGTGCGCCGCCAGATACAGCCCGTCGTCGAGATGGCTGTATTGCAGCAGCGTCGCGCCGTCCTCGACGACCGCGGCCAGCCGCCCCTGCGCCAGCTCGTCGAGCTTCTGCCCGCGCAGAAACGCGTTCGGCGTGGCGAAATACGCCCAGAGCAGGCTTGCCGCGCAGGCCGCCGCCGTCAGCGCCTTTTCGGCGCGGGGACGGCCGATTTTTTTCAGCGCCCGGTGCAGCTGCATGCAGCCGACCACGCCGAAAGCCGCCAGCGCCAGCAGGCTGTACGCCCACACGCGCCCGACGAGAAACACCGCCGCGAATTGGCAGGCCGCCATCGCAATTACGCATCCCCGCACGGCGGCCGTCTCGCCGCGATCCAGCGCCAGCGAAATCAGCCCCAGCGCGGCGGGAACCGCCCAGAGCGCGTTTTGGGCGACATAGCGCGCCAGCTCGCGGAGTTTCTGCCCCCACGACGCGGCCTCGCCGCTGTACAAAAAGATGTTGTTGTAGAGATATGCCGTATACGCGTCGGAAAGCGCGCCGTTTGCCGCGAAGTAAAGCGCCCACGGCAGAATCGGAACGGCCATGCCCGCCAGAAACACGCCCGCACTTTGGGCGGCCCGCTTCACGCCGCCCTCTTTCAGCGCCAAAACGCCTTCAACCGCGCACAGCCCGACCATCGCGCCCAGCAGCGTATACTTGATCGCCGCGACGCACCCGGCCAGTACGCCGCAGACGAGCAGGCGCTTGGCGCGCATCGGTCTGGCGCGCCTGCCGTATTCGGCATAGGCCAGCGCCAGCGCAGCCGTCAGCAGCGGCAGGCAGAACTCCTCCGCGCTGTCCCCGCGCATGAACGCGCCGCCCGTCACCGTCAGCGCGCCCCAAACGGCCGCCGCGCCGAGCGAAAAGCACGCGCCCGCGCGCAGGCGCAGCAGGCGATACGCCGCATAAAGCGCCGCCGTCAGCGCGGGAATTTCCAGCAGATACACGCCCCAAAAGCTCGTATCGGAAATACAGGCCGCCAGCGCGTGAATCAGGTACAGCAGCGGCCCTTTCTGCTCGTAGATATCCCGGTAGAGCACGCCGCCGCTTTTCATCACCCGCCCGACCGTCAGCAGGCAGTTCGCGTCGCCCCATATGTTGAGCGGGTACAGCGGCGAACACTGGGAGGCAAACAGCAGCATCAGCGCCGCCAGCGCCGCGCAGGCGGCCAGCGCAAGCCCTCTTTCCTTCTTCACGCCTCTTCCTCCTCGTAGGCGGCGATTTCCCGCAGAAACGCGTCGCCGTAACGCTGCATTTTGCCTTCGCCCACGCCCGCGACGCGGAGCATCTGGGCTCGCGTATGCGGCGCTTTGGCCGCCATATCCTTGAGCGTCGCGTTGGTGAAGATGATGAACGGCGGCACGTTCTGCTCCATCGCAATCTCTTTGCGCAGCCCGGCCAACCGTTCGTACAACCCGCGGTTGACAAACGTTTTCTGCTTCACGCGGCGCTTGAGTTCGGGCGCGGCGTCCGTCGGCAGCAGCGCCATGCGGATGGGCATATCCCCGCGCAGCACGTCCCGCGCATACGCGCCCTCCTTGAGCAGCGGATAATCGCCCGTCGTGACCGTCAGCACGTCGCCCGCAATCAATTCGTCGATCATCGCGCGCACGTTGGCCTCGCCTTCGGCCTTCATCGCGCCGAACGCGGAGAGCTTATCCAGCCCGCGCTCGCGCAATTTCGCATCCGCCTGACCGCAGAGTACGCGCGCCACCGTCGCCTTGCCGTATCGCCCGTTCATCGCGATGACGGCGGCGACGATCTGCCCGGCCTGGCGGCTCACGTCGCGCTCCTCTTCGCGCGCCATGCAGCCCGAGCAGTTACCGCAGAACGGCTTTTCGACCTTTTCGCCGAAATAGCTGAGGATTTTCGCGCGCAGGCAGCCGCCGCCCGTGGCGTAAAACGTCATCTGTTTGAGCCGCTCCTTGGCTCGCGCGGTGACGACCTGCTGCGTCTGCGCGTCCATCTGGCTCATATCCTGTGCATGGTCGATGAGGAAGGTATTGAGCCGCACGTCGCTCGGCTGATACAGCAGGCAGCAGACCGCGTCCTCGCCGTCGCGCCCGGCACGCCCCGCTTCCTGATAATAGCTCTCCAAATCCTTGGGCATGTTATAGTGCACGACGAAGGACACGTTGGATTTGTCGATGCCCATGCCGAACGCGTTGGTCGCCACGATCACCGGCGCGCGGTCGGCGACGAAATCCTCCTGCGCCTTGGCGCGCTGCTCGTCGGGCATGCCCGCGTGATAGCCCACCGCGTCCACGCCGCAGTCGTTCAGCATGGCGGTCACTTCCTCCACGCCCTTGCGCGTACCGCAGTAGACGACGCCGCTCTGCCCCTTATGCTCAGCCAGAAAGCGGCGCAGCTCCGCGTCGCGGTCCTTCGCGCGGCGCACTTCCAGAAAGAGATTCGGGCGGTCGAACCCGGTCAGGATATCGTAGGGATTCTGCAATTCCAGCAGCCGGACGATATCCGCGCGGACGGCCTGCGTCGCCGTCGCGGTAAAAGCGCTGACGCGCGGCCGCTGGGGCAGCTCACGCAGAAACGGCGCGATTTGCAGGTAGCCGGGGCGGAAATCCTGCCCCCACTGGCTGACGCAGTGCGCCTCATCGACGACAACCTGCGCAATCGGGGCGTTTTGGGCAAAGCTGAGGAACGAATCGGTGAGCAGCCTTTCCGGCGCGACATAGATGATTTTATACACGCCGCGCCTTGCGTTATCCAGCGCGAGCATATACTGTCTGGGCGTGAGGGAGCTGTTGAGATACGCCGCGCGAACGCCGTTTTGCAGCAGCGCGAACACCTGATCGCGCATCAGCGAAATCAGCGGCGAAACGACGAGCGTGATCCCCTCCAGCACGAGCGCGGGAATCTGGTAGCAGATCGACTTGCCCGCGCCGGTGGGCATGACGGCCATCACGTCGCGCCCGCGCAGAATCGCGGCGACCGCGTCCTCCTGCCCGGGGCGGAAATCGTCATAGCCGAAAACCTCTTTAAGCGCTGCGCGCGCCGCATCCATCGGTGTCATCTCGTCGTTATCCACCCTTCTGTCACCTGCGGTGACATCTCCCCTTAAAAGGGGAGATTCTTTTCCGCGCCTTCTCCAGCTTTTCAGTAAGAGGTTCCTTCAAGCCGCTCCCCTTAACCTCCCCTTCCCCAAGGGGAGGGGGACCATCCGCAGATGGTGGAAGGGTTTTGACCGCAGACTCACTAATTTTATATTATATCGCTACCCTCTAAGAAGCGTCAAGTGCGCGCAGAGAATAAGCGTCCCCTGCCCGGCGCATACTGGGCGCATCGGGAGGTGACGCTTCTTGAACGTATATCCGAATCTCTACGCGCTGCTGGAGAGCGATTCCCACGCGCGGCGCTTATTTGAGCATGCGCCCTCGCAGGTGCGCCGCCAGCTGCTCACCCGGCGGCAGAGCATCCGTTCGGTCGCGGCGCTGGATGCGGCGATTGCGGCGTTTGAGCAACACTAAAACAGGGCTGCCTGTGTGGCAGCCCCATTTCGTTTTCAATTCAAGCGCTTAACAGCTTACTGCACCGCGGTGTAGGAAGAAGCAATCGCGTCGGCCACGGCCACGAAGTCCGCGTCGGAAGCCGGGATGAACTGGAAGATGTAGTAGCCCGGATCGACGGTGTCCAGCACGACGATGCCCAGCACGTCTTCCTCCGCGTCGTGGAACGCGACGACGGAAGTGCCGTTGAGATCCTGCACGGTCGCGGTCGGATAGACCTCAACCAGCGCCGCCTGAAGCTCTTCGGCGGTCATAGCGGCATCCAGCGCAGAATAGGTGATCACCAGGCCGTTCTCCTCATCGGCGGAAGAAGCGGCGAACACATAGCCCGCGGCGATGTCATCGTCGTCCAGCTCGAGCTGCTCCCAATCGGCCGGGATATAGAACTGGAAGCCGTCGGCTTCGATCAGCTGACCCTCGGCGGTCAGGTCGGTCAGCGCAGCCTGCTCGGCGGCGGCATCCGCCTCGGGCACACTCTCGGCCATCGCGGCGGCGCCGAAGCACAGGGTCAGCACGGCCAGCAGCATAGCAAGCATCTTTTTCATGGGAAAAACCATCCTTTCGTTGATCTTTCGATCAAATTTGTTATCAGCATTATAGCGCTAATCCTTCCTTCGCGCAAGCCATTTTGCACGAACGACGTTTTTTTTGCACGAATGACATGCATTTGCCCCAAAAGCCCCCTCACGGCGCGCGGCGATTTATGATATAATGAATGTATCATCACTTTCAGAAGAAGGATGTTTTATATGATCATACGCATCGCCATTGTCGATGACCAGCAGCAGGCGCGCGAAATGCTCCGGCAGGATTTGCAGGTGCGCGTGCCCGCGGGGACGAGCATCGCCTGTTTTGACAGCAGCGAAGCCTTCCTCAACGGCTTTACGCCGGGGGACGACGCGCTCGTCTTTCTGGATATCTGCATGGAAGGCATGAACGGCATCGAGGCGGCCAAGCGGGTGCGCAATCGAAGCGCGCGCTGCCTGATCGTTTTCCTGACTTCCTCCAAAGAATACGCGTTCGACGCGTTTCCGATTCATCCGTTCGACTATCTGGTCAAGCCGTACAGCCTCACCCAGCTGGATCACGTGCTCTCCGGGGCCATCCGGCTGATGGAAGAAAACGAGCAGCAGGTGGAGATCCGCCTGCCGCGCCAGACCATCCGCCTGCCGCACGGGCAGATCGCCGCCGTCGCTTCCCACGGGCACACGCTGGATATCTTCACCGTCTCCGGCGCATGCCTGAAAAGCTCGCAGACCTTCGCCGAACTGGAATCCGCCCTGCAAAGCGACGAGCGCTTTCTGCCCTGCAACCGCGGCGTGCTCGTCAACATGGACGAAGCGCTCAAGCTCGACAGTGACAGCATCCTGCTGACCAGCGGCATGCGCTTTCCTCTGCGCCAGCGCAACCGACTCGATCTGGTCAACCGCTTCTCCGAATACCAAATCAAGCGCATGAAAAGGGGGTAACCGCCATGCTTCTCGCCCGCTATCTGGCCGAATTCGCCATGCTCTATCCGTCCGCGCTGCTGTGCTATCTGCCCATCTCCGGCTTTCTGCGCCTGCCGGCAAAGAAACTCGCCGCGCTCGTGCTTTCGGTGGTGACGGCGTTTGTGCTGGTGGGGGCGCTGGCCTGCTGCCATTTTCAGCTCACCACCAACACGCTGCTGATCCCGATCATCGCCGTTTCGCTGCCGCTGTACCTGAAAACCGTGACGCTGCCGCTGCCGAAAGCGCTGTTCGTCTTTTTCACCGCCGCGATGCTGTCCTCCTTTTCCACCACGCTGACCAACTACATCTGCGCGCCGATTGAGCTGCACAACGATATCTCGGTGTTCATGCTCCCCTCCGGGCTGATCTGTCTGGCGGTCGCGTTCGTCGTGCTGGCGCTGTTCACGCTGTTTTTCCGCAAAAAAATCAACTGGATGCTCACCAACGTCAGCTTCACCGCCGTCTGGCGGGCGCTGTTCGTCGCGCCGCTGTTCCTGATGGTCATCTTCATCTGGATCACGCCGTGGTATCCTTCCGTGGTGATGACCGGGCGCGTGCGGGAAATCAGCATCGTGCTGCTCATCAGCTTTTTGGGCGATTTGTTCTGGCTCTATTATTTCGTCTACCTCACCATGCGAAAAATGACCGAGGCCGTCGAATTGCAGGCGCAGAACCAGCTTCTAAACATGGAAAACACGCGCTATCGCGAGCTGCGCGAGCACATGGACGCCACCCGCCAGCTCCGCCACGATTTCCGCCAGCACCTGCATGTCATCGCCGGGCTGAACGAAGCGAAGGAATACGACAAGCTGACCGCCTATCTGGCCGAATACGAGGGGCGGCTGGCCGCCCCGCATACGATGCTCTGCGCCAACGCCGCGCTGGACGCCATCGCGGGGCACTATCAGCGCATCGCGGAAAGCCAGAACACGCGGGTTTTCTGGCGGTTCGACCTGCCCGAACGCCTGCCGATCGAGGAGGTCGATCTGTGCATGATGCTGGGCAACCTGATGGAAAACGCGCTGCGCGCCGTCTGCGCCCTGCCGGTTGAAGCGCGCGAAGTGAAGGTGATTTCCAGCATGATCAGCGACGCGATGCTCGGCCTTTCCGTGGAAAACGGCTATGTCGGCGATGTCCTTTTTGACCGAAACGGCCTGCCCACCTCGCACAAAAAAGGCCACGGCATCGGCCTCGCCTCCGTCGCCGCGACCGTCAAACGCTATAACGGCACACTCTCCGTCACCGCGAAGGACGGCGTGTTCGGGGTGAATATTCTTTTGAGCTTATAACACCTCAAACTCATTCTTCCGATAGTCGATCAGCCCCTCTTCCTTCATTTTGCTCATCTGGGCGGAGAGCGCGCTGCGCTCCACGCCGAGGTAATCCGCCAATTCCTGCCGGTTAAACGGAATCGAAAAGCGCTTTTTCCCCGCGCGGATCGCCTGTTGGGAGAGATACGACAGCAGCCGCGCGCGGATCGTCCGGGCGGAAATATTCATCATCCGCTGGGAAAGCGTCACATTCTTTTTCGCCATCGTCCGCAGCAGGTTGGTCACCAGCAGCGCCTGCTCCGGCGCAAGGCCCTGCCCGCCGGCGAGCAGGCGGCTCATCTCCACCTGCATCACCCGGGTCGGCTCATCCGCCGTGACGGAAACCATCAGCGGTTCGCCCGGCAGGCAGGCATACGCCTCGGCGAAAACCTCGCCGGGCTCCAGCCGCTCGATGATGCTGCGGTTACCCCACGCGTCGCAAAGCTCAATCGTCGCGCGCCCCGCCAGCACGACGCTCAGCGCGGAAACCGTTTCGCCCGCGCGGCAGATCGTCTCCCCGCGCGCATACGTCCGGATTCGCGGCGAAAGCGCTTCCAAAACCCTGCGCGCCTGCTGCGCATCCATGCCGCTGAAAAGCGGCATTTTTTCAATCAGATCCTCTTCCATAAAATTCCTCTCGCGTTTCGTTGTTATTCCAACGTCCTTTTGCCGTTCATCATACTATAATGAATCCCGTAAATCAATGATTTTGGAGTGATTTTATGGTTCGCAAAATTGTGCATATCAATGAGGAACTCTGCAACGGCTGCGGCGCGTGCGCCAACGCCTGCCACGAAGGCGCTATCGCGATGGTGAACGGCAAGGCTCGGCTCATCCGCGACGATTACTGCGACGGGCTGGGCAACTGCCTGCCCGCGTGCCCGACCGGGGCGATTACCATCGAAGAGCGCGACGCCGCCGCTTACGACGAAGCCGCCGTCGCTCAGCACATCGAAACGCGCAAGCAGGCGCAGAAGGCGCACGAGGGCGGCTGTCCCGGCAGCCGCATCCGCCAGTTCAACATGGACGGCGGCAACCGCGAAGCCGCGCCAAGCGCGGGCGCTGTGCCCTCCCAGCTGCGCCAGTGGCCGGTGCAGATCAAGCTTGCGCCGATCAACGCGCCGTATTTCGACGGCGCAGACCTGCTCGTCGCGGCGGATTGCACAGCCTACGCCTACGGCAATTTCCATCAGGATTTCATCCGCGGCCGCGTAACGCTCGTCGGCTGCCCCAAGCTCGACATGGTGGATTACACCGAGAAGCTGACCGAAATTCTGCGCCGCAACGAGATCCGAAGCCTGACCGTCGTGCGCATGGAAGTGCCCTGCTGCGGCGGCATCGAGGCGGCGGCGAAGAACGCGCTCAAGGCCAGCGGCAGGTTCATTCCGTGGCGCGTGGTGACGCTCTCCATCGACGGCAGAATTCTGAGCGAATGAGCGGCGCGCCCCCGCCCGCGCGAAATAATCTTTTTCATTTTCCATCCTGTCCGACATGATCTAACATGATAAGATGTGTTCTTTTTGAGCCTTTCGGGATATGATATTTATATCATCAATCTGCTCGGGAGGAACTCGACATGTTCGTTTCGTTTAAGGCCATCGGCCGCAATATCCGCGCCGCGCGCACAGAGCTGAACATCACGCAGGAGGAAGCCGCCGACCGGCTGAAGATTTCTCAGCTCCATTTTGGCCGGCTGGAACGAGGCGAACGCCCGATTTCGCTGGAAATGCTGGCGCAGATTGCCGCCGTCCTCGGCGTTTCGCTCTCCTCGCTGCTCAACGGCTGCATGATCGGGGAGGATTTCGCCCAGCGCCCGAGCAGCGGCTCGGAATCCCTCGGCCAAAGCGTCGCCGCCATCGCCAACGGCTGTTCGCCCAAGGCCCAGCGGCTGATGCTCGAGCTTTGCCGCGCCGTCGCGCAGAGCGATAAGCAATCCGATTACGAGGAAGAGGCCGAATAAACCTTCTTTGTTTTCAGTGCATACATAAACCCCTTCCGATTCGCTCGGAAGGGGTTTTCGCTTATTCCGGCAGTTCCACAATCGCCCACCGCGACAAAACCGGGGTGAACCCGCCCGTTTCAGCGACATAATCCTGCCCGCCGAGCTGGAACACAAACACTTTGCGGCTCTCCGGGGAGAACGCCGCCACTTTGGGGCGGGTGAATCCGGTCTCCCGGCCGTCCATGCCGCGGACATAGATTTCCGCCATCCTGCCGCTGCTCAGGTATGCAAAGCCGAAATGGCGCGTGCTCGTCTCGTCGTCCGCGCTCGTCTGGTGGCCGCCGAAGAACGCGACCGAACCGCCCACGCGCAGGAACGCCTCCATCGACTTCGCGGCAAACATGCTTTCGGGCAGCGCATAGGCTTCCAAAACGCCTCCGTTTTCGTCAAGGCAGACCAGCCGCTCCGAACCCTGCGCGTCATCCAGCGCCCAAATCGTTCCATCCGCCTGCGCAAAGGGCCGCGTGATGCGCAGGGCGCTGTCCGCGCCTTCCCGAAGCAGATTGCCCTGACCGTCGTAAAACCGCAGAATCGCCGTTTCCTTCTCGCGATCCCATCCCCTGAACACATAGCCGTCCTTCGCCGCGTACAGCGCCGGAACGATATGCCGCATATCGCTGAAATCCAGCCGGAAAACCACGTCGCCGCGTTCATCCAACTGCGCGTAAAACGGCAGGCTCTTCGGCCCGACCGAGCCGCTGACGAGCAGCCCGCCGTGCCCCGGCTCGCTGAAAAGCACCTCGTCGCTGCCCGCGTCCAGCCCGCTGAGCGCGCTGGCCGACGGAAGCGGCCGCCTGTCCAGCAGCGCTCCATCCCCGCTCAGCGTCGCCAGCTCATAGAGGTCGTATTCAAATTCGTGCCCCGCCTCGCGGATTCGGTTGAGCACAAGCTGAATCCGGCCATCCTCCAGCTCCATCGCGCCGGAAACGCTGCATTGTTCGTTTTCCTGCGCGTCTATCGTCGTGCGCCAGCGCGTTTCGCCGTCTTCATCCATGCAGACGGCGAACACCCGGCGCGTATCCCGGTTGTTTTCCGCAAACTCCCGCCCCGCAACCAGAACCGTTCCGTTTTGCAGCGTCAGCAGCTCGTCAATCCGTTGGTTCTCCCATGTGACGATCTGCGGCCGAATCTCGGTCAGCGTTTCGCAGTGGCGCATCAGCTCGAGCACGCGATCCCGTTCAAACGCATCCGAGTGGTAGTATGCGTCCGTATGAAGCGCGGCCGCGTCCTCTTCGGGCGACGTGATCCACGCATAGCCGTCCCCGCTGGAAAGCACCCTGCCCTCGCCCGAAACATACACCCAGTAAGACGAGCGCGTTTCGTCGTCCTGCGCGACTGCGATTTCCAGCGTGTAATACGGCGGGCGGATGTTCAGCAGGCTGCGGTGCACGGAAAAGCTGACGTCCTCCGCCGACGCGCTTTCCATCTGTTCCTCCGTAAAGCCGTAAGCTGCCTGAATCGCGTCTTTGGCAATCCGCACGGCCTCATCCTGCGAAATATCGCCTTCGCCCGGCAGGAGGTTGACCTCCTCGTCGTAACCGCCCAGTTCAAACTCGCTTTCCAGCTCGGAATAGGCCGCCTTCTGCTCAAGGCTCCACGCCGGGTCAAGCTCGCCCAGCTCCTGCTGCATGATGCTGTGCAGCGAAATATCGCGGCTTCCGCCCGCCGTCGCCGCGTAGTGCTGAATGAACAGCGCATCCAGCGCGGCTTCGCGCGCCGTCGCGCCGCTCGTTTGCAGCGCGCTTTCCCACGCCGCGCCGTCCTCCGGCAGGTCGTACCGAAGCAGCAATTCCGCCACGGCTTCCTTTTCGCCCAGCGACCAGTTTTCCAGATAGCTGCTGTTCAGCGGCAGCGCTTCCGCCTCCGTGAAGAACGCCCGGAGCGCCGCGATCGCCAGCGCCGTCGCCGCCAGCAGCACGAGCACCGCCGCCGCAATCAGCGCCGCGGCGGGCTTGCGCCGTGCGCCCCTGCGCTCAGGCTCGGCGGGCAGGCTGCGAAGGTTCTGCCGCATCTGCGCTTCAAACGCCGCATCCATCGGCGGATACAGCGCCTTGAGCGCCTTTTCGTCAATCACCCGCTTCACTCAAACGTCACCTCCTCGTCAAGTTCGGCGCGCACCGCGCGTCTCGCGCGGAAAAGCCGGTTTTTCACCGTCGTCACCGGCACGCCGAGCGTCTGCGCAATCTCCTTTTCGGAATAGCGCTCCATGTAGCGCAGCAGCAGCGGCACGCGCAGTTTTTCCGGCAAAGCGTCGACGGCGCTTTTCAGTTCGCCCGCCGCCGCGTCGATCTCCTCCGGCGCGGCCCTTTCCGGCAGTTCGTCCATCGGCACGACGCGCATGCGCCTGCGCTGGATGTTGTGGCACTCGTTGATGACAATCCGGGTCAGCCATGCGCGAAACTGTTCAGGCCTCGCCGTCTCCCGTTTTTCCCATGCGCGGAGCAGACCCTGCTGAACGGCGTCCTGCGCGTCGTGGCGCGTATGCAGAATACTGAAACTGAGCCGGTAAAGCCCCTGCATGTTTTCCTCTGCAATGCGGGAAAAAGCGCTGGGTTCCATGCGCCGCTCCCCCTTTCGTTTTGTTGCTTGAAGAATTCTTCACCCTGTATACGCGCGAGGGCGGGAAAAAGTTTGATGAAAAAAGGCGCATCGCGAAAAAACACGATGCGTCCTTCTGTTTATGCTGTCTTACCCGAAATACGCCACGCCGGATTCAAAGATCTTCTGATCTTTTTCGCCGGGGATATTCTTGGCGACGTTCGCGCCGATGCGCTCGCTGTGGCCCATCTTGCCCAGCACGCGGCCATCCGGCGAGCAGATTCCCTCGACCGCCCAATACGAGCCGTTCGGATTTTCGGGCATCTTCACCGCGGGCACGCCGTCGAGGGTGCAGTACTGCGTGACGATCTGGCCGTTGGCAACAAGCTGCTTGAGCTGCGCCTCGCGGCAGACAAAGCGACCCTCGCCGTGGGAAATCGCGACCTGATGGATGTCGCCGACATTTACGCCCGCCATCCACGGGGATTTGACGGAGGAAACGACCGTCTGCACATGCGTGGCGGCATGGCGGCCGATGGTGTTGTAGGTCAAGGTCGGATCGTCCTCGCCGAGCGTGCGGATTTCGCCATACGGCACAAGGCCGAGCTTGATGAGCGCCTGGAAGCCGTTGCAGATGCCCAGCATCAGGCCGTCGCGCCTGTTCAGCAGGTTCATGATGGCTTCCATGATGCGCGGGTTGCGCAGCGCGGTCGCGATGAACTTGCCGGAACCGTCCGGCTCGTCGCCCGCGGAGAAGCCGCCCGGCAGCATCACGATCTGCGCCGCGTCGATGCCCTTGACCAGCGCCTCGACGGATTCCTCGATGCCCTTCGCCGTCAGGTTGCGGAAAACGAACACATCCGTCTCCGCGCCCGCGCGGCGGAACGCCTTTTCGCTGTCCAGTTCGCAGTTCGTGCCGGGGAAGGACGGGATGAACACGCGCGGCCTGGCGATTTGCAGCTTCGGACGCGCGGTATTGCGCTTTTCGTAGGGGATGAACGGCGCGGTCGTGTGCTTGGCCTTCGCGTCGGTCGGGAAAACGCCCTCCAGCGGCTCGCTCCATGCGCTGTGCGCCTCCGACAGGCTGACGGTCATGCCGCAGGCGGAAAGCGTCGCGCTCTCGGTCGTCGCGCCGATTTCGCGCAGACCCGCCGGAACCGCCGCGCCTTCCTTCAGCTCGACGACGATGCTGCCGTAGGCCGGCAGGAACAGCGCGTCCTCCGCCACGTCCGTCAGCTCCACGCCGATTCGGCTGCCCAGCGCCATCATCGTCACCGCCGCAGCCACGCCGCCGCGGCCGACCGTATGTGCGCTGAGCACGTCGCCGCGCAGAATCGCCTGATGCAGGGATTCATAGAGCATCAGCGCCTTGTCGTATTCCGGCACGAGCGCATCGTCCACCGGCAGGGTCAGCAGCGCCAGACGATGGCCCGCGCCCTTGAGATCGGTGGAGACGACGTTGCGCGCGTCCACCATGCTCACCGCGAAGGAAACGAGCGTCGGCGGAACGTGGATATCCTCAAACGTGCCGCTCATGGAATCCTTGCCGCCGATGGAAGCCGTGCCGAAACCGAGCTGAGCGCTCAGGCCACCGAGCAGCGCCGCCGCGGGCTTGCCCCAACTGAGCTTATTGCGATTCAGGCGCTCGAAATACTCCTGGAATGTCAGGCGCGCGCGGGAAACGTCGCCGCCCGCCGCGCAGATTTTGGCCAGCGACTCCGTGACGGCGTACACCGCGCCGTGGAACGGGCTCCACGTGCTCAAGTCGGGATCATAGCCGTGGCTCATCAGCGTGGCGGTCGTCGTTTCGCCCGCCGTCGGGATCAGCGCGGCCATCGCCTCGTTCGGGCTGTCGCGGTACACGCCGCCGTAGGGCGCGAGGATCGTGCCCGCGCCGATGGTGCCGTCAAACCGCTCGACAAGCCCCTTCTGCGAGCAGATATTCAGGTCGCCGAGCATCGCCAGCCACGCCTCGCGCACGGTGCGGTCTTTCGCGAAATCCGGCTTTTGGGTGAGGTACGGCGCGGACTCGTCCGGCGCGGCGACCTCCGCTTCGGCGTGCTGGGTCACGCCGTTGGTATCCAGAAACGCGCGGGAGAGATCCACGATCGTCTTGCCGCGCCAGTGCATCACAAGGCGCGCTTCCTCAGTGACGACGGCAACCTGCGTCGCCTCCAGATTCTCCTCGTAAGCCATCTGCTTGAAGCGTTCGAGCTTGTCCGGCTCGATGACGCAGGCCATGCGCTCCTGCGATTCGGAAATGGCCAGCTCCGTACCGTCCAGCCCTTCATACTTCTTCGGCACGGCGTCCAGCTCGATGACCAGACCGGGGGCCAGCTCGCCGACGGCCACGCACACGCCGCCCGCGCCGAAATCGTTGCAGCGCTTGATCATCTGCGCGAATTCCGCATGGCGGAAAAGCCGCTGGATGCAGCGCTCGGTCGGGGCGTTGCCCTTCTGCACCTCCGCGCCGCAGGTCGTCAGCGACTGCGCGTTGTGCGCCTTGGAAGAGCCGGTCGCACCGCCGCAGCCGTCACGGCCGGTGCGCCCGCCGAGCAACATCACGATATCGCCCGGTTCCGGCTGCGCGCGGCGCACATGGTCGCGCGGGGTCGCGGCGATGACCGCGCCCAGCTCCATGCGCTTGGCGACGAAGCCCGGATGATAATATTCCTGCACCTTGCCCGCCGAAAGGCCGATCTGGTTGCCGTAGCTGGAATAGCCCTGCGCCGCGGTCGTGGTGATGCGCCGCTGGGGCAGCTTGCCCGCGCGGGTGCGGCTGTACGGCGTGCGCGGGTCGCCCGAACCGGTGATGCGCATCGCCTGATAGACGTAACTGCGGCCGGAGAGCGGGTCGCGGATCGCGCCGCCGAGGCAGGTCGCCGCGCCGCCGAAACCTTCGATTTCCGTCGGGTGGTTGTGCGTCTCGTTTTTGAACATGATGAGCCACGGCTCGTCCTTACCGTCCACATTCGCGGTGACGACGATGGAGCAAGCGTTGATCTCGTCGGAAGCGTCGAGGTCGTCGAGCTTGCCCAGCTTGCGCAGCGCCTTCGCGCCGAGCGTGGCCATATCCATCAGCGAAATATCCTTTTCGCGCGCGCCGTAAACGTCCTTGCGCGTGTCGATATACAGCTCGTAAGCCGCCTTGACCGGCGCGGTGAACCGACCGTCGTCAAACGCGATGTCGTCGATGGCGGTGAGGAACGTCGTGTGGCGGCAGTGATCCGACCAGTAGGTGTCGATGGCGCGCAGTTCGGTCACGCTCGGGTCGCGCTTCTCGGTATCGCGGAAATAATCGCGGCAGAAGCAGAGATCCTCCGCGCTCATCGCCATGCCCATGCGCGAAACCATCTCGCCCAGCGCCTTATCCTCCATCCGCGTAAAGCCCTCGACAATCGCCACATCGGCGGGCACGTCGGCCTGCATGGCCAGCGTCTCCGGCTTTTCCATGCTCGCGCGGCGCGCCTCAACCGGGTTGATGACGTGGTGCGCGACCGCTTCCATCATCTCGCGGGTCACGCCTTCGCCCTCGACGGCGTAAACCTTCGCGCAGACGACTTTCGGCCTCGCCTGTTCCGGGCTGAGCAATTGCAGGCACTGGGCGGCGCTGTCCGCGCGCTGGTCGTACTGCCCCGGCAGGTATTCCACCGCGAGCAGCTGCGCATCCAGCTGCGGCAGAACCTCATCATAGAGCACGTCGGCGTTCGGCTCGGAGAAGATGATGCCGCGCGCGCTTTCAAACGCTGCGTCGCTCAGCCCCTCCACGTCGTAACGCTGGAAAATCCGAACGCGGGTAATCGCCTCCGTGCCCAAAACCTCGCGAAGCTCCTGACAGAGCTGGCGGGCGGCCACGTCATAACCGGGGCGCTTTTCCGCATAAATTCTTCTGACTTGGCTCATGACGGTTGTTCCTCCTTGCGTGTTCCGCTGATGGAAAGCTCGGCTTAAAATCAAAACAGCAATCGCATTATATCATTAAATGTTCGTGTTTGCAATCCAGTTTACGGATTTTTCGGGTTCATTCATCCGTTTTTTCGTTTTTGTTCGGTTGCAATTCCGAACATTGACAAGGTTTTGAAACTTGTTGTATCATATTCCAGACTGATTTGAAATGGGAAAGAAGGAGGGAGCACGCTCTGTCCTCGTTTGTTTTGCGCCTGATTGCGCTGGTCTGCATGTGCGTGGATCACGCCGGGCTGGCGCTTTTCCCGTCCGCAGGCGCGTTTCGCTGCGTCGGGCGGCTGGCGTTTCCACTCTATTGCTTTCTGCTCACGCAAGGCTTTGCGCATACGCGGGATATCCGCGCCTACGCGCGGCGGCTGCTGCTTCTGGCCTGCGTTTCGGAAGTTCCGTTCGACCTGCTGATCTTTGGCCGGGTTTCCAGCGCGATGGAGCAGAACGTCGTCTTTTCGCTGCTGCTGGGGCTGATGGCGCTGTATGCGGCGAAAGCGCTCGCCAAGCGCCCGCTGCCGTGCGCGCTCGCCATTCTGGCGCTGATGCTGCTGGCGATGGCGGCGCAGGTGAGTTTCGGCTGGCTGGGTATTGCGCTCTGTCTGGCTTACGGCTATGCGGGCGACGACAAAAAGCGTCAGGCGCTTTTCACCGTGCTCCTGACGCTGCTGTATTCGTTCACCCTGCTGCTCTCCGGCGTGGCGCGCGCATGGGTGACGGTTTCCCTCTGCGCGGCGCTGTCGGTCCTCCCGATTCTGCTCTATAACGGCAGACCCGGCCCGCGCGGCAAAGCGCTGACTTTCTGCTTTTACGCCGCCTATCCCCTGCACCTGTGCGCGCTGCTGGTCATCCGCGCCATGCGGATCATCCCGCCGTACTTTTTGGGGTGACACGCTGCTGTACATGGCAGAAAAAAGAAACGACAAATAAAAGCGAACCGCCGGTCAGCTGATCCCTGATCGGCGGCTTTTGCTTTTCCCAAATTAACGGATAAGCGGGAGTACCGATGCTAAACGGCTCCTCGTCTGTCTACATTATAGCATGCTGCGGATTGCGCGTCAAGCGCAGTCCGTTTTCATTTTCTCAGTCCTCGTAATCAAAAATCGCTTTCTTGGCGAGCATCCCGCCGAACTGATCTTTCCACTGGTGATGGATTTCGGAAGCGTCCCAATTCGGCAGGGCTTTCTTCTCCATCTCGACGACGATCATCAGGTCATAGCGGTTATCGCGCGCGACGCAGTTTTCGTGAATCGTCATTTGGTTCACGCCCTCGACCGGCGCGGCGCTCGCGAACAGCGCCCTGACCTGCGCCAGCGCGGCGGGCTTATCCGCCACGGTTTCGTTGAACTTCGCAATGATGCAGTGCTTCATATGCTTTCCCCTCTTTATAACCCTGTCGTGTCGTAAATGCCGATCTGGCTCTCATCGAAATTGGCATCCATATAGAACAAAAAAATAACATTTCCATCAGATCTATCAGAATCCCAAGTCACGTTAAAAAGCCAAATATCCGTATCGTCGCCAACCGTCCACTGGCTGCTTGATACTATTTCATTTACTTCTTTATTGATTTCCTCAGTACTCAAATCCATGCCAAGTACGTTCGCCATAAATGCCATAATATTCTCAGGCGGCAAAGCAGTCGCTTCTCCATACAGAGAAGTCAACGCACCCTGTAAATACTTCAGGTCTTTATCGTCATTGGAAGAAAAATTTACATACCAAACCGAAAACAGTTCGTCATCTGCAAATACATACGCTCGATCCGCAGTATACCTGCTTACGGTTTGATCATCGTATTCTAAGACCCAAACATGCTCACGCATGGCCTCTTCGTGATCAGGTTCCGCTTTTTCAATCTCAGCGATTTCCGCTTTGCTCATTCCCCATTGCGCGCCGTTGAAAAAGGTATACGGCTCGGCAAGCGCAGGGAAAGCGAGCGCCAGCAGAAGGACGGACAGCAGGCTAAAAAGCGCTTTTTTCACGTTGCCCCTCCTTATTTCAGCAGGAAGTACACGGCCACCAGCGCGCCGAGGATGATGCGATACCAGCCGAAGGTGGTGAAGCTGTGCTGCTTGATGTAGCCGATGAACGTCTTGATGGCGATGATGGAAACGACAAACGCGCTGACGCAGCCGATGCCGAGGATCAGCAGCTCCTCGCTCGTGAAGGACAGGCCGAACTTGAGCACCTTGATCAGGCTCGCGCCCGCCATCGTCGGAATAGCGAGGAAGAAGCTGAATTCGGAGGCCGCCGCGCGGGAGCAGCCCATCAAAATACCGCCGAGGATCGTCGCGCCGGAGCGGCTCGTGCCGGGCACGAGGGAGAGCACCTGGAACAGGCCGATCATCAGCGCCATGCGCATATCAATCAGATCGACGCTCTGGATGCGGGCGCGGCGGCGCGTATTCTGGTGCTTTTCCACGAGGATGAACGCCACGCCGTAGATCACCAGCATCGCCGCGACGACGGGCGCGTTATGCAGATGCTTATCCATCCAGTCGTCAAACGGGATGCCGACAATCGCGCTGGGCAGAATCGCCACGACGACCTTCACCCAGAGCATGATGGTTTCCATTTTGAACAGGCCGACGAAGCCCTCGCCCTTTTTCGGCTTTTTGAACGGCCAGAGTTTCGGGAAATACAGCACGACGACCGCCAGAATCGCGCCAAGCTGGATGACCACCTCGAACATGGATTTAAACGCGTCCGTCATTTGCAGCTGAACGAATTCATCCAGCAGGATCATGTGGCCCGTGGAGCTGATGGGCAGCCACTCGGTGATACCCTCGACGATGCCGAAAAGCAGCGCTTTCAGCGACTCAACAAAAAGATTCATACGTTTCTCCTTTTTGGGGCTTTGTTTTTGGGGCTTTGCCCCAACGTCCCCAACGTTCCCCGCTTAAAACTCAAACTCGTCCGCCGTGCGGATGACCAGCTTCGCGGGCTTCGCATCGCCCGCCTGCGCCTCGGCGCGCGCGGCGGCTTCCCGCTCGCGAACGGCTTCCTGTGCGGCCTGCTCAGCTTCGTCCCGCATCCGGCGCATGAGCTGATGCAGCGGCGCCATCCGCGAAAGATCGGCGGCAATGATATCCGCCATGCCGTGCGTGCGTAAAAGCGCCCAATCCGCCTGCGTGCCGTCGTGCTCAAATCCAAAGTGCTTTTTGACGTACAGCGCCCGCAAGTCCTCCGGCACATCCTCCGGCACGGCCAGCTTCTTGTAATCCTCGCCGTACATCGCAAACCGCCCGTCCAGCGCTTTCAGGCAGCGGCGCACGTCGTCCGACTCGCGGCGGATATGCAGCCGCAGCGCGTCCATCAGCGGCTTGTCGGGGTAATAGCAGCCGCAGCCCCAGCCGAGCCAATCCGGCCCAAAGCCCCAATACATGTGGAAGCCCTCGCCGCGCCCCTCGCCCGGATAGCGCCAGCCCAGCCACGCGTGATCCCGAAACGGCGATTTATCCTTCGTATACCGCGTGTCCCGGCGGATTCGCGACATCGTGCGCCCCGGCCGCGTATCCAACTTCGGATCAATGAGCTGCACGACCGGCGCAAGCTCGTCGCTCAATTCGCGCATCGGCTGCTTGACAAAGCGCTCGTAGCGCGCTTTATTCGCCTCGTAAAACGCCTGGTTGTTGTTAAACCGAATATCGTTCAGGAAATCCAGCGCTTCCTGAGAAAAGCCCTCGAACATGTCTGCTCCTTTCCGTCAAAATCACGATTGATTATAACACGCTTTCTGTGCGTTGTCTACGGCAAAGAACGAGCCTCTTTCCCGCGGGAAAGAGGCTCGCGTCGTTTACTCGAACAGATCGTCGTCGTCCTCATCGTCGTTCGCGTCGATCAGGAAGTCGTCGTCCTCATCCTTCTTTTTGCCCAGCCCGAAGAGCCCTTTCTTTTTCTTCATCGGCTTGATCTCTTCGCGCTTTTTGCCCTTCACGCCGAAGTGATCCTCGCGCGCCTGCGCCCTGAGCTTCTGCATTTCCTCGCCGCTCAGGCGGATGGTCTCCTGCCCGGCTTCACTCTTCGGCTCGTCGGCTTTCGTCGCTTCTTCCGCCTTGGCCTGCTCTTCCTTCACGGCGCTCTCCACGTCGAGCCTGCCGAAGATGCGGGTCTTGGAATCATCCACCTTGCCCTGCGGCGTGAAATCCGGGCGCTCCTCGACGGGCGCGACGCGGAGGGTCTTATCCGTCGGCACGTCCTGCGGCGCGCGGCGGCGGTGGGTTTCCTCGCTCTCGGCCTTGCGCAGCGCGACCCCGTCCGGGGTCGTGGAGATGAATTTATCCGGCGTGAAATCCGGGGTCGGCACAATCTGCTCCTCGGTCGGCTTCTTCGCGCCCTTCTCCGGCTTCTTTTCGCTCTTTTCCGGCTTGGCGCTGGCCGCGTTCTGCGCACGGCGGCGGCGCTTGCCAAAGGAATCGCGCACATCCGGGGACAGCTCGATCGTGTCAATCGCCTGTTCCATGCGCTTCTTGCGCTTCGCGCCGTTGATGCTGCTCAGCGCCACCAGCGCGACGATCACCGCGGCCAGCACGCCCGCCGTCACATACAGCACGACGGGGTTCACATGCTGGGCGATCATTTCGCCGAGGGTCGGCACCGGGGTGGCCGTCGGTTCCGGGCTGGGCGTCGGCGGCACGGCGGTCGGCGCGGGCGTGGCCGTCGGTTCGGGCGTCGGCTCGATATAGACAAGCTGAATGACGTTGGAATCATACGCCTTGTCGTTGCCCGCCGCATCCTTGCCGGAAACTTCAAACTGAATCTGACCCGCGATGCTCGTTTCCAGATCGAACACGAGCGTGCGGCTCTCGCCGGAAGGCAGGGACGGAATGGTCGCGACGGTCGTTCCGGCTTCCTTCACGGTGAGGGTCGCCGCGTCCGTCTGGCCGATGTTTTTCACCTGCACGGCGAAACGGACGACTGCCGGTTCGCTGTAAATGGATGTGGTCTGCGCCTGCGCGGTCACGTCGAGCACGAGCGCCTGGCTCGCGTCCTGCGTGGCGATGGCCAGCTCGTCGGAGGTGACGGAAACCGCCTCGCCGGTGTCGCTCATGCCGTCCACCTGAACGGTGATCGCGCCGCTCTGTGCGGGCGCCCATTCAACCGTCTGCTCAAAGTTCGCGCCAGCGGCCAGCGATACGCCGGAGGCCAGCACGGTGCCGTCGCTGAGCGTGGCGGTCAGGCCGGTATAGCCGTTGTTGCCCGTGTTCTTGATGCTCAGCGTCAGGTGAATCTTTTCGCCGGGGTATACGTTGTCCCCCGCGTCGGTCGAAAGCGCGGCCTCCAGCCCCGCCTGCGCGAGGGTGACGGTCTTGCGCGCCATGTCGGAGATGGTGTAGGTCTTGCTGTCGCCGCTGGCCTGATAGGTCACGGTCGGCTGGCTGACCAGCTCGCTGTCGCCCATCGTGAAGCTATCCTGAAGCGTCACCTTTTCGCCGACGGACAGGGAGGGCGCGGTCAGCTTTTTGCTGCTGATGCCCTCGTTGCTGATCACGATGCTGCGCAGTTCGATGTTGCCCGTGTTGGAGAGGGTGTATTCCACATCGACCTTCTGCCCCTTGCGCGCGCTCGTCGGCGAGAGGGTGTAGGTCGCGGTCAGCTGCGGCGCGGCGGCTTCGGTCTGGATGGTCACGGGCACGGCGCGGACGACCTTATCCGACCCGCTGCCCGAATCAAAGTTATACTGAATGTAATACTTGATTTTGCCCTCTTTGATTTGGTCCTGCGTCACGTGCCACGTGCCGGTATAGGTCACGCTCTGCTCGCCCTGCAAGCCGTTATAGGTGCTCACGGGCGCGCCGGTCGGGTCATAGAGCGTGATTTCCTCGGTCATATCCGTCTGGCTGCTGTTGTAGACCTTGATGGTGATGGAAACATCCTGCTCGGAAATGACAGACTGCGGCTCGCTGAGCGAGGAGACGCGGATGGGGTCGGCCTCCGCCATCGCAAACGCCGAAACGGCAAGCAGGAACACCAGCATCGCCACAGCGGCGGCAGCGCGGAACCCTCTTGAGCGATTATCCATGTTGAAATCAGGGCCGAAAGACCCTTTCCTCCCTTCACAAGCGGGCAAGCCCGCGTAGCGATGTCAAAAGCATATAAAACCACTTTGGATTATTGTATTCGATTCGACGATTTCTGTCAAGCGCCGACGAGCTTTCAACCGCTTTTTACCTCTTTCTCAGACCAGCCGCGCCGCCGCCAGCACGCCCGCCGCGTAAGCCAGCAGCGCCGCGGGGACGGCATAGCGCGCCCGCCGGATCCCCGCCGCGCCCAGATAGAGCGACGCGGTGAAAAACACCGTCTCGCTCGCCCCGCTGATCACGCAGCTCAGCCGCGCCGCCCGGCTGTCCGCGCCGCAGCGCTCAATCACCTCGCTCACCGCCGCCAGCGCCGCCGAACCGGAGAGCGGACGCAGCAGCACGACGGCGGCCGCCTCGCCCGGCAGGCGCAGCGCCTCGAGCGCGGGCCGAAGCGCTTCGGTCAGCGCGCCCAGCAGCCCGGTTTCGCGCAGAAGCGCCGTCAGCGTGAGCACCGCGCACAGGCACGGCGCCATCTGCACCAGCGTCGCCAGCCCTTCCCGCGCGCCGCGCACAAACGCGTCGTAGACGTTCACCCGCGCAAACAGGCCGAGCAGCACCACGGCGGCGCAGAGCGCCGGCAGAAACAGCGCGCTCATGCGTTCCGCCCCGCGAACACGCGGCAGGCCGCGACTCCGCAGACGGTCGAAACCGCCGTCGCCAGCAGCGTGGGCAGCACGATATCCGCCGGGTTGGCCGCGCCCGCCTGCGCGCGCAGGGCGATCATCGTCGTCGGCAGAAGCTGCACGCTCGACGTGTTCACCACCAGAAAGAGGATCATCGCGTCGCTCGCCCGCCCGTCCGGGTGCGCGCGCGCCATCGTCTTCATCGCCGCCAGCCCAGCCGGGGTCGCCGCGCCGCCCACGCCCAGCATGTTCGCCGACAGGCTCAGGCTGATGTCGCTCAGCGCCGTTTCCTCCCCCGGCGCAAAGCGGAACAGGCGCGAAAGCGGCTTTTCCATCGCCCGCGCCAGCGCATCCGCCGCGCCGCTCTCCCGCAGAACGCCGAGCAGCCCGCCGAAAAACGCGTAAGCGCCCGCCAGCTTCACCGCCAGCCCGACGGCCTCCCCGCCGCCGGAAAGCAGCGCGCGCTGCGCCGCATCCAGCCGCCCCGCCGCCGTCGCGTAGGCCAGCCCCGCCAGCATCAGCGCACAGAAAACGCCGTTCATGTGCCTCACCCCGTCGAAGGTATGCGCCCAAAAGGCAAAAAAGAAGGGGGCTTCCGCCCCCAAGGCTCAGCCGTTTCCGGCCATGCCCGTGTCGATGATTACATCCAGAATCGTGCCGTCCGCCGCGTCGAGGGTCACGACGCAAATGCCTTCCGCCGTGTGGAACCAGACGTTCCAGACCGTCTTTCCATCCTCCGTTCGGCAGACCGCGTACAGATCGTTCTCCGGGTCGTTCAGCGCTTCCGCGGATATCCCGCCGTCGCCCTCCAGCGCCTGCCGCGCCAGATCGAGCGCGTCCTGCTCGGCCAGCATGCCCTCGCCGGGCTGAACAGCCGATTCGCCAGCCGCCGAAACCTCCGGCGTTGTCTTTTCCGCGCCGCTCAGGCTCTCGCCCGTTTCCAGCGTCTCTCCCGTGATTTCATACCATTCCTCGCCCGCCTTGCGCCGCGCGATGCCTTGCGCCAGAAGCGCCGTATCCCACACGTCGGAGGCAAAATCCCCGCCGACCGCTTCGCCGTCGTTTGACCAGCTCGCTTCGGCTTTGCCGCCGCGGATCGTGACGGTATAATCGCCCAGCTTCCACGCGAAATCGCCGATATCCGCGTTGGCGCGGTAGGTCACGACGGTCTGCCCGTCCGCTTCCTCCACCGAGCAGGTAAAGAAACTGTCCATGTCCTGCGTGAAGCCGTACTTTTCTTCCAGCGCCTGATGCGCCAGCAGCTTCGCGTCGTATTTCGCCGAGCGCGTCAGCCCAGCCGCCACGGCCACAGCCGCGGCCAGCACTAGAACCAGCGCCGCCGCCAGCCAGACCATCCGCTTCGGCCTTGCGCGCATCGGCCGATCTTCCAATTGCGAAAGCGTCCGCTTCACGCGTTCATCCAGCATATCGCCGCGCGGCGTGTAAACCGCCTGCCATTCCGCTCGCTTCATCGTGCATCCTCCTCCATATACGCGCGCAGCTTCTCCCTTGCGCGCGCCAGTCCCGCGCAGACCGCGCCTTTCGTCGTGCCCATCAGCTTCGCCGACTCGCGCACGTCGTAACCTTCCATGTAATACAGAACGATCATCGTGCGCTCCTTCTGCGGCAGGCTGTCGATGGCCTCCCGCAGCGCCGAAATATGTTCGCTTTCCGCCGGCCTGTCCGTCACCTCGTCGGTCGGAATCATTCGTTTCTGCCGCCGCTGCATGTCCACGCAGACGCGAATCAAAATGCGCGTGAGCCATGTCGTAAACAGCGCTTCATCCCGCAGGGTTCGCCGCTTTTCCCATGCCCGGGCGATGGCTTCCGCTACCGCGTCAAGCCGGTCGCTTTCCCCGCGCAGATAGCTCGCCGCGACGCGGTATAGACTTCCCTGCGCTGCCGTTACCCGCCGGGCAAACTCCCGTTGTTCCACTTTGATCACTCCTTTCGTGCTCTTTCGGACGTCCTTTCACCTATTAGACGGATGAAACGGCGTCCAGATTCGCCGTTTTCACTTTTTCTTTTGAAAAATTTCGTTCTAAAAGAAAAAGAGCGCTGCGTCTCCCCGTTTGGCACGGATGAACGCAGCGCCCTCTTATATGTCCCCTATCGCAAAGCAATAAAAAGTGGGAAATCCAAGAACCTCAGGTTCTTGGCAGGGGTCATAGGGGGCAGCGCCCCCTATCGTCCCTCACAGAATCAAATCGTGCAGACCCAGCGGCGGTACGTCCTCCGCCTTCTTGCCCAGCTTCACGCACTTCATCAGCAGCTTCGCCGTGTCGATGCTCGTCACGCAGGCAATGCCGTATTCGACCGCCATGCGGCGCAGACGGAAGCCCGCGCGCATCGGGTCGCGGCCATGCGTCGGCGTGGCGATGATCAGGCGGATCTTGCCGGAATCGAACAGCTTCGCCAGCTCGTCCGTGTTCTCGCCGGGGCGCGGCACGGGCTGCGCGCCGACGTAGTTGTGGTTGAGCATGTGCGCCGTGCCCGTCGTCGCGTAAATCTCAAAGCCGAGCGCCGCAAAGGTTTCGGCCAGCTCCAGCCCTTCGCGCTTGTCGTGATCCGCGATGGAGAAGAGCACGCCGCCCTCCTCCGGCTTGGGAATCGCCATCTTCGTGGAGGCAAAGCCCTTCAAATAGGCTTCCTCCGCCGTCTCCGCAAGGCCCAGCGCCTCGCCGGTGGATTTCATCTCCGGCCCAAGGCTGACCTCGACTTCCGGCAGCTTTTCAAAGCTGAATACCGGCATCTTGACCGCGACGGTCGGCGCAGGCGGATACAGCCCCGTGCCGAAGCCCATCTCCGGCACCTTCTCGCCCAGCGACGCGCGCACGCCCAGCTCGACGATCGGGATGCCCGTAACCTTCGAAATATACGGCACGGTGCGGGAGGAGCGCGGGTTGACCTCGATGATGTACAGGTCGCCCGCGTACTCGATAAACTGGATGTTCACCAGACCGCGCACGTGCAGGCTGCGCGCGATGTTGATCGTGTAATCCGTCACCATGCGCTGGATGCGCGGGGCGAGGTGCTGAGGCGGATAGACGGAGATGGAGTCGCCGGAGTGAATGCCCGCGCGCTCGATATGCTCCATGATGCCCGGGATGAGCACGTTCTCGCCGTCGCAGATCGCGTCCACCTCGATTTCGCGGCCGAGCAGGTACTTATCCACCAGAATCGGGTGCTCCTGCACGTTCATGTTGATGATGGACATGTATTCGCGGATGTGCTTCTCGTCGTAGGCGATTTCCATGCCCTGACCGCCGAGCACGTAGCTCGGGCGCACGAGCACCGGGTAGCCCAGCTCCGCCGCCGCCTTGGCCGCCTCGTCCGCGGTAAAGACGGTCGTGCCCTTCGGCTGCGGGATGCCCAGCCGGGTCAGCAGCTCGTTGAACAACTCGCGGTCTTCCGCCGCGTCGATATCGCCCAGATCCGTGCCGAGGATGCTGTAACCCGCCTCGCGCACGGCCTTGGCCAGCTTGATGGCCGTCTGGCCGCCGAACTGGCAGACCACGCCGACCGGCTGCTCGATTTCCAGCACGTTCATCACGTCTTCCGGCGTGAGCGGCTCGAAATACAGGCGGTCGGAGGTATCAAAGTCGGTGGAAACGGTCTCCGGGTTGTTGTTGATGATAACGGTGTCAAAGCCCGCGCGCTTGAGCGCCCAGACGCAGTGCACCGAGCAGTAGTCGAACTCGATGCCCTGGCCGATGCGGATCGGGCCGGAACCGAGCACCACGACGGTCTTGCGGCCGCTGTTCTTCGCCTCGGTCGCCGTGCCGTAGGTGCTGTAAAAATACGGACTGACGGCCTCGAACTCGCCGCCGCAGGTATCGACCATACGGAAGGCGGGCTGCACGTTCTGACGGGCGCGCAGCATGCGGATATCCGCCGTCTTGCAGCCGACAAAGCGCGCGATGGCGCTGTCCGCCATGCCCATCTTTTTGGCGGCCATCATCGTGTCCGCGTCCAGCGCGGCGATGCTGCCCAGCGCGCGGATCTTCTGCTCCATGCGGACGATGTTCTGCACCTTTTTGAGGAACCAGACGTCAATCTTCGTGATCTCGTGAATGTGCTCCATCGTCACGCCGCGGCGCAGCGCCTCCGCGACGACGAACGAGCGCTCGGTGTCGATGCTGTGCAGCTTGGTTTCCAGCTCGTCATCGCTGAGCGCTTCCAGCGCCGGGGTGACGAGGCTGTCCTTGCCCATTTCCAGCGAGCGAACAGCCTTGAGCAGCGCGTTTTCGAAGTTCGTGCCGATGGCCATGATTTCGCCGGTCGCCTTCATCTTCGTGCCGATGTGCTTGTCGGCGTAGACGAATTTATCGAACGGCCAGCGCGGGAATTTGAGCACCACGTAGTCGAGCGTCGGCTCGGCGCAGGCGTAAGTCTGCCCGGTCACGCCGTTGACGATTTCGTCCAGCGTGTACCCCAGCGCGATGCGGGTCGTGACCTTGGCAATCGGGTAACCCGTCGCCTTGGAGGCCAGCGCCGAAGAGCGGGAGACGCGCGGGTTGACCTCGATGACGTAATACTGCATGCTGTCCGGGCTGAGCGCGTACTGCACGTTGCAGCCGCCCTCGATGCCCAGCGCGCTGATGATGTTCAGCGACGCGCTGCGCAGCATCTGGTGTTCCGGGTCGCGGAGGGTCTGGCTCGGCGCGACGACGATGGAATCGCCCGTGTGCACACCGACCGGGTCGAAGTTTTCCATGTTGCAGACGGTGATGCAGTTGCCCGCGCCGTCGCGGATGACTTCGTACTCGATTTCCTTCCAGCCCGCGACGCTGCGCTCGATCAGGTTTTCATGCACACGGGAGGAACGCAGGCCGTCCGCGCAGATTTCGCGAAGCTGCTTCTCGTCCTCCGCGATGCCGCCGCCCGTGCCGCCAAGCGTATAGGCCGGGCGCACGATGACCGGGTATCCGTATTCGTTAGCGAAATCCACCGAGCTTTGCACGTCGTGGACGATCACTGAGTCGATGCACGGTTCGCCGATGGCGAGCATCATGTTCTTGAAATCCTCGCGGTCTTCGGCGCGGCGGATGGAGTCGATCTTCGTGCCCAGAAGCTGCACGTTGTACTTCTGCAAAATGCCCTTCTCGTCCAGCTCCATCGCCAGGTTCAGGCCGGTCTGGCCGCCCAGCGAGGCGAGCAGGCTGTCCGGCTTTTCGCGCGCGATGATCTTTTCCAGCGAGCCTGCCGTCAGCGGCTCGAGATACACCTTGTCGGCAATGTCGGTATCGGTCATGATGGTGGCCGGGTTGCTGTTGACCAGCACCACCTCCACGCCCTCCTCCTTGAGGACGCGGCAGGCCTGCGTACCGGCGTAGTCGAACTCGGCCGCCTGACCGATGACAATCGGGCCGGAACCGATGACCAGCACTTTGCGGATATTTGGATTCTTAGGCATGCTCGTATCCCCCTCTTACTTGCTCTTCTCCACCATAGCCAGGAAATCGTCGAACAGATACGCCGTCTCGCGCGGGCCGCCGCAGGCTTCCGGGTGGAACTGCACGGAGAACGCGTTCTTATCCGTGTAGCGCACGCCCTCGACCGTCTGGTCGTTCCAGTTGACGTGGCTGACGACCGCGCCTTCCGGCAGATGCTCGGGATCGACCATGAAGCAGTGGTTCTGCGCCGTGACGGAGCACGTGCCGCGCGCCAGATCCTTGACCGGGTGGTTCGCGCCGTGGTGGCCGTATTTCATCTGCACCGTGCGCCCGCCCATCGCCAGCGCCATCAACTGATGGCCCAGGCAGATGCCGAACACCGGCTTTTTGCCCATCAGCTCGCGGATGGCCGCGATGGCCTTCGGGTTATCCTGCGGGTCGCCCGGGCCGTTGGTGAGCATCACGCCGTCGCAGCCAGAGGCGAGGATTTCGCTCGCCGGGGTATCCGCCGGGAAGACCGTCAGCGAACAGCCGCGGTCGTGCAGGCTGCGCAGGATGCCGCGCTTGAGGCCGAAATCCATCACCGCGATGTGATACCTGCCCTCGCCCGGCACTTCGTAAGCTTCTTTGCAGGTGCACTGCGCCACCTGATCGTGCATCTCGAAGGTTTTGGCCAACTCGAGGTCGGCTTCCGTCGCCTCGCCCTCGACGATGCGGCCGCGCAGCGTGCCGTACACGCGCACGTGCTTGGTCAGCGCGCGGGTATCCACGCCGTAAAGGCCGGTCACGCCCTGCTCGTCGAGATACTGGTCGAGCGTCTTTTTCATCTGCCAGTTGCTCGGCACGTCGCAAAGCTCGGAGACGATAAAGCCGCGCATCTTCACGCCCGCGCTCTCGTTGTCGATATCGTTGACGCCCACATTTCCGATGAGCGGATAGGTCATGCAGACAATCTGGCCGCAGTAGGACGGGTCGGTCAGCGTCTCCTGATAGCCGGTCATGCCGGTCGTAAAGACCACCTCGCCCGTCACCGGGGCCTTATGGCCGAACAGCGTGCCCTCGTAGCGGGTGCCGTCTTCCAGAATCAAAGTTGCCATCGGCGCACTCTCCCTTTTCCCATGAGGTTGAATATGTGATGAATATTGATTGTATATTTTTGTATATTATACATGCAGTTTGCGTTCCCGTCAATCGCCCATCTGTGCAAAAAGAAAGCCGCCAAAACGGCGGCTTTCTCAAAAAAGACGGGGAAACAGGAAAAAAGGAAACAACACGACCGTCACATTCTGATTGGCAGACGCGATCCGCTTCATGTTGTTTCCTCCTTCATCCATTCGACTTTTCACGGATTTCGAAGTCATCCGTGACTTACCGGTAAATGATCTCCTCGCGGCGCGGGCCGTTGGAAATCAGCTTGAACGGGCAGCCGACTTCCTTTTCCAAGAACTCGACGTAGTGGCGCGCGTTCTCCGGCAGATCCTCAAATTTCGTGATGCCGCGCGTATCGCACTTCCAGCCCGGCAGCTTGACGTAAACCGGCTTGCACTGTTCGAGCTTCGGCGTAACGGGGAAGTTATCCACGCGCTCACCGTTCAGCTCGTAGGCCACGCAGACCGGAATCTCGTCCAGATAGCCCAGCACGTCGAGGTTCGTCATCGCAACCTCCGTCGCGCCCTGCATCTCGCAGCCGTAGCGGGTCGCCACGCAGTCAAACCAGCCGACGCGGCGCGGACGGCCCGTCGTCGCGCCGTATTCGCCGCGGTCGCCGCCGCGCTTGCGCAGCTCCTCAGCCTCGTC
>CAKTXH010000022.1 GCA_934630975.1 uncultured Clostridia bacterium | reverse complement strand
GAGCCGATGTACATACCCGGACGCATCCGAACCGCATCCAGCCCTTCAAGCACCTTGAGCATGCTGGCAGAGTAGGTTTTCGCCATGAATAAAGCCCTCCTTATAATCGTACAATTTTGTATTATACCTGATTTTTCCGTTTTTTGCAATGCCCCGCCTAAAACTTGCGCATTTCCGTTCAGGTTTCGACACCGTTTGCCGCATCTTTAAAGCATATAAAACGCCGAATCGGCGCATCCTGTTTTTACTGAAATCAAACAAGGAGGGATGCTCCGTGTCACTGGGCATGATTCTTCTGGTTGTGCTCGCGCTGCTGATTCTCTTCGGCGTTTTGCAGCGCGTTCTGGATCGCATGGCGCTCACCGACAGGCAGGCTTTGTTTCTGGTCGCGCTGATTTTCGTCGGCGGCTGGCTGCCGGATATCCGTTTGGGAATGGTTTCCCTCAATATCGGCGGCGCGCTTGTGCCCTTCGGTGTCTGCGTTTATCTGTTCTTTCACGCGGGCACGGGCAAAGAGCGCGTCCGCTGTCTGGTTGCGTCCGTGCTGACTGCCGCGGTGATTTACGTCATCAGCCTGTTTTTCCCCGCAGACCCGGTTACCATGCCGTTTGACCCGATGATCCTCTACGGCCTGTGCGGCGGTATCATCGCATGGCTGATGGGGCGTTCCCGGCGCAGCGCGTTTATCGCGGGCGTACTCGGCGTAATTCTCGCCGATGCGGCGACGGGCGTGGTCAACTGGACGCGCGGCGTCAATCAGGCGCTTGTTCTGGGCGGCGCGGGCGCGCTGGACGCCATTGTGCTTTCCGGCATAACGGCGGTCATGCTCTGCGAGCTGTTCGGCGAAATCATGGAACGCATCGCGCGCGGCAGAACAAACGGCAGTACGCTTCAGGGAGGTCAAAGCGCATGAAAGAAAAACTTTCCCGTTTCATGCTCTCTTTGACGCTGGCGATCACGCTGTACACTGCCTTCCTGCCGACGGCTTCCGCCGACGACACGGCCGAATCGCTGCATGTCGCGGTAGACGGAACGGGCGCGTACCTGTTCTCCATCAGCGGGGAAATCAACGAAGGCGACGAATATATCAGCGCCGATAACATTCTTTACCGCATCGCAACCGTGCAGAACGGCAACGCCATCGCGGAAAAAATCGGCGAAGAAACCATGCCGGATGTATCATGGCTGGAGGTCGGGGAGGCGCAGCCCGTCTTTGCGCAGGAAAGCGCCGTACCCGCCTCAAGTGCAAAATCCGACGATTCCCGCAAGTTAATCGCGATGTATGTCACCCACAGCGACGAAAGCTATATTCCTTCCGACGGCACGCAGAGCATCAACGGGCAGGGCGGCATCTATGACGTGGCCCGCGATTTTCGCGACGCTTTGCAGCAGCAGGGCATCGACGTGATTCTGGATGAATCCACCCATCTGCCCCACGATTCCGGCGCATATCGCCGCAGCCGCCAAACGGCTGAACGGCTTTTGCAGAAAGGGCCGGACGCGATCATCGACATCCACCGCGACGGCATACCCGACCAGAGCGAATACGCTTGCAGCATCGACGGCGAAAACGCTTCCCGCGTTCGCCTGCTGGTCGGGCGCGGCAATCAAAACAGCTCGGTCAACCGGGAATTCGCCAAGCAGATGAAAGCGGTCGCGGACAAGCAGTACCCCGGATTGGTAAAGGATATCTTCATCGGCAAAGGTACGTATAACCAGGATCTTGCGCCGCATGCGATTCTGCTCGAATTCGGCACCCACACCATCAGCAAAGAGCGTGTGCTGAATTCAACCGAAATGATGGCGAAAGTCGTTTCCAACACGCTGTACGGCCCGCAGACAGGCAGCGCCAACGCGGAAAAGAGCGAAAAAGGCGCTTCCGACACGCAAAAGGCGGCGGCGAAAGACAATAAGGGCGTTTCCGGCGGCGTGATCTTTCTGATTGTGGCCGTCGTGGCGGGCGTGTTGATCTTCGCGCTGGCGCAGACAGGCGACGGCAAAGCGATGGGCGAAAAAATCGGACGGAACGTGAGCGAGATGACCGGCGGGCTTTTCGGCAAAAAGCCGAAGGATCAAAACGGATAACTTTTGCTTTTATCGCGCGGCGCGGCGATTTTTCCGCCTGCCGTGCGTTTTTTATATGCAAACGCTTGACTTTGCGGTTGAAATCCATCATAATATGTTGGGTTATTTTGAAAAAGAAGGTGTTTCGCTTCCATGCCCCAGCGTATTGTTCGCGTTCATCCCGGTTCGCTTGCCGCGCGCAGCGGCATCCGAGAGGGAGAAACGCTCGTTTCCATCAACCGAACGCCGGTGCTTGATCTGGTCGATTATCAATACCTCACCGCGCGTCCGTCGCTGGAAATGCTGCTGGAGGATGAAAACGGTCAGTCGCGCACGGTACACGTTCACAAGCTCATTGAAGAGCCGCTCGGGCTGACGCTCGAATCCTCCCTGATGAGCTGCCCCAAGACCTGCGCGAACCACTGCATGTTCTGCTTCATCGAGCAAATGCCGCCGGGCATGCGTCCAAGCCTTTATGTGCGCGACGACGACTGGCGGCTTTCACTGATGGCGGGCAACTTCGTGACGCTGACCAACCTGCCGCCGCAGGAAATGGATCGCATGATCGAGCGCCACGCCAGCCCGCTGTATATCTCGGTGCAGACCACCAACGGCGAACTGCGCAAAAAAATGCTGCATCATATCCATGCCGACCGCATTATGGAGCATCTCCGCCGCTTTGCTGCCCACGACATGAGCTTCCACTGTCAGGTTGTGCTCTGCCCCGGCATCAACGACGGGCCTGAGCTGGAGCGAACCATGCACGATCTGGCTTCGCTCGCGCCGCATGCGCTGACGGTCGCGCTGGTGCCGGTCGGGCTGACCAAATACCGCGAGCATCTGTACCCGCTCCGCCCCTACACGCAGGAGGAAGCCGAACAGGTCATTCAGCAGGCAGAAGCATTTCAGAAGGAAATGCTCGCCAAGCACGGCACGCGGTTCGTCTTCCCTTCCGACGAATTCTATCAGATTGCGAAGCATCCTCTGCCGGATGTGGACAGCTATGAGGATTTTCCGCAGTTTGAAAATGGCGTCGGCCTGCTCTGCCGCCTGAAAGACGAGTACGAAACAGCCGTCCGCCTCGATCCCGACGAAGGGCAGGCGGTCAAACGCCGCGTGATCATGGCCTGTGGCACATCCGTCGCGCCGTTTTTGCAGGAGCTGATCGACAAACACCTCGTCGGCGGCGTAGATATCCGAATCAAACCCATCATCAACTACTTCTTCGGCGAAACCGTGACCGTTTCCGGCCTGATTACCGGGCAGGATCTGGTCGCGCAGCTCAAAGGCGAGGAAGCAGATGAAATACTCATCACCGAAAGCATGCTTCGTCAGGGAGAAGAAATTTTTCTGGACGATATGACGCTTGAACAGGCGCAGCGGCAGCTCGGCATCCGCATCACCCCCGTCCCGGACGACGGCGCGGATTTGCTCTATGCCCTGCGCGGAACGGAGGAATAAACATGGCCAAACCCCTTGTCGCGGTCGTCGGCCGCCCGAACGTGGGCAAATCGACTTTCTTTAACAAAATCGCCGGCCGCCGCATCTCCATCGTGGAGGATACGCCCGGCGTGACGCGCGACCGCATCTACGCAGATTGCGAATGGCTCAATTACAAATTCACGTTGATCGACACCGGCGGCATCGAGCCGCGCACGGACGACATCTTGCTCAAGCAGATGCGCCGTCAGGCCGAAATCGCCATCGACACCTGCGACGTGATTCTTTTCTTCACCGATGGCCGCACTGGCATGACCGCCGACGACGAGGACGTCGCCACCATGCTGCGCAAGAGCCGCAAGCCGGTTATTCTGGTGGTCAACAAGGTCGATCATCAGGGTATGAACGACAACATCTATGATTTCTACGCGCTGGGTCTGGGCGATCCCTTCCCCATTTCCGCGACGAACATGCTCGGTCTGGGCGACCTGCTGGATGAAATGGTCAAGCATTTCCCGAAAGACGAGCAGGTTGAAGACGAGGAAGAGCACATCATTCAGATTGCCGTGGTCGGCCGCCCGAACGTGGGCAAATCCAGCCTCGTCAACCGAATTCTCGGTCAGGAGCGTTCGATGGTTTCCGGCATTGCGGGCACGACGCGCGACGCGATTGACACCGCGTTTATCCGCGACGGCCAGCGCTACAACATCATCGACACAGCCGGTATCCGCCGCAAGCGCGCCATCGAGGAAGAATCTATCGAGCGTTACAGCATTGTGCGTGCGCTGGCCGCTGTGCGCCGCTGCGACGTGGCGCTCATCGTCATCAACGCGGAGGACGGCGTAACCGAGCAGGATACGAAAGTCGCCGGTTACGTGCACGAGGAAGGCAAAGCCGCCATCATCGTCGTCAACAAATGGGACGCGCTGGAAAAGGACACCAACACGATGGAAGCCTTCCGCAAGAAGGTCATCGAGGATCTCAAGTTCATGGATTACGCCCCGGTGCTCTTCATCTCTGCGCTGACGGGTCAGCGCGTGCCGAAGGTGCTGGAAAGCGTTCGCGAGGTCTACGGCCAGACTTCCCGCCGCATCACGACCGGCCTGCTCAACGACATTCTGGCCGACGCGACCACCGCGCTCCAGCCGCCGTACATCAGCGGCCGCCGGCTCAAGATTTACTACGCGACACAGCAGAGCGTCTGCCCGCCGACCTTCGTGCTCTTCGTCAACGACGAAAAGCTGATGCATTTTGCCTATCAGCGTTATCTGGAAAACCAGTTCCGCAAGTCCTTCGGTTTTGAAGGTACGCCGATCCGTTTCATCCTCCGCAACAAAAATCAAAAGGGAGATGACGTGAAATGAGCGAATCCATCAAGCTGATTCTGACGCTCGTGATCGGCTACCTGCTGGGCAGCATTTCCACGGGCGTGATCGTCTCCCGTGTGTTCAGCCACAAGGATATCCGCAGCGAAGGCAGCGGCAACTCCGGCACGACGAACATTCTGCGCGTCATGGGCAAAAAATACGCCCTGCTGACGTTCGCGGGCGACCTGCTCAAGGGCATTGTCGCCGTGCTGATCGGCAAGGCATGGCTGGGCACGCAGGCGGGCGAAATCGTCGGCGCATTCGGCGCGATTCTGGGGCACAATTTCCCGCTTTACTTCAGTTTTAAAGGCGGCAAGGGCATTGCGACAAGCTTCGGCTGTCTGCTCATCGTGTTCCCGGTGCAGACGCTGTGCGCGTTCGGCGTGTTCCTGCTGCTGGTCGCAGCGACGCGCTATGTCTCCGCCGGTTCGCTGGGTGCGGCCGTCACGCTTCCGTTTTTCATCATGTTCACCACGCCCTGCGACCCGGTAATCTGGGGATCGGTAATCGCCATCTGCCTGCTGGCCATCTGGCGGCATGCGCCGAACATCAAGCGGCTGATGAACCACACGGAAAACAAGCTCAGCTTCGGCAAAAAAGCGGGCTGAGCGCCCACATTTCGAATCATCAAAAAGGAGCGGGTCCGCGCGGCCCGCTCCTTTTGCTATGTATCAGATTTCCTGTTCCTGCGTCGTTTCCTCCGTCACGCGCCGCCTCGTCGGAAGGCAGATCACCTGCCCGGTGACAAAATCGCTGGGCAGCAGATTCGGATTGAGCCGCAGCAGCTGCTCAACGTTTGTGCCGTTGCGCTCGGCGATTTCATCGAGCGTATCGCCCTCCTGCAGCCGGTAGACCGGGCCTCCGTTTTCGCAAAGCCCTCTATCCCCGCTCGGCGGCACGCAGAGCACGTCGCCCGGGCGCAGCGCCGTCAGGCGGATATCCTCGTTATACTCGCGTAAAGCCCTGAGTGACACGTTGGAGGACAGCATGACGTCCACCACGCTCTGCCCCTGCTGCACCGTATACGCGGATGAACCGACCGGGCAGGATCGCCCCTCGCCCACCGGCACGCACAGAATATCGCCCACCAGCAGATGCCCCGCCGCGATATTCGGATTGGCGTTCATCAGGGCACGCACGCTGACGCCAAACTTCCGGGCAATCAGATAAAAGCTGTCGCCGCGCTGCACCCGATAGGTTTCGCTGCCTGCCGGGCACGCGCCGGTATCCGGCTCAATCGCCGTCTGGTTAATCAGTTCGTTCTCGACCGTGGTTGCGTTGATTTGATCCATAAAAGAACAGCCCCTTTCGACGTTCTGCTAAAAGCCTATGCGTCAAAGGGCTGTTTGTGCATGAAATCAGCCGAGAACCGTGCCGTCCGGGTTAAAGAGCGGCAGCTTCTCGAGGTAGATGATATCCTCGCGCTCCTGCGCGTCGCCTTCTGCGAGAATCGCCATGCGGCCGCAGATGTTGCCGCCGGCCTTCTCCACAAGCTTTTCCAGCGCGGTGAGCGATTCGCCGGTGGAGATGACGTCATCCACGATCAAAATGCGCTTGCCCTTCATCAGAGCGGCGTCCTCGCCGTCGATATAAAGCTTCTGCACGTGGTCGGTGGTGATGGAGCGAACCTCCACGCCGATCACGTCCTTCATATAGAGCTTCACGCCTTTGCGCGCAAGCATCCACTTCTTGCAGCCCAGTTGACGCGCCATCTCATACGCCAGCGGAATACCCTTGCTCTCCGCCGTGATGAGATAGTCAAATTCCGGCGCTTTCTTGAGCAGCTCGGTCGCGCAGGCCTCGGTCAGCTCGCAGTCGCCAAAGATGACGAACGCGCCAATAGAAAGCTTATCATTGAGCGGGCAGATGGGCAGATCGCGCTCGCAGCCGGCGATAGTCATGTGATAATGCGTATTCATGAAGTCGAACCTTCTTTCTTGCCGCCGGAAAACCGGGACAATAATCATCGTTTTCATTATACGCTGATTTCCTTTTTTGTCAATGAATGTGTTTGTCATTTTTCCTGTTTTTATGCCACAATTTTGCGTTTTTGTGTGAAAACGAAACAAAAACAAGATTTTGGTGATTCAGCAGGCGCAAAAATCGAACATTCTGGCAATGCTGAAGAGAAACATTCATCTATCGTCTATTCCTTTCTCTCGTGCGGAATTCCGCTTCCTTCGCCGCCCTGCAAGTTTTCACGCGCTTCAGAGCCGAATCGGACGGTTTTGGACAATATCCCGTTTATCCTGCGTCCGCCGCCGTCATTTTTCCGCATGGCGCGTTTGCCGCGCCGGATTCTTCTGAAAGAACAAACGTTCGCGCGGACGATATTTTCTTTTTTTAAGCGCAATCTCCCTTGACGCTGCCCCTGTTTTCGTGATAAGATGGTTCTCGATAGCGAAAACTAAATATTGTGTCTAAAAATCGAATTGCATCTATATATTGTGGTTTCAGGTTCAAGTCGTACAAAGAGAGGAACGTGTGTGGGGATGTACATCATCAAAAAAGACGGCACGAAGGAGCCGTTTAACGTTCAAAAGGTCGTCGCCGCCGTCAACAAGAGCGCCGAGCGTGTGCTTTACACCTTCAAGCCGGAGGAGCTGGACTTTATTTGCCGTTTCGTCACCGAAAAATGCGAAGCGCTGGGCGTCGAAGGCATCATGATTGCGCAGATGCACAACATCGTCGAGGGCGCGCTGGACGCGATCAATCCGGCGGTTGCCAAATCGTATCGCGATTATCGCAATTACAAGACCGATTTTGTGCAGATGCTCGACACGGTTTATAAAAAATCGCAGTCCATCATGTACATCGGCGATAAGGAGAATTCCAACGCGGACAGCGCGCTGGTTTCTACGCGTCGCAGCCTGATTTTCAATCAGCTCAACAAGCAGCTCTATCAGAAATTCTTTCTGACGGTCGAAGAGCTTCAGGCGCAGCGCGACGGTTATATCTATATTCACGATATGTCCGCCCGCCGGGACACGATGAACTGCTGCCTGTTTGACGTGGGCGCAGTGCTGCGCGGCGGTTTTGAGATGGGCAACCTGTGGTACAACGAGCCGAAGACGCTGAATGTAGCGTTCGACGTGATCGGCGATATCGTGCTTTCCGCGGCGAGCCAGCAATACGGCGGCTTTACCGTTTCCTGCGTCGATCAGCTGCTCGACAAGTACGCCGAGGCCAGCTACGTCATGTTCTACGATCGTTATCGCTCCCTCGGCCTGTCCGACGAGCGCGCGCAGGAAGAAGCAATGAAAGACATCGTCAACGACTTCGAGCAGGGCTTCCAGGGCTGGGAATACAAATTCAACACCGTCGCTTCCAGCCGCGGCGATTATCCGTTCATCACCATGACGCTGGGTCTCGGCCAGACGCGCATGGCCAAGCTCGCCAGCAAGCTGTTCCTCAAGGTGCATGCGGGCGGCCAGGGCAAGAAGAACAACAAAAAGCCGGTGCTCTTCCCCAAGCTGGTCTTCCTCTACGACGAAAATCTGCACGGGCCGGGCAAGCCGCTCGAGGATGTTTTCGAAGCCGGTATCGAGTGTTCTGCCAAGACGATGTACCCCGACTGGCTGAGCCTGACGGGCGAAGGCTATGTGGCCTCGATGTACAAGAAATACGGCGCTGTGATCAGCCCGATGGGCTGCCGCGCGTTCCTCTCCCCGTGGTTTGAGCGCGGCGGCATGGAACCTGCGGATGACAACGATAAGCCTGTTTTTGTCGGCCGATTCAACATCGGCGCGGTTTCGCTGCATCTGCCGCTGATTCTCGCTAAAGCGCGCAAGGAGAGCCGCGATTTTTACGAGGTGCTGGATTATTACCTCGAGCTGATCCGCCGCCTGCACATCCGCACGTATGCCTATCTGGGCGAAATGCGCGCGAGCACCAACCCGCTGGCCTATTGCGAAGGCGGTTTCTACGGCGGCCATCTGGGGCTGTACGACAAGATCAAGCCGCTGCTCAAAACCGCGACGGCCTCCTTCGGCTATACCGCGCTCAACGAGCTTCAGGAGCTTTACAACGGCAAGAGCATCTATGAGGACGGCCAGTTCGCCCTCGAAGTGATGCAGCACATCAACGACAAGGTGAACCAGTTCAAGAAGGAAGACGGCAACCTTTACGCCATCTACGGAACGCCTGCCGAAAGCCTCTGCGGCCTGCAAATCGAGCAGTTCCGCAAGCTGTACGGCATTGTGGAGAACGTATCCGATCGGCCTTACGTCTCCAACTCCTTCCACTGCCACGTGACGGAGGATATCACGCCGATTGAAAAGCAGAACAGCGAATCGCGTTTCTGGAACCTCTCCAACGGTGGAAAGATTCAATACGTGCGCTATCCCGTCAGCTACAACAAGGAAGCCATCCGCACGCTGGTGCGCCGCGCCATGAAGCTCGGCCTGTATGAAGGCGTCAACCTGTCGCTGGCCTACTGCGACGACTGCGGCTATCAGCAATTGGAAATGGACGTCTGCCCGAAGTGCGGCAGCACGAATCTGACGAAAATCGACCGCATGAACGGATATCTTTCCTATTCCCGCGTTCACGGTGAAAGCCGCCTGAACGATGCGAAGATGGCCGAAATTGCGGAAAGAAAGAGTATGTAACATGAATTACCATAACATAACCGTGGATGATATGCTCAACGGCGACGGCCTGCGCACGGTGCTTTGGGTTTCCGGCTGCGCGCACCATTGCCGCGGATGCCAGAATCCGCAGACCTGGGATGCGCAGAGCGGAATTCCGTTCGATGATGCGGCAAAAAAGGAGCTTTTTGCTGATATCGCACGGGATTACATGGATGGCGTAACGTTTTCCGGCGGCGATCCGCTCTGCCCCGGCAATCGCGAAACCGTCGGTCAGCTTATTCGCGAAATTCGTCAGCAGTTCCCGAAAAAGACAATCTGGCTCTATACGGGCGATTTGTTTGAAAGCTTCCGTGACGAACTCGACTTTCTTCCGCTGATTGACGTGATTGTGGACGGCCCTTATGTTGAGGCGCTGCGCGACGTCAACCTGCGTTGGAAGGGCAGCAGCAATCAGCGCGTGATTGACGTTAAAAAGACGCTGGCCGTCGGAAAAACCGTTCTGTGGACAAAGAATTAACCGGTACAAAGGAGTTTCTTATGGTTCGTGTCGCACGTTTTGAAAAGGTTTCCCTTCGCCGATTCGTCGCGGATTGGGTCGCGACATTCCCCCAGCAAACCGTCGAACAGGCCGTTGCCGCGTATGAGCGCATCCGCCTGCCGGAACGCGCGACGAGTGGTTCCGCTGGCTATGATCTTTTTGCGCCGGTCGGCTTTGAGCTTGGCGCAGGCGAAAGCATCAAAATCCCGACGGGTTTGCGGGTGCTGATTGAAGAAGGCTGGGTGCTGACGATTTATCCGCGCAGCGGTTTGGGCTTCAAATACCGTTTCCAGTTGGATAATTCCGTCGGCGTTATTGACAGCGATTATGCCCGTTCGGATAACGAAGGACACATCTTCATGCGGATGACCAACGACAGCCGCGAAGGCAAAACGCTGATCGTCCCCTCCGGCACGGCGTTTGCGCAGGGCATTTTCCTGCCGTTCGGCATCACGGTGGATGACCATGCGCAGGGCGTTCGCAACGGCGGTCTCGGTTCAACCACCGGCCACTAAAACAAAAGAGACGCGTCGCGCGGCACGTCTCTTTTTCTGTTTGTGTTGAAAGGAAGCATCCCCATGTCTTTTTCCAAACCTCGTTATCCCGAAGATCCGACCGCACGCTACGAGCTGATTCTGGCGCAGGCCGCCGCCCTGCTGGATGAAACGCTGAACCCGATTGCCAATCTGGCGAATATCGCCGCGCTCCTGGCCGACGCTCTGCCGCAGATCAACTGGTGCGGCTTTTATTTGATGGATGACGGTTTGCTGACACTCGGGCCGTTCTGCGGGCTGCCCGCCTGCACGAGAATACCGCTTGGGCGGGGCGTATGCGGCACGGCGGCGCAAAAGGATGAAATCCAGCGCGTCGCCGACGTGCACGCCTTTCCCGGCCATATCGCCTGCGACAGCGCGTCGCAGAGCGAAATCGTCATTCCGATTCACCATCAGGGACATGTCATCGGCGTACTGGACATTGACAGCCCTGTCCTTTCCCGGTTTGATGAGCAGGACGAGCTTTATCTGTCTCAGCTTGCAGAACACATCCAAACCGTCTGTCGATTTGATCATGCCGCTTATTCGCTGTAACCTGAAGCGCATAAGCAAAACCCGACGATCGGTCTGTATGCCGTCGCCGGGCTTTATTTTGCCAATTTTACGCCTTCTGCGCTTCCAGCACGCGGTCAATCATCGCCGCAACGCCGCAGTCATCGTTGCTCGTCGTCTGATAACGGCACGCCGCTTTCACCGCATCGCTTCCATTCGCCATTGCGACGCTGTGATAGGCATATTCCAGCATGCTCAGATCATTTTCCGCGTCGCCCATCGCCATGACCTGTTCGCGCTCAAGGCCAAGATGCTGCGCCAGATACGCCAGCGCGGTGCCCTTGCCCGCGTTTTCCGGCATGATTTCGATATTGCCCGGCGAAGACTTGGTCAGCTGCAAATGCGGCAGCGCCTTTTGAATGGCCGCGCGCGCCGCCTTTGTGTTCTCGGTATCCACCGCGCCCGCGTAACCATCCTCCGCCAGATACAGCTTCATAATGCCGCGTTTGGCCGCCGCATACATCGCTTCTTCTCCGTAGCAGGCCTCAACCAAAGCGCGCTCTGTGATATGATAATGCTGACCGGGGGCGAAAGCAACCGTCGTTACCCGGCCATCCTCAAAGCCATTCATCATGATGCGATACGGCAGCAGAAGATCAATTGCGCGCTTGGCGTCCTCCGGCTCAAGCGAACGCCTGTAAATAATGCGGCCTTCGGGGAGCGGCGCGTCGCTGATTCGGGTTCCGTTGCAGGCGATCAGCATACACGGCAGATCCAGCCGTTTCACAAAGTCGCTCGCATCCTCAAGCATGCGCCCTGTGCAGATACACACGTGGATGCCCGCCGCATCCGCCCTGCGAATCGCATCTATATTGCGCTGCGAAACCGTCTGATGATCGCTGAGCAGCAGCGTTCCATCCATATCCAGCGCAATCAACCGCACACGTTTCATGTTCTTCCTCCTCCGTATCAAAACGGGCAATCCACCGTAAACGTTCTGCCGTTCAAATAAGCCAGCGCACCGTCCGCGTGGAAAACCAGCCGCGTCGCCCAAAGCTGCTGACGGCGAAGCCCGAGCTGACGATTCAGCGCGCGATCGCCGTATTTATCGTCCCCCAGAATCGGATAGCCGATATGTGCCAGATGCGCGCGGATCTGATGGGTTCGGCCCGTCATCAATTCGACCTCGAGCCGCGCATACTCGCCCGGCTCGATCACCCGGTAGCCGGTAACGATTTCAAGCGCCCCTCGAGCCGGATAATCCGTAATCGCAACGCGGGAAAGCTGCGCATCCTTGCGCAGATACGCATGCATCACGGCCTCGCGCTTTGCGGGGCATCCTTTCACGCGGCAGGTATAAAACTTTTCCATCGTCCGCTTTTCAAACGCTTCCCTGGCTGCTTCATAAGCTGCGTCGTCTTTTGTCAGCAAAAGCAGACCGCCGGTCTGTACGTCCAGCCGATGGCAGAGCCGAATTCGGTCTGCTTTTTCGCCCGCCCGTTGTTTTTCCGCAATCACCCGCGTCAGCACCGTATCCCCGGCAAACGGATTCTCTTCGTTCTGCACCTGAATTCCCTGCGGCTTATTGATGAGAATGACATGCTCGTCCTCGAAAACAATCGGCAATGCAAACTTGCTCTGTCCCTGCGGTGAGACAGCCTCCTTCGGCCAGTAAACGCGAATCTGCTGCCCTTCCTGCACCCTCGCGTCGCCCGATATCCGCACACCATCCACGCGCACATCCCGATTCTTCATCGCCTGCTTGACCGCCCACGGCGGCACATCGGCCACCTGCAAAAGCAGGCGCGAAAGCATCATTCCATCCTGATCGGGCGTTACGTCGAATTGCATATGAATTCTCCTCTTTGGTTATTGCAGCGTTGCGCCGCCTTGGGGCATCACCCACTTGGGCATTTGAATGTATAAATCGGAAAGCGCAGCGCGCATCGCATCGGAAACATAAATGATCAGCGCCGATTGCAGAACCTCTTCCAACGCGCTCAGCGGCGCGCCCTGCTTGCACAAAAGGCGAAGCGTTGTAGCGACGTCTTCCTCGCGGCGACCGTCGCGAAGCGCGCCCGCAATCGCACGCTCCACCTCTTTTTGAAGCGGGATTTCTTCCGGGAGAATATCCATGCAGCTCGCCGAACCCGTCGGCATCATCAGCAGATTATTCGAACGGCGTTTCCCTCGAATCACGCGCTGCGGTTCAGCCAGCGCCGGATGAATCAGCATCACGCCGCCGCTGTAATCCATACAGTCGTAACTCGCCCACAGATATCGCCGCGCCAAATGCATGCGCACTTCATCCCGTTCATCGCCGCCTAAAATTTCATGCATCATCATCTTCTGCGGTTGGCGGTCATCCATCGCGCCGACGCGGTACAGCGTTCCCATCAGGTATTCATGAAAACCGTTCAGCCTCACCCGGATGCGTTCATGCTCCTGACGGGCAAAAGCGCGCGCCACAGGCTGACGAACCGCTCTTTCAAGTTCCAGATAAGGCTTATCGGAAACCAGACCGATGCTTGCCCATAGCCTGAGCGACAGGGCGCGCGCCGCTTCCAGTTCCGCCGCGTCCTCAATCCGAGCCGTTCCGCCCAGAATGATCGCACGCTCCACCAGCTCGTGCTCCTCGTTCGAGAGGCAATCGGCCTGCACGTCGATGGTCTCCAGCACATGCTTCCACACCTGCGTCAACTGCTGGTGATACATCGGCTTGCGCTTGATCTCTTGCCAGCTCTGCTCCAGCCTGCGTTCCAATGCGCCGGGCGTCAACGCATCCAGTCGATTCGCTCCGAGCGGCTCTAATTGCCGGACGCTTTGCTCAAACCGCCGTTTTTGCATGGCCTCCACGGTCTTATCCGACCAGCCGCCCGGAAATATTTCTTCCTGCCTGAACATTGTCGATTCCTCCGCAATTGTTTTCATTTTCACCGCATGACAATGGCACCCGTGGTTTGCATGGGTGCCATTTATCATCCGTTTATCTTTCGGAATCGGACAACGCTCGTCCTTTTATCGTTTGCTTTTAAGAGAGCTTGATGACCCAGCCGAACGGATCTTCGCGCTCGCCATACTGAATTCCCGTCAGCGTATCATAGAAATCCTGCGTCAGCTTACCGATTTCGCCGCCGGAGATGGAAATCTCGCGATCCTTCCACGCAAGACGGCCCACCGGGGAAACGACGGCCGCCGTGCCGGAACCAAACGCCTCTTCGAGCGTACCGTTATCCGCCGCGTCAAAGACATCCTGCACCGTGATGCGGCGCTCATCCACCGGGATTCCCTTGTACTTCGCCAGCTTGATGATGGAGTCGCGGGTAATGCCGCCGAGGATAGAGCCGAGCAGCGGCGGCGTGACCAGCGCATCCTTGAATTTGAAGAACATGTTCATTGAACCAACTTCTTCGATATACTTATTCTCTTTGCCATCCAGCCAGAGCACCTGCTCATAGCCCTTCTTTTCGGCGATATCGCCTGCAAGAATCGAGGCCGCGTAGTTGCCGCCGGTCTTGGTAAAGCCGACGCCGCCCTTCACCGCGCGCACCAGTTCCGGCTCGACATAAATGCCGACCGGGGCCAGTCCCTTGGCGTAATACGCGCCGGACGGCGAGCAGATGATGAAGAAGCGATAGGTTTTAGACGCGTGAACGCCCAGCATCACATCGGTCGAAATCATCGTCGGACGGATATACAGCGAAGTGCCCGGCGCGCTCGGCACCCACTCCGCATCGGCCTTCAGCAACGCAGTCAGACCGGCCATTGCTTCCTCCACGTCGAGCTGCGGCATGCCCAGACGCTCGGCAGAGCGATTCATGCGGGCGAAGTTGTCGCGCGGACGGAACAGGTTCAAGCCGCCGTCCTTGCGGCGATAGCACTTCATGCCTTCAAAAATTTCCTGCGCATAGTGGAACACGGTGCAGGCCGGATCCATCACAAACGGGCCATAGGGCACCACGCGGGCGTCATGCCAGCCGCGGCCCGCCTCATAATCCATGATGAACATATGATCGGTAAAGATTTTACCGAAGCCGAGTTTGGATTCGTCCTCCGGCTTTTTCTTGGGATTCGTCGTGAGCGTCACAGGAATATCGTACATGATTGTATCCTCCATCAAAGTTCGGTTTTCCGCGAACTCTGGGGCAAAAATGCCTCGAATCGTAGTGGTTCTATTGTATCGCCACATGTACATAATGTCAAGGGCTTACGCTGTCGAAAGCGGCGGAAAGCAGCTTTTTTTGCAGGAAAAACAGCGAAATCTTCTCACCTTTTCTTCCACAAGCATGCAAAAATGCCATGTTTCGCTTGTTGTTCATCCTTTTTGTACAGATTGGCGGCCATCAAAAAAGAGACGCCTGCGCGCCTCTTTTGAAACTTTGTTTACTCCAGATAGTCCTTGAGCTTCTTGCTGCGGCTCGGATGGCGGAGTTTGCGCAGCGCTTTCGCCTCAATCTGGCGGATGCGTTCGCGCGTCACGTTGAACTCCTGCCCGACTTCTTCCAGCGTGCGCTGGCGGCCATCCTCAAGGCCAAAGCGCAGGGAAAGCACCTTCTTCTCGCGCGGGGTGAGCGTATCGAGCACGCCCATCAGTTGTTCCTTCATCAGCGTGAAGGAAGCGGCTTCTGCGGGCGGCGGCGCGTCGTCGTCCTGAATAAAGTCGCCGAGGTGAGAATCCTCTTCCTCGCCGATCGGCGTTTCAAGCGACACCGGCTCCTGCGCAATCTTGATGATCTCGCGCACCTTCTCGACGCTGATGCCCATCGCTTCCGCAACTTCCTCCGGCTGCGGCTCGCGTCCCTTTTCCTGGAGCAGCTGACGGCTGACGCGAATCAGCTTGTTGATCGTCTCCACCATGTGCACCGGGATGCGGATGGTGCGCGCCTGATCGGCAATCGCGCGGGTGATGGCCTGGCGAATCCACCACGTCGCATACGTCGAGAATTTGAAACCCTTCGTATAGTTAAACTTTTCAACCGCCTTGATCAGGCCGAGGTTGCCTTCCTGAATCAGATCGAGGAAGAGCATGCCGCGGCCCACATAGCGCTTGGCGATGGAGACGACCAGACGCAGGTTCGCCTCGGCCAGCTTCTTCTTCGCCGCCTCAGCCACTTCGCCGCCCATTTCCATCTGCTTGGCGATTTCGATTTCCTCTTCCGCCGTGAGCAGCGGCACCTTGCCGATTTCCTTGAGGTACATGCGCACCGGGTCGTCAATGCTGATGCCTTCGGGAACGGAAAGATCCATATCCGTGCCGGTCACGTCGGCAGGCAGTACGGAGGTCTCGTCCTCCGTCGCGTTAATGACGTTGATCCCCTCGGATTCCAGCGTTTCAAAAACCGCGTCGATCGCGTCCGCGTCAATATCCAAATCGCTGAGCTTATTCATCACATCCTGATAGGTCAGCGTTTTCTTTTCGTTGCGCGCAAGGTCGAGGATCTCCTTCACCTTTTGCTGTGCCTGTTCCTTGTTCAATGCCACTAACGATCATTCCCTTCTCCCGGTCTTGTTTTCCTGAGCCAGTAGTTCCTGTATTTTCATCAGCGTGCTGCGCTTTTCTTCGCCCTGCTGTGTGCTCATCTTTTCTTTAAGCGCGTTGATTTCATTTTCTTTCCGCTTCTTTTCCAGCACACGCAGATAGTCTGCAACCATGCGCAGCTCCTGTTCGCCCGCGCCGCTTTCACTTGAGAGCAGCTTCGCCGTTCGGCTCCGCTCCTCTTCGTCGTCAATTTCTTCCAAAATCGCCGCCGGAGTCACGCCGTCCAGCAGCTTCTGTGCCAGCGCCCGTCTCTGCGGCGAAATAAAATCATCCGCAGAAATCGTTCCCGGCTCTATGCCGCCTTCCGCCAGCAAAACGAGCAACCCCTTTTCCGCCGCGGAGGTTTCGGTATCCACGCCCTCGTTTTTCTCCTCCAAAGGCCGCGCCGCGTGGCGAAACATCGGCCTTTTGTTTTCTTCAATCAGCTCCGTCCGCCCAATCTGCGCCAGCAGAACCTCCCGCGTGAACCCTGTGGAAACCATCAACTGCTTGACGTAGTTTTCAAGCTCGACCGGCTCTTTTACCTTCGCCAGATATTTGGCGCAGGCAATCGCGTAAGCCGTCCGCCCGTCCTCCGTGGATAAATCGTGGCTGCCCGCCTCCTGCTTCATGCGGTAAGCGGTCGCATCCATCGGCTTGAGCTGTTCCACGCTCTGTGGCCCGTAGGCTTTGATGTATTCGTCTGGATCCATGCCGCCGGGGAAATCGAGCACCCGAGCCGGAACGCCTTCTTCTTCGAAGATATCCAGCGCGCGGAGAATCGCATGCTGGCCGGCCGCGTCGCCGTCGTAGGAAACCCAGATTTCCGGCGCATAACGCTTGAGCAGCCTTGCCTGTTCGAGCGTAAGCGCCGTGCCGAGCGTCGCGCAGACGCCGGGCACCCCCGCCTGCACCAGCGCGATCACATCCATATAGCCTTCCGTAAGGATTACGCGCTTCAGCCCGCGCTGTTTTTTCAGCAGGTTGGCGGCGAAAACGCCGAGCCTCTTGTTGAATATCGGCGTGTCGCCCGTATTCAGATATTTGGGTTTTACGTCGCCCAGCGCGCGGCCGCCGAAGCCGAGCACACGTCCCTGTGCGTCGATGATGGGAAAAATAGCGCGCTGCCGGAACATATCATACACGCGGCCATCCCGCCGCACGGAGATTCCCGCGCTCACCAATTCGTCATCCGTAAACCCCAATTCGCGCATCGCCCTTGTAGCGCCGTCCCCTTGCTGCGGCGTTGCGCCAAGGCCGAAGATGCGGATGGTGCTGTCGCTCAACTCCCGCCCGTGCAGGTATTCCAGAATCTGCGCGCTCTCCTTTTTCCAAAGCTGTGCGTGAAAAAAGCGCGCGCATTGCCTGTTCGCCTCGTAAAGCCGTTCCTTGCGGGATTTGCTCTCCGCATCCTCCTGGCTATGCGTCAGCTCCGGCACCTCCATGTGCACCTGCTCGGCCAGCAGCTTGACCGCGTCCATAAAATCCAGATGTTCTATTTCCATCACAAACGTGATGGCGCTGCCGCCCGCGTGGCAGCCGAAGCAATAATACATCTGCCGCTGCGGATTGACGGAAAAGGACGGCGTTTTTTCGCCGTGAAACGGACAAAGCCCCCAATAGCGGCCGCCTTTGGGATTGAGCTGCACATATCGCGAAACGACCTGCACGATATCCGCCCGGTCGCGAAGCTCGTCAAGCCATGCCTGGGGCAGCCTTCCGGCCATCGTCCTTCACCGTCCTACTCTTTTTCGCCGTTTTTTTGCTCATTCCTGCATCGTTCATGCAATTTTTCACGGATTGACGCATATATTCATCCGATTCCGTCAAAAATTGGCGGAATGAACCGTTCCGATCAGGAGATTGGCCTCCGATTCGTCTTTTGCGGGGATGAAAAAAGCGGCCTGCGCCTTCTTCCGTCCTTTTGCATACCGTTTCATGCGTTGAAACGACATAAAGCATTATTCGACACAAACCTGTAAAAACCTATCGACCGGGTAAAAATTCCCATAAAAATATGCAGGCGCATGCAGGATGCGCCCGCGTTCATTCGGGTTTTATTCTTCCTCGGCCGCCCAGCGCATGCTGCGTTTCACGGCGCGATGCCAGCCCGTCATGGCTTTTTCCCGTTCCTGCCTGCTCATCTGCGGGGTCAGGCTCAAATCCATCTGCCAGACGCGGCGAATCTCGTCCATATCCTTCCAAACGCCGACGGCCAGCCCGGCCAGCAGCGCCGCGCCGAGCGCCGTCGTTTCAATCACAGCCGGGCGAATCACCTTGCAGCCCAGCACGTCCGCCTGAAACTGCATCAGGAATTGATTCGCGCTCGCGCCGCCATCCACCCGCAGTTCGGACGGCTCGCGTCCGCAGTCGGAGGCCATCGCGCTGACCAGATCGGCCGACTGATACGCGATGGATTCCAGCGCGGCGCGGACGACGTGCGCGCGCCCCGTTCCGCGCGTCAGCCCGATGATCATGCCCCTGCTGTACATATCCCAATACGGCGCGCCGAGACCCGTGAAGGTCGGCACCATGTATACGCCGCCGTTATCCGGCAGAGAACGCGCAATCGTTTCCGTTTCAGAAGCGCGTTCGATGATCTTCATCTCGTCGCGCAGCCATTGAATCGCCGCGCCTGCAACGAAAACGCTGCCTTCAAGCGCATACGTGCATTTTCCGTTCAGCCGCCACGCGATGGTGGAAACCAGACCGTTTCGGCTCACAGCGGGTTGATTCCCCGTATTCATCAGCAGAAAGCAGCCTGTGCCATACGTATTTTTCATCATGCCCGGCTCAAAGCAGCCCTGCCCGAAAAGCGCGCTGTGCTGATCGCCGCAGAGCGCCGCGACGGGAATCGACCGCCCGAGGATGGACGGATCGAGCATGCCGATCACGCCGGAGGTATCCGTTACGCGCGGCAGAACGGCGCGCGGGATGTTCAGCGCGCTGAGCAGCGTATCGTCCCAGTCATTTTTATGGATATCAAAGAGCATGGTGCGGCTTGCGTTGGTTGCGTCCGTCACATGGGGCCGCCCGCTGATGAGGTTCCACGCCAGAAAGCTGTCCACCGTGCCAAAGCAGATTTCCCCGCGTTCGGCGCGCTCATGCAGTTCAAGCCGATCCAGCAGCCAGCTCAGCTTGCTGCCGGAAAAATACGCGTCCGGCACCAGCCCCGTCACGGATTTGATGTGCTGTTCAAGCCCGTCTTCGCACAGTTTGGCGACAATCGGCGCGGTTCGGCGGCATTGCCAGACAATCGCATTGTGCAGCGGCCTGCCCGTCTTGCGATCCCACAACAGCGTGGTTTCACGCTGATTGGTGATGCCGATGGCTGCGATGCTGTCCAGCGGAACGCCGGAAATGCGGACAACCTCGCGCAGCGCGTCAATCTGCGTGTTCAGAATCGCCGCCGGATCGTGTTCCACCCAGCCGGGCTGCGGATAAATCTGTTCAAATTCATAGCTCTTCATGGCGACAATCCGCGCATTTTCGTCGAATAAAACGGCGCGGGAGCTGGTCGTTCCCTGATCGAGCGCAATCACGTAGGTATGCATGGCGCAAAGCCTCCCGTTTTTCTTTCCGCATAAAACGCGCCGCCGCAGGTCATCCCCGCGGCGGCGCAGGCCTTCCGTTTCTTACTTCAGTTCAACGAAATACAGCATGCCGCCCGTCGTGCCGACGACAATCTCGTTGCCATAGGCCGCCGGGGACGCCTGAATCGCACTGCCCAGATTGAGCGTGCTGATGGTCGTTCCGCTGAAACCGTCCATCAGGCGCAGCGTACCGCCGTTGTCGCCCATAACGATGTAGCTCTTGCCATCCCGCTGATACAACGCAATCGGAGAAGACATGGAGTCCACGTCCAGCGGCTGATTCCACGCTTCCTCGCCGGTCGTCTTATCCAGCGCATACACCACCGCGCAGATGCTCTTGTCATCCATTTCCACGTGGTTCACGTTGAAAATAACGAGGTCGTTGATCTCGCCGTCGCCGACAAGCGGAGACGCCATCAAGCCTGCGTAAGAGCCGGCTTTCGCTTCCTTGCTGGAATACTTGCCCTTGATCGCGCTCTGACATTCCCAAATGATTTCGCCGGTCAGCGCGTCGATTTTCAGCAGGCGGATCTGCGCGCTGCGCCCATTTCTGCTCAGCGCCGTGCCCGTGTACAGGTACACGCCGCCGTCGTCATCCGTTTCCAGCGCAGGTGTGCACATCATGCTTTCTCCCAGGTCGATGGCCCATACGGCCTGCATCGTGTTCATATCTACGCACTGGAGGATGCCGGTGTTATCGCCGTAATACACGTAGTCGCCATAGCTGGCCACGCCGCCGGTAATGCCCTGACTGAAATTCCGCACGCCGCTGGTATAACCATATGCGGTCTTAACCGGGTCAACGGAAATCGTCGCGTTTTCCAGATCGAACGCGGTATTCATCGCCAGCGTGTAAAGCAGGCCGTTCTTCGCGGTATACACCAGCGTATCCGAACCGCTTTCCACGATGGAGGACGGCGCAACAGCGTCATCTTTGCCCAGCGCAGCGTCATCTTTGCTGGTTTCAAAATCAATGAGCTTCTGGTTGATCAGGCTGTAAATGCGCATGCCGATCACACCGGTGTAGGTGGACGTGGCTTCCACATTCTGGCCGACATACAGCAGCGGGTAACCATACGGGTTTACGCTGGCCGTCACGTCAACCGGAAGGCCGATATCAATCGCCGGGCGGGAATACACCTTCGTATCCAGATCATAGAAGTAGATTTTGCCATCGGCGGAGGGCACAATGACTTCCTTCATCGCCGTCGTGTTCTTCGATTCATCCGTGATGTTCATCATCTCGCGGATGTTCTTGTACCACTTGACGATCAGCGGCTGGCTGCCGAACCCAAAGCCGGTATACGTGTTATCCAGCTTGGAGGTGCGCATGCCGCGAACGACGGAAAGCTGTTCTTCCGTCACTTCGACCGTACCATACGCCGAATTCTGGCGCAGCGGGCCGCCACGGAAGGTCAGCACGCCGCCCTGAGCGGTATACTGGTCCGGGTCGCCCATGCTGACGGTTTCGCCGCTGGTATACGTTTCAACCTTCTGCCCGTCGGAAACGACAAAGCTGCTCTTGATCACTTTCTCCGGCAGCGCGTTTTCCGAAGCAGAAGCCTTTTCGGCCCGATACGGGGTCGGGGTGGGCGTCGGAGTCGGCGTAGGCGTCGGGGACGGGGTCGGCGTGGCCGTAGGCGTCGGTGTGGCCGTGGGCGTCGCCGTCGGGGTCGCGGTCGGCGTGGCCGTGGGCGTTGCCGTCGGGGTCGCCGTGGGCGTTGCCGTCGGGGTCGCGGTCGGCGTAGCCGTGGGCGTTGCCGTCGGGGTCGCGGTCGGCGTGGCCGTGGGCGTTGCCGTCGGAGTGGCGGTCGGCGTAGCCGTGGGCGTCGCCGTCGGCGTGGCCGTCGGTTCAACCGTAGGCACCACAGTCGGCGTAGCCGTCGGTTCAGCCGTAGGCGCCGCAGTCGGCGTGGCCATCACGCCGATTCGGGTCAGGATTTCATCCTTCTGATTCGGGAACACCATCCAGCCCAGCACAAACACGACGATGACGATCAGCAGCAAAATAATAATGCCGATCAGGCATCCCGTGCTGCCGCCCCTGCCGCGCCGCTTACCGCCTTTTTCGGCGCGCGGCTCCTCGTCGAAATCATCATATTCTTCTTCCCATACCTGGCGCTGCACGCTGCTCTGCACAGGCTTGTGCATCTCGCTGTGCGTCTGTCGCGCCTCCTCCCGGGGCTGTTCCTCCTCCGGGCGGAAAGAGTCTGTATAATCCTCGCTGATTACCGTTCTTTGTACGTCGGCGCGTCTGCGTCTCCTGGGCGCAGGCGTTCCGTTCTTCTGTTCGTCCAATTCATACACCTCATTTCAGGCAATCTTCGGTTATTGACATTATACATGATGCTCGCTCTTTTCACAATCCCATTTTATCGAAAAGGTGGAAATGCGTCTGTTTTTTTCCATGGAACGCCTTCGTTTTACAGGCATAGAATGGAAAAAGGAACAGCGAAAGGAGTTGGCTTGTATGATTTCCCCGTATGCCCTGCTGAACGCCAGCCGTCCGAAATCCCCCGCTTCCATCGTTACGGCTTATGATTTGTACAGCGCAGTTCAAGGCCGTCCCGACGTGCAGCCTCAGCCATCCGTCCCTGCGTCAACGCCTAAACCCGTACCCGAACCCGCGCCGCCCGCCTCTTTTCCGCGCCTGCAAGGCAGCCGGACGCACTATATCCGCGATATCGGGATTCGGCACAGCCGAGCGGCAAACCGCGCGACTTTCAGCGCGCCGCCTTCGGATTGATTGTCCACGCGCCGTTTACATATTCCGCTCCCGGCATGCAGGGCGGCGGCGGCCACCTTCGCTCCGCCGCCTCGGTTTTGTCCTTCCTGATCCCATGTTGTTCGCGCGCCTGTTCCGTCTCCTCCCTCGCATTTCTTTTTAAAGCGCTTTGCGGCTTTTGAACGGTTGTTTTTCGTCTTTCAGCTCGTTCGAACGCGCTGCGCGCCGCTTCGCCCGTATCCATCAGCAGTTTTCCGTCCGAACAGACATATGCGCCAAGCAGGCGCTCTCCGCTGCCCGCATATGTGTTTTCGCTTCCGTCGAGTTTCCCTTCAAACGTTCGGCCTTCGTCCGCATAAACCGCCGTAATCTGCGCCATGCCCTTGTCATCCGGCAGCCGCACACAGAGCTGTCCGTTCCGCGCCATGATATAGCCGCAGATTTCCCCGTTTCTTCTTTTCAGCACATAGCTTTCCCGCACTGCAAGACACCTCCCGGCCAAACTATGCGCTTTTGCCGCTTGCCTTGCCCGTCGTTTGGAGGTATAATAAAAAAACAATTCCCTTTAAAACGATTGACGGAGGCTCTCTGTGCGAAAACATTTCTTGCTCCTCTTTTTTCTTTGCCTATGCATGACTTTCGGCGCGCTCGCGGATACGGGCACGGATATCTGCATGGAAAAATTCATGCAAAACGCCGACGCAACCGGCACGCCGAAAATTCTTTATACCGGTGTTTCCAAGATTTCCATGAGCATGCGCAGTCAGGCCGATAAGGACAGCGAATCCTTCGGTTCGCTCAAGTCGGGCGAAACCGTTCAGATTTTCGGCTTTGATCAGGAGTGGCTTTTCTGCTGGCGCGGCGACGTAGGCGTCTACTTTGTCGGTCGTCACAATGTGGACAACATCACGCCCGTATCGGATGATATTGCGCCCTACGGCGTTATCCGAAACAATTACGTGGCGGTGACGGCGACGGATACCGTTTTGTACGCTTCCCCCGATACGGATTCCGAGCAGCTCGCCTCCCTTTCAGCCGATTCCCGCCTGAGCATCTGGCAGATTGAGAACGGCTGGGCCGTCGTGCCGTATAAACGCGTGATCGGCTATCTGTACGTCGGCGACATCAAACAGCTCGAGCCGGTCGCGCCCAATCCCGATTATGCGCAGGCGGGCGACATCATTTCCGTTTTCACAACCTTCTATTCCCTGCGTACCACGGAACTGAATCTGGGGCGCATGGAAAACATCCGCGTCGGCTGCAACTATATCAACGGAACTTATGACGCGGGGTACGTCTTTGATTTCGACGCGATTGCCGGGCCGTATCGTAAAAGCCGCGGCTATAAAGCTTCCCCGGTGCTGATCAACGGCGAGGCCGTCGCAGGTTCGGGCGGCGGCACGTGCCAGGTTTCCACCACGCTCTATAATGCTCTGCTCCAAATTCCGGAAGGCATATCCATCATCTACCGCCACGCGCACGGCCCCAGCGGCGCGACGTATGCCCCGCACGGCGTTGACGCCGCCGTCGGCAGAAGCAACACGCCCGGCACCATCAAACTCAACCTCGAATTTCAAAATACGTTTGATTTCCCGATTACGATTGATTGCACCGTTCAAAGCGGCGCGCTGTGCATCGCCATCCGCAAGGGCGCAAATTAAAAGCAAACCCGACGGCGTTTCTTCTCCATAAAGGAGGAAATGCCGTCGGGTTTTTCATCTTTCCGCGCCGCCTCTGCGCTTTGCGCGGGGCGACGCAGTTTTTTATTTTCCTTCAATCGCCGCGCGAAGCGCCTGCTTGCGCGCCTTTGCTTCTTCTAGCATCACAGCCGCATGGCGGATGCTGCTCTCGCTTTCGCATGCCGCGCCGCCGACCATGCGCGCAATCTCCTGCGCACGCTGGTTTTCGTTCAGGCGCGTCACTTCGGTACGTGTCGCGCCGTTTTCATCGTATTTGCAGACCAGATACTGCGTATCTGCCATTGCGGCAATCTGCGGCAGGTGCGTCACGCAGATCACCTGATGGTGGTCGCCGATCTGGCTCATTTTTTCGGCTACAACCTGCGCCATGCGTCCGCTGATGCCCGTATCAATTTCATCAAAGACCATGCTGCGCGGAATACCCGGCTTCTGCGCCGAAAGATTTTTCAGCGCCAGCATGATGCGCGACAGCTCGCCGCCGGAGGCCACGCGCGCCAGCGGCTTGAGCGGCTGGCCAAGGTTCGCGCAGAACATCATTTCAATGCGGTCCACGCCCTGCGCGCTAAAACGGTCGCGTAGCTTTTCACCTTCGCCCAGCGGCGCAAACGCCATCGAAAGCCGCGCGTTTTTCATGCCGAGATCGTGCAGCTGCTCGACAATCGCGCGTTCAAAGCGCCTTGCCGCCTCCTCGCGCGCATGCGTCAGCTTCACGGAAATCTCTTCCAGCTTCCGCGTCATCTGGCGATAATCCTTTTCCAACCGTTCGGCCGCCTCGTCGGAATCCTCCAGCTCGCTCAGCTCCGCCTCGATCTTATCCCGATAGCGGATCATATCCTGCGTCGTCGCGCCGTACTTGCGGTTCAATCGGCGCAGCAAATCCAGCCTGCTTTCCACGCGCTCGGCTTCCTCGCCGTCATAATCCATGTCCTCGCGCAGATCCCGCAGGTCGCGCGCCGCATCCTCCACTTCGTAGCAAAGCCCGTCCAAACGCGCGTAGACGGTTTCATACCGCGCGTCAAGCGAGGCCACCGGCTCCAACGCATTCACGCCCTCGCGCAGCAATTCCACCGCCGAAGAGCCGCCTTCCACGCCATCGCTGAGCAGCGCGCAGGATTCGTCGAACGCCGACATGATCTTGCCCGCGTTTCGATAAAATACCTTCTGGCGTTCCAGCTCTTCTTCTTCGCCCGCCGTCAAATGCGCGCTTCGCAATTCTTCAAGCTGAAAGCGCAGCATGTCGATGCGCTGTTCGCGCTCGGCCACGCTTTTGCGCAGTTTGGAAAGCTTCTGCGCCGTCTGTCGCCATGCCGCGTAGGCCGTCTCGTTTTCGGCAAGCAGCGGACGAATCTCATCCGCCGCGTATTCGTCCAGATAGCCGATATGGTTTTTGCTGTCCAGCAGAAGCTGATGCTCGTGCTGGCCGTGGATATCCAGCAATTGCGCAGAAACCTGCTTGAGCGTCTGAAGCGGAACAATCGTGCCGTTTATCCGGCAGATGTTCCGCCCGGCGCTGGTCAACTCGCGCGAAATGGACGCGGTATCCTCATCCCCAGTCAGCGTCAAATCGCTGAGCAGCGCTTTCACCTTTTCGTTGTCCGCGATATCGAACACCGCTTCCACGCGCGCCTTCATTTCGCCGGTTGTAATTAAATCCCTGTCCGCGCGTTCGCCGAGCACAAGGTTCACCGCGTCCACGACGATGGATTTGCCCGCGCCGGTTTCGCCGGTCAATACGTTCATGCCCGGCGCAAAATCAATGGTCATATCGTCAATCAGCGCGAGATGATGAATACTAAGCTGCAAAAGCATCGCAATCTTCTCCTCTTACTTGACGATGTTTTTAAACCGGCGGATCACCGCGTCCACCTCGTCGTTGGATCGCACAATGACCAGAATCGTGTTATCGCCCGCAATCGTGCCCAGCACTTCCGGCCAGCGCAGGCTGTCCACTGCCTCCGCGGCGACGTGTGCGCTGCCGGAAAGCGTCTTGATCACAATCAGGTTGTTGGCGCTGTTGAGATCGACCACCGAATCGGAGAGCATGCGAATCAGCCTGTCGCCCACGCCCTGATCGTTTTTATCAATCGTCGCATAGCGATAGCTTCCGTCCTCGGCGAGCACCTTGAACAGGTGCATTTCCTTGATGTCGCGGGAAACCGTCGCCTGCGTAACCACCATGCCGTGCGCGCGCAGGGCTTCGGCAAGCTCCTCCTGCGTCTGTATGCTCTGACTCTCCACAATTTCGCGGATCAAAGCCTGCCGTTTTGCCTTCATAGCGTCCTCCTTGAATGGATTATGGGTAAAAAGAAACCGTCCGTCTCGTCGGATTTTCGTTTATAAGCTCCACTGCGACAGTTTATCCTTGAGGAGCGAAAAGAAATTGCGCTCTCTCGGGAAACGCACGAGCTGCGCGTCATGCGGCGAGCGCGTCACCGTCAGCCGCTCTCCGTTGCGCATGCGGCAGATCGCCTGACCGTCGATGGAAAGCTGAATCCCGTCGCGCATTTCCTTCATATTCAGCAGCAGCGTCACCTGCTCATTGGCGGAAAGCACAATCGGTCTGGATTGCAGCGAGTGCGGGCAGATCGGGTTAAGCACGAAACACGGCACATCCGGGCTGACAATCGGCCCGCCCGCCGAAAGCGAATAGGCCGTCGAGCCGGTCGGACTAGCCAGCACCACGCCGTCCGCAATATAATGATCCACCAGCGTACCGCCGACGAGCGCATCCAGCGCGATCATGCGCTGCGAAAGGCCGCGCGAAATGCTGATTTCATTGGTTGCGTAGGCCGAAACGGGCTTTCCGTTGCACATGCCCTCCGCATGGAGCATCATCCGCCGTTCGATGGTATATTCGCCGCGGACAATCATATCCAGCGCATCCGGCAATTCCTGCGTCTGTGTCTCCAGCAGAAAGCCCAGCCGCCCGAGGTTGATGCCCAGAATCGGGATATCCCTGTCCACATACATATCCAGCGCCCGCAGCACCGTTCCGTCGCCGCCGAAAACAAAGAGCATATCGACCGTCTGCGCGTCCGGTTCGGGCAGATACCGCGCCGTTTCCGCCTCGCTGCCGAGCTTTTCAAGCAGATCTTCCCGATCCGCTTCAAAGAAAATCGGCTCAATGCCTCGCTCGCGGCAGAGTTCGGCGCAGACCCGCGCCGTATCATAAACCGACGGCTTATTCTGGTTCAGATAAAACATCGCGTTGCGAATCATGCGCCGATGTCCTCCCTTTTTCTGCAAAAATCAGACGTTGCCCAGCGATTCGTGCGCCTGGCGGACGACTTCGGCGGCCTCCTGCTCGGTCACGCTGTGCGTCGCGCGGCTCTTGGGCAGAATGTGCACCAGAAACTCGATGTTGCCCTCCGGCCCCTTGATGGGCGAAAAGGAGAGATTCTGCGCCGTCCAGCCCATATCCGCATCAATAAAATGCAGGATCTCCTTCACCACGTCCAGATGAACCTGCGCATCGCGAACCACGCCTTTTTTGCCCACGCGGTCGCGCCCCGCTTCAAACTGCGGCTTGATGAGCGAAATAAACTCGCCGTCCTCGCCCATGATAGCCGCGGCCGCGGGCAGAATCTTCGTAATCGAAATAAACGACACATCCATCACGCCGAGCGTCGGCTTTAGCGGCAGGTCGTCCGCCGTCAGATAGCGCGCGTTGGTGCGCTCCATCACCGTCACGCGCGGGTCGTTGCGCAGCTTCCAATCCAGTTGGCCATAGCCCACGTCGATGGCGTACACATGCGCCGCGCCGTTTTGCAGCAGCACATCCGTGAAGCCGCCCGTGGACGCGCCCAGATCCATCGCCACGCGGTCTTTCGCTTTCACGTCGAACACCGCAAGGCCCTTTTCCAGCTTCAGCGCGCCGCGGCTCACATAGCCGGTACCCGTCTGCCGCACGATCAGCTCGTCCTCCGGCGTAACCTGCATGGAAGCCTTGTCCACCTTGTTCTCGCCGATATACACCACGCCGGACATCACCAGCGCCTGCGCCTTTTCCCGGCTCTGCGCCAGCCCGCGCTCCACCAGCGCGACATCCACCCGTTTTTTATCCGACATGACTGTTCTCCTTGTCTTCCACGATTTTTTCAATCCGATCCGCCAGTTGATCCGGCATCAGCCCACATTCGCGCAGCAGTTCCGGCACGGAACCATGCGTGATGAAGCGGTTTTCCAGCCCGATGATCTGCACCGGGGCTTCCGCGCTTTCCTCCACGCAGACGCGCGCAATTTCCGAGCCGAAGCCGCCGATCATTTCGCCTTCTTCGACCGTAACAAGCTTTGCCTTTCGTTTAAACAGCGCATGCAGGCAATCCATGTCCAGCGGCTTGAGCGAACAGCAGTCAATCACGCCGACCGACAGCCCGCGTTTAACCAGCAGTTCGGAAGCCTTGATGGCGTTCAGCGTCATTCTGCCGTATGCGAGAATCACCGCGTCCTGGCCGCCGGGGATGAGCGTCTGCCATTTGCCGACGGCAAACGATTCGCCCGTCACGTTCTGCGCGTAAGGCTCGATGCCGTCCTTGGGATACTGAACGACGCAAGGCCCGTCCAGCTTGAGCGTAGCGCGCACCGCCTGGCGTATCTGCTGGGTATCGCGCGGCGCAAGCAGCGTCAGGTTCGGGATGCTCATCAGCATCGGCACACTCAATACGCCGTGATGCGTTTTGCCGTCGTCGCCAACCAGACCCACGTGATCCGAAAGGATGCATACCGGCAGGTTTTGCAGGCATACGTCGTGGACAATCTGATCGTATGCGCGCTGTAAAAACGTGGAATACACCGCGAAATACGGGCGGTAGCCGCCGCGCGCCATGCCTGCCGCCATGCTCACCGCATGCTGTTCGGCGATGCCCACATCAAAAAAGCGGCTTGGATAATACGAGGCAAACTCCGTCAAACCCGTGCCGCCCGCCATGGCCGCCGTCACCGCAACCACGCGTGCATCCTCCGCGGCCATGTTCACCAGCTCTTTACCAGCGGCCTGCGCGGCGCTCTCCTTGCTGCTCTGGCTGCGCTTCATGCCGTTTTCCACGCGGAACGGCGCAACGCCGTGAAACTTTTCCGGCTGACGCTCGGCCAGATCATAGCCGTAACCTTTTTTCGTAATCACGTGAATGAGCAGCGGCGTATCCTGCACCTGCTTCGCCTCTTCAAACACGTGGGTCATCTCTTCGATGTTGTGGCCGTCAAACGGGCCGAGATAGCGGAAACCCAGCGCCTCGAACATCTCGCCGCCTGTCGTCACGGATTTAACCATGTTTTTCGCGTTTTCAATCACATGAGCCAGCGGCTTGCCGACCAGCGGAATATGCGTCAGCTTATCGCGGATACGCTTTTTACTGCCGTACCACGATGCGCTCGCGCGAAGGTGTTTAAAATACTCCGACAGCGCGCCCACGTTTTTCGAAATGGACATTTCGTTGTCGTTGAGCACCACAATCAGCCGCGTGTGCCCGTTGCCCGCGTCGTTCATCGCCTCGTAGCACATGCCGCCCGTCAGCGCGCCGTCGCCTACAATTGCCACGACGTGATAATTCTCATGGTTCAAATCTCTGGCACGCGCCAGACCCAGCGCCATTGAGATGGATGTGGACGAATGGCCCGTATCAAACAAATCGTGCTCGCTTTCGGCGCGGCACGGAAAACCGCTCATGCCGTGATAGGAGCGCAGGGTTTTAAATTGCTCCTGCCTGCCTGTGAGCAGCTTATGCGCATAAATCTGATGGCCGACGTCAAAAACCAGCTTATCCGTCGGGCTGTTAAACGCCCTGTGCAGCGCAATCGTCAGCTCGACGTCGCCCAAATTAGACGCCAGATGCCCGCCCTGACGCGACACGGTATCAATAATCGTCTGCCGCAGCTCTGCGGCCAGCTCGTCCAGCTGCTTCGCATCCAGACGCTTGACATCATCCGGCCCGCTGATTTCAGGCAGAATCGCCATTGACCGCACCCCCTTAGTTTTTCTTATTTTTCTTTCGTTTCGTCTTTTTGCCCTCAAACAGAGCCATTGCCTTGCCGACAAACAGCACGATGTTCGCGCTCTGCTCAATCGCGATGGATTTGCCCGCCGCCTTGCCGCCGATCATAAACGCGGACGTGAACGCCGCAATCAGCACGGAGGCCACCGCCGTCGGCAGCCCCATCGCCGCCAGATACAGCGCGATCACCGAACCAGCCGAACCGCTGATAACGCCGACGATATCGCCCACCACGTCGTTGAGCAGGCTCGACACGCGTTCCGCCTTGCGGATCAGGCGAAGCGCCTGCTTAGCGCCCTTGATCCGCTTGGAAGCCATCGCGATAAACGGCTGTTCATCCGCAGACGTGACCGCCGTGCCGATGACGTCCGTGATCACGCCGATGGAAATCAGCACAATCAGCACCAGCAGCGCAACCAGCAGCCCCGCCGAATCGACAAACAGGCTTGTTAAAACCGACATCGCCACGGAAAGCACAAAGGAAAGAATCACAACCGTTAAAACCCACTGCCGCTTTTCCTGCTTCGTTTTTTCCCTTTTACTCACAAGTTGTTCACTCCATCTAAAATTCAGCAGGCGCGGTTTTTCCGCGGCCTTTGCCTTCCGCCCCGCGCGCCCATTCCCCGTTATGGTAAAAAAAGCCCACGAAAAACCGTGAGCCTGCTTGCAAAAGAAAGGTGGTGATATAACAAATAGACCTTGCGGCTTAGGTTCGGTAGGCTTTCCCCGCGCGTTACTTCCTGTCGCCATAGAAGCGGTTTCCCTTTAAAGCGCGCGCCGCGTCGTTTCCGTGCGCGGGACCGAATTACCACTCAGACCACACTGTAATCTCTGTTATATCCTGATCGACAGTCTAGGAGCTTTCCTCGGCAGCCTCGGTTCTTTCCTAGC
>CAKTXH010000021.1 GCA_934630975.1 uncultured Clostridia bacterium | reverse complement strand
AAGTTCATGAGCTGGAATAAGCCGATCCTCACCGATTCCGGCGGATTCCAGGTGTTCTCGCTGGCCAGCCTGCGCAAGATCAAGGAGGAGGGCGTGCACTTCCGCAGCCACCTCGACGGCAGCAAGATGTTCATCGGCCCGGAAACCAGCATGGCCATTCAGGAGGCGCTGGGCAGCGATATCGCGATGGCGTTTGACGTGTGTTCGCCGTATCCCTGCGACCATAAGACGGCCTACGAGGCCATGCTCCGCACGCACCGCTGGGCGCAGCGCTGCAAGGATTACCACACCCGCGAGGATCAGGCCGTGTTCGGCATTGTGCAAGGCGCGTTCTACGAGGATCTGCGCATCGAGAGCGCGAAGGTGCTGGCCGATATGGATTTCCCCGGCTATGGCATCGGCGGCCTTTCCGTCGGCGAGCCGAAGCCCGTCATGTACGGCATGCTCGACGCGATGATGCCCTATATGCCTACCGACAAGCCGCGCTATCTGATGGGCGTGGGCAGCCCGGACTGCCTGGTCGAGGGCGTGTACCGCGGCATTGACATGTTCGACTGCGTACTCGCGACCCGCATTGCGCGCAACGGCACCTGCTTCACCGATCAGGGCCGTCTGGTCATCCGCAACGCGCAGTATGCCCACGATTTCGGCCCGATTGAAGAGGGCTGCGACTGCTACGCCTGCCAGAACTTCTCCCGCGCGTATATCCGCCACCTCATCAAGGCGGGCGAGATCACCGGCGGACGGCTGGCGACCATCCACAACCTGCGCTACCTGCTCAGGCTGATGGAGCGCATCCGCAAGGCCATCGAGGAGGATCGTTACGAGGAATTCCGCAACGATTTCTTCAGCCATTACGATATGAGCCGAAACTTCTAAATGACGATGCGAACCGGCGGCCAAGCGGCGCGAAGCGAAGAGGAAAGTGCAGAAAACTCAGTTTTCTGCCGGGGGTTGGGGCAGAGCCCCAACGTAACCTGTGAGCGGTCAGTCGATGAATTTGTCCGTAACGGTTGCAGGATAAGGAAAAAAAGGCTATAATAATGAAGTTACCCAATGAATGAAAGGATGTGTCTTTCCCCATGAAGTATGCCCTGATGAATCTGCTGGCTGACGCCGCCGCTACCACTGCGACGACCGACGCGGCCGCCGCGACCGAAACCATGAGCACCGGCGCGACCATTGTTTACTATGCCGTGCAGTTTGTGCCGATGATTCTGATCTTTGTCGTGTTCTACTTCCTGATGATCCGTCCGCAGCGCAAGAAGGACAAGGAAGCCAAGGCGATGCTCGACAACCTCAAGGTTGGCGACCGCATCTGCACCATCGGCGGTATCTACGCAACCATCGTCCGCATCAAGGACGACGTGCTGACCGTGGAAGTCGGCGAGCAGAAGACCCAGATGATGTTCGCCCGCTGGGCCGTGCGCAACGTGGAGCAGCTCTCCGTGACCAACGATTCCGAGCAGCTCATCTGATTTCCCTCATAAGGTAAACCGCCCTGTCATAGCTTGGACTGTGACAGGGCGGTTTTTGTGTGGGAAAAGGGAACGGCGGGGCGCTGCCCCGCGCCCCGGCCAGAACCTGAGGTTCCGGCGCTTCCCGCTGGAGGGAAGGAGAGGAAAACGGTTATGGAACATCAAACCTTTGCAAACGTTGGCTCGTTTAAGCGGACGACGCGCAGAAGCACGCGCAAGGCAGAGAAGAGCGCGATTTTCGCCGTGCTGCGCGGGGTGCTCGTCGCGGCGGCGATTACGATCATCGGCGTGGCGGTCTTCGCGCTGATTCTGAATTGGTGGAACGCCAGCGATCGGGCGATTACGGCCATCAATCAGGTGGTGAAGTTCGTGTCCATCCTCGCGGGCGTGACGACCGCCATGCGCGCGGGGGAGAGCGGCGGGGCGATGCGCGGCGCGTGCGTCGGGCTGCTGTATATGGCGCTGGGGATCGCCTGCTATGCGCTGATGATGGGGCAAAGCCCGAGACTGACCGCGTATCTTGCCGACCTCGGCATGGGGCTGGCTGCGGGCGGGCTTTTCGGGATGATTCTGACGGCGCGGAAGACGGGCTGAGAGATATAAAAGGAGCTGTCAGTTCACTTGACAGCTCCTTGAGATTACTTCCTCATGGCCTTGCGGAAATTATACCGCGTTTTCCAGTAGCGCGATTCGCGGCGGATGGTGTTGATGATGTCTCCGCCGAGAAACAGGAAGACGTTGAGCAGGCAGAGCACAATCGTGATGCGCGTGGACGCAGTGCCGACGATGAATTCATACAGATACAGCGCCGCATCGACGAGCGCAAGGTACTTCATTTTGATCGGCAGAATCATGAACAGCAGCACCTGCTCATCGGGGTAGAGCGCGGCATACGCGAAGAACAGCGACAGGTTGAGGAACGTGTTATCCGCATAGCCGGTAATCAACGCGGCGATGATCGAGCCGAGCATGCCGACCAGATAATACAGGTTGAACTTGACCTTGCCCCACTGGTTTTCCAGCCCGGCGCCGATCATATAATAAAAATACAGCGCGAACAGGATGAAAATCGGCGAACTGGACGGCGGCACGAACACAAACGTCACCAGTCGCCAGATTTGCCCGCGCATGAGCCCCGCGCGGGTCAGCGAGATGAGAGAATAAAGCCGGTAGCCCAGCGTCGGCCAGATATACAGCAGCGCAAAGACGATGCCCTGCCCGATGACGATGTATTTCATCAGGTCGCTGATGGCGTAGCGGCGCAGTTTGCGCTCCAAATCAAAATTGATGCGGTTGTCCTTCAAGCGGCAGACCTCCTTTTGTTTGTAGTATACCATATTTCGACGCGGGGGAAAACAGCGAAAGCCTTTTTTTGAGCTGACCGACAGAATTTTCAAAAACAGGCGAAAAAAGAGTGAAAAAAGTATTGACAAGGCGAACGGATTCTGATATAATCTCTTCTTGTCAGGCGGATGCGTGATCTTGCGAGACTAAACGCCAATGTGGCTCAGTCGGTAGAGCAGCGGTTTCGTAAACCGCAGGTCAAGGGTTCGAGTCCCTTCATTGGCTCCATTTTCGAGGTGTAGCGCAGTTTGGTAGCGCGTTTGGTTCGGGACCAAAAGGTCGCAGGTTCAAATCCTGTCACCTCGACCAATTCAAAAAGCTTTCGAGAAATCGGAAGCTTTTCTTTTATTTCCAAGCATCATCAGCGCGAGACAGGATTTGAAGAAGCCGGAATGAATCAGGCCCCGGTGGGGCCTGAGAACGGCGCTGACCGAGCGGCGGCGAGCCGCGAGAATCAAATCCTGTCACCTCGACCAATTGAAAGCTTTCGAGAGATCGAGAGCTTTTCTTTTATTTCCAAGCATCATCAACGCGAGACAGGATTTGAAGAAGCCGGAATGAATCAGGCCCCGGCGGGGCCTGAGAACGGCGCACAAAAATAACCCGCCCTCACTCCGATAGATCGCGGAGCGGGGGCGGGTTTTCAAGTTTTTACAATGCCTTACTGCTGGGTGTACGCAACCGCGCTCTCCGCAGCGTCATAGCCGGACATGTAAGCCCAGAGCTGAAGCTCACCGCCGAAGGACGGGGCGGTCGCGCCGAGCGCGTCGGTGCCGCCGGCATACAGGCCGTTGATGCGGGTCTCGCCGTCGGTGGTCAGCACTTCCATATCCTTGCTGACGTTCAGGCCGCCGATGGAGCTGTACGGACGCGGGGCGGCGTGGAACGCATAGAGCGTCGTGCCGTTGTCGATGCTGGTCAGGTACTGCGCGGCCTTGCCCAGCGGATCAACGCCGGTCTTGCAGGCCTCGTTATAGGTGTTGTAAGTCTCTTCCAGCGTCGCGGCGTCAATGCCGAGCTTCTCGGCCAGTTCGGTGATGGAATCGGCCTTGACCACGATGCCCGCTTCCTCGCAGGCGGCCAGCACGTCGTTCATCTCCGGGATCGGCGTGTTGAGCGGGAAGGTCGCATAGCCCGCGTTGCAGAACAGCTCGACGTGGTTCTCAGCAAAGCCGTTGTCGCGGATGTTATCCAGCCAGTTCTGATCGACGATGGTGTAGTAATCCGCGCCGTCCAGCGGCCACGCCCACATCATGTCCTCGTTCACGGCGCGCTTGCCTTCCTCGTTGACCCACATGGAGTCATAGCTGGCGACGATGATATTCGGCACGTCGTTGAGCGACCAGGCCGCCACGTCGTCGCGCCAGATGTCGATGGTGCCGTCCTCGGCGAAGTGGTTCTCAAACACATGCAGCTGCGGCTTGGTGGAGATGTTGTGCACGCCGCCCCACATGGAGGCGTTCATGCCCAGCGTGCCCGCGCCGATGTCGATGGCGGATTTCATCATCTTGCCGTCGTTCTGCGCCATGCCGAAGAGCCAGTAGTCGCCGCCATTGTATTCGGTCATCATCTCGCTGCTGCCGCCGAAGCCGCCGCTGGCCAGAATGACGGCCTTCGCGTGGATGACGTATTCGGTGCCATCCACCAGATTGCGGGCCTTCACGCCCGTGACGGTGTTGGTATCTTTGTCGTAGATCAGCTCATAGCCTTCGGTTTCGGTCAGATACTGGCCGCCGAGCGCCACGTAATCCGCGACCATCGTATCAAAGCAGTCGTGAATCTTTTGCAGGTTCGCTTCGCCCGCGCCGTCGCAGTAATAGAACTGGGTATGCCAATCGCCCCAGAAGCCCAGGCGCGGCTGGCCGAAGTAGAAGCCGTGGCCGATGAGCCAATCGACGAGGCTGCCGGACTCGGTGAGCACGTGATCCCAGAAGATCTCGGCCTTGTCGTTGCCGGAACCGAGGATGCCGGTGCCGGTCAGGTAATCGCGCACATCCTGCGGATCGACGTAGAAGCTCTCGCTCACGTCCGCGCCCTCGGTGTCGCGATGGCTGGCGCGCATATCGACTTCCGTTGCGCTTTCGCCGACCAGCTCTTCCGTCTTTTCGGAGTTGAAGGCCAGCAGCGAGGTCGTCGCGCTGGAAGTTCCGCCGTAAGAGCCGGACTTTTCAAGCGCCAGCACGCTCACCGGCTGACCGGCGGCCTGCTGAAGCTCGGCGACGTGCATCGCGGCGGCCGTGCCCGTGCCGCCCATGCCGACGACGAGCACATCGACGTTCTCTTCGACCGTCTCGTTCGTGCTCAGGTCGGGCTTGACGTAGAAATGGTTGATCGCGCTCGCGTCCGTTCCGGCGGCGGCAAGCGCCTGCGCCACGCAGTCCGCCGCGGCGGCCTTGACCGCGTTGGAGGAGGAGGTCGCGCCGGTGATCGCGTCGATGGCCAGCGAATTATGTTCGACCATGCGCGGGATCATCAGGTCGATGGCGGTTTGCAGCAGGTGGGTCGTCTCGGCGGCGGCTTCTTTGTCCACCTCGATGGAGAGGATGTTCGTCTCATCCACCGTGACGGTCACGGGCACCTGACGCACCTGGGAGAAGCCCCACGCGGAGGCGGTGTAGGTGCCGGGCTTCATCTTCACGTCCGCATCGTCCACACTGCCGCCCTGAGCCGCTGCAATGGCCTCAGCGGCCGCCGTCTTGGCGGCGGTGCTGGTGAGCGTCGCGCCCGTCACGCCGTCCACATCGGCGCTCTGAGCCTGCGTCATGGCCTCCGCCAGCTGGGGCAGCGCCGCGCCGCCGATGGCCGGGGTTTCGTTTTCGCCGGTGAAGGAGACGGAAACGATGCCGCTGTCGCTTGCTTCAACGGTGGCGGTCACGTCGCCGCCGTAGCCCTGCGCGGTTGCGGAGTACGTGCCGGCGGTGTAGCCGTCGGCCATCGCGCCGGAACAGAGCAGGCTCATCAGCGCGGCCGCGCTGAGAACCGCAAGGTTCTTCTTGATGTTCATACAAAATCCTCCTGTTTTTCTTTTTTTCGGGTTCCTGCCTCGAATAACAATATTTTAACATACTTTCGTTGACATGGCGCATCGAAAGACTTAAAATAGCTTTAAGGTTAACCTGTGGATCGAGGAGAAGGAACATGTACAACCATCAGCTGGATACGTTTCTCTGCGTTGCAGACAAGAAAAGCTTTTCCGCGGCGGCCAAGGATTGCTTTATCAGCCCGTCGGCGGTGATTCAGCAGATCAACGCGCTGGAAAAGAGCATCGGCGTGAAGCTTTTTATACGCACCAATCATGGGTTGAAGCTGACGCCTGCTGGTGAAATTCTGCGCAAAGATGCGGAAAAAATCATAGAGATCGCCAACGCGTCGATGGAGGCGATGCGCCGGAGCACCGGCAGCCGCCCGATTCGGCTGGGCTGGACGACGGGCGTGGAGGATTCGCGCTTTTTGAGCGAATGTCTGGCGTTTCGGGATGGCAATCCGGGCGTGACGCTGGAAATCACGCGCATTGCGGAGAACGTGCTGCATGCGCTGGCGCAGAACGAAATCGACTTTTGCGAATACATGGAAAGCCCGCGCTTTGCGGTCTACGGTTACGACTTCACGCCGCTGTACAGCGTCCGCCAATGCGTCGTCGTGCCGCCGGAACACCCGCTGGCAGAGCGGCAGGCTGTGCGCCTTGCGGATTTGGCGGGAATGACGCTGGCTGTGCTCAAAAAGGGCGTGATGACCGATCACGACCGCTTTATCGAGCTTGTGCGGCGCGAAAACGTAGACGTGCACCTCATCGAGATGGAGCAGTACGGCTTTGCGGAACAGACCGAGTGCTTCTCCAAGCGCTACGCGTTCCTCGGCGTGGAGCCGCTGAGCCACCAGTATACGCCGCTGAGGAGCATCCCCGTCGATTGGGGGATTCAGACGCGCATCGGGCTGGTCAGCCCCAAACAGACGTGGGCGGATATGGAAAAGCTGGTGGCCTGCATGCGGCGGACGTACAGCGCGGGCTAAAAACGGACATACGAAAAAGAGCCGACGGCGAGGTCAGCTCTTTTTGCGTATATCGGGGAACGAGGCTTACGCCGCGGCCTTGGCGGCCTTCTTCGCCTGCATCTTGCGGAAACCGAAGAGCACGACGAACAGCGCAATGCCGATGACAGAGAACAGCTTGCTGGCCGTGATGGTGAGCACGATTACGCCGATATAGGCGATGCGCTCAAAGATCGTGATCTTCTGCTCGACATAGCCCTGAAGCGCGACCGCCAGCGAATAGCTGATGGCAATACCGGAGAGCCAGGTCAGCAGGGTCTGAATATCGAACGCGAAGGTGATGTAATCGGTATTCAGCGCGAAAGCGAACGGCAGCAGGAAGCCCGTGATGCCCAGCTTGACGGCGGTAAAGCCGACCGTCATCGGGTTTTCATCCGCTATGCCCGCCGCAGCGTAGGAAGCGACGGCCACCGGCGGCGTGATGGCGGAGAGGGAGGCGAAGTAGAGCAGGAACAGGTGCGCGGCCAGCACCGGGATGCCCAGGCTGGTCAGCGCGGGCGCGATGGCCGTCGCGCAGACGATGTAAGCGGCGGTCGTCGGCAGACCCATGCCCAGAATCGCGCAGACGATCATGGAGAGCACGAGACTCGGGATCAGCATGTTGCCGCCCAGCTGGACGATGAAGTTGGAGAACTTCAGGCCCAGACCCGTCAGCGAGAACACGGCGACGACGATACCGGCGGTCGCGCACGCGCCGACGACGGTGCACAGCGACTTACCGGCGGAAACCGCGCCCTCGATCACGTCGGAGAAGGTCATGCGGTCGTTCTTATCCAGAAAGCTGCAAACGATGTTGGCCGCAATCGACCAGATGGCCGCGACCATCGGGGTCGTGCCCACGCCGAGCATGAGCACCAGCAGCAGGATAATCGGCACGAAGAGCTTCACGCCCTTCTTCACGGAGGTTGCCAGATCCGGGATCATTTCAGGCGGCAGGCCGCTCAGGTCGTGCTTAACGGCTTCCAAATCGACCATCTTGAACAGGCAGACGTAGTACATGATGGCCGGGAGAATCGCCGCGATGCAGACGACGGAGTACGGCGTGCCGGTCGCGTCGGCCAGAACGAAGGCTGCCGCGCCCATGATCGGGGGCATGATCTGGCCGCCCGTGGAGGCGACCGCCTCAACCGCGCCCGCGAACTTGGACTGATAGCCGTTGCGCTTCATCAGCGGGATGGTGAACGCGCCGGTGCTGACGACGTTGGCCACGCAGCTGCCGGAGATCGTGCCGAACAGCGCGCTGGCGATAACGGCCATTTTGGCGGGGCCGCCGCGCTTGCGTCCGGCCAGCGCGATGGCGATATCCTGGAAGATCACGTCCGCGTGGGAGACGTTCAGGTAAGCGGCGAACAGCAGGAACAGATAGACGTTGTTCGCGGATGTGCCGATCGGCGAGCCGTAAACGCCGCGGTCGGAGAAGATCGCCAGCGCGATGCGGCGCAGACTGTAACCGCGGTGGCCGAACAGGCCGGGAATCTGGTCGCCGAAGAAGGCGTAGAGAATCGCGACAATCGCGATGATCGGCAGAACGTTGCCCAGCACGCGGCGGCCCGCTTCCAGCGTCAGCAGCGTGATGATGCAGCCGAAGACGAACAGCTCGTCCGTCAGCTTGTTGTTCTGCATGTTGGAGACGTAGGTTTCGTAATTGGTGATGACGTAAACGCTGACCACCAGCGTCAGGATGATGCAGACCCAGTCGATGATTCGAAATACAATGGTTTGCGTTCGGGTCTTGTTTTCCATCTTGCGGCCCAGCGGGTAATACAGGAAGATCAGCACGAGGCCGATGAGCAGGTGCCAGGCGTAAAACAGAATACTCGGGATGGTGAATACGGTAAAGTTACCGATGTGCAGAAAGGCGGCAAAGATCGAAACCGCGATCACGATAGCCTGCACAAGCTTATCGTATGCCGTTTTTTTCTCCATGTGATGCTGCTCCTTGTTGGATGAATGGGGGGAAAGGCGGTCAAACCGAAAGGCTTCGGGGCAAGTCAGGCTTTGAAAAAAGCCCCGTCCAAACGAATGGTCCCCATTTGGACGAGGCCGAAACAATCCTGTGTTTGCGCGGATTACTCAGCGTATTCCGGCGGAATCAGGCTGGCCGGCACATCAATGCCGATCTCCTTGAGGTAGCGAACCGTGCCGGCATGCAGCGGGCAGTTGTAGTTGAGAATGTTCTCGGCGGTCACGTAGCTCAGACCCTTGTAAATCTGCACGAGCGCGTCGTTGCTCTCCAGCAGCGTCTTGGTCATCAGGTAGACGTAATCCTCCGGCACATCGGAGCTGGTCACGAGCATGTTCCACTCGGAAACGGTGGGAATATCCTCGGTGACGGCCTTATAGGAGCCGGCCGGCATGGTCGCCTTGCTGTAGAACGGATAGTTCTCGCAGAGGAAATCCTGCTCTTCCTCGGTCAGACCGACGAAGGAGAGGTCGTTGCTGGCTTCCAGCTCGGTGATGGACGCGAACGGCGGGAGGGAGAACAGCACGGCGACGCCGACGTTGCCGTTGCCCACGGCGGAAGCGGTCGCGCTGTGGCCGTCGTTGAAGATCGAAGACGGGGTGATGCCCATCTTGTCAAACGCCTCGCGCAGGATGCTGTCCATCGCGGCGCCCTTGGAGCCGAGACCGACGATCTTGCCGTTCAGGTCGGTGAGCTTGGTCGCGCCGGTGGACTTGAGGGAGTAGATCGTCAGGTAGGACGGATAGAGCGCGACCATGCCGCGAATCTTATCCATCGGGCCGCCGGTCCAGTCGGCTTCGCCCTTGACGGCCTCGGCAATCGCGGAGGTCATGCTGATGCCGACCTCGGCCTCGCCGTTCTGGATCAGGGTGAGGTTTGCGGTGGAGCCGCCGGTCTCTTCAGCCGTCATGACGAAGAAATCCGGGAGCGCGTTGTTCAGCACGGTGGCAATGCCGCCGCCGACAAGGTAGAAGTTGCCGCCGGAGGAGCTGGTGCCCAGCGAATAGCGCATCGGCTTTTTCGGGGGCGTAATCTCTTCGGCCTGACCGAGCGCGGTCATGGAGAACGTCATGGCCAGCGCCATGACCAGAGCAAGCATTTTTTTCATGATCATCTCTCCTGTTTCTTTTTTTGCAACAACAATCGCGTCTGGGACCATCAGACCGTAACGGATAGCGGAATCAGGAACACTCTTACGGCGCGGAACGCGCGGCCCGCGCGCATGCCGCCGCCCATCACATGCCCGCCCGCCGTGGCGCAGCTGGCATGGATATGAACGAACAGGGGGCTGGTTTTATCGGGGTAAACGGCCAGAAGAGCCGGATCGACACATTCGCGGCGCATGATTTCGCCCGTGAAGGAGAGCAGCTCCGCCGCGTCGTGGCAGGGGGTGACAGCGGTTTTCAGTGGCAGCTCGTTCTGAATCGGCGTGGTGAACTCCATGCCGATGACCGAGCCGATGGCCGCCGGGATCATCACGCTCTGCCAGCCCTTTTCGATGACGTAATCGGAAATGACCTGGCGGATATCCTCGCCGCTTTTGACGGTGACCTCGTAAATCTCCGGCATGGCTCAGCCCTCGACCTTCTTCATGGCCTGGCTGGCCGCGATGAGAATCGGGTCGTACACCGGCGCGACCGGCGGGGCGTAGACCAGATCCAGCTCGTTGATCTCGGATACCGTCATGCCGCAGGTGATGGCCGTGGCGAAGACGTTGATGCGCCCGGCCACGGATTCGCTGCCGATGGCCTGCGCGCCGAGCAGCCTGCCGGTCTTCTTATCCAGAATGAGGCAGATGGTGTTATCCCGGCTGCCCGGATAATAGGAAGCGCGGTCGCCCTTGGTGATGATGGAGGAGGCGGCGTCGTACCCGGCGGCCTTCGCCTGATCCAGCGAGAGACCGGTGGCGGAGATATACAGATCAAACGCCTTGGTCACCATCGAGCCGAGCACACCCTTGAAGGTCTCGTGCTCGCCCGCGAGGTTGCCGCCCGCGATGCGGCCCTGCTTGTTGGCCGTCGTGCCCAGCGGCACATAGGCCGCGCCGCCGGTGATGCGGTTTTTCATCTGCACGCAGTCGCCGCAAGCCCAGATTTTCGGGTCGCTGGTGCGCATTTCGTCATCCACGACGATTGCGCCTTTCAGCCCAAGCTCCAGCCCGGCTTCGCGCGCCAGATCGCTGGCGGGGATAACGCCGATGCTCAGCAGCGCGTAATCGACCGGCGTTTCGCTGCCGTCTGTCGCGCGAACGCCGCAGACGCGGCCTTCCGCCGTCATCAGCGATTCGACGCCCGCATTCAGGTGAACGTGAACGCCGTGCTGCGTCAGCGTGTCGAGCACCGCTTCGGAGAAGCTCTCCGTCAGGAAGGGCAGCAGGCGGGGCATCATCTCGAACAGATGCACCTCCACGCCGCTGTTGGTCAGCTCCTCGGCGACTTCGATGCCGATAAAGCCGCCGCCGACGATGGCCGCCTTCTTCTGCGCGCCGCTCTGAACGACGTGCTTGAGGCGGATGCCGTCTTCCACGGTGCGCAGGGTGTAAACGCCCTCCGCGTCCACGCCCGGGATGCGGGGCACGATGGGCCGCGCGCCCGTCGCGATGACGAGCTTGTCATACGGGCGCGCGAAGACCTCGCCGTTATCCAGATTGCGGACGGTGACGATCTGCGCGCCGCGGTCGATGCGGGTGACTTCGTGATGAATATAGGTCGGAACGCCGCGCTTATGGGTCATCTGATCCACGCTCAGGCTGACCAGATCGTTCGGCTCCTTGATCATGTCGCCGACGAAATACGGCAGGCCGCACGCGCCGTAGCTGATATAGCCGGATTTTTCAAAAACCGTGATATCCAGCGACGCATCGACGCGCTTGGCCTTCGAAGCGGCGCTCAGACCGGCGGCCGTGCCGCCGATGATGATCACTTTTTCAGCCATTGGGTTTCGCTCCCTTCAAAAGAATAGGGGAATGGAGGCCGATTAGATTTCGATGGTATCGTTGGAGATGTGGTACTTCTCGATCACGCCCATCTGCGTCATGGTCTCCTTGAGGTGCTCCAGCTTCGCGCCGGTGTAATCCTCATACGGCTTGCGCAGGTGGCCGCCCGGCAGACCCAGCAGGTTCAGCGCCGCCTTGATGACGATCGGGTTGGAGAAGGTGTAAAGCTCCTGGAGCAGCGGGAACCACTTGAAGTACTCCTTGCGGCACTCCTCGATGATGGTCATATCCGTCCACGGGCGGGAATACTTGGCCGCTTCCTCCGGGATGATGTTGCCGCCGATGTTGGCCGTGCCGGTGCCGCCGACAGCCAGCGTCGGGATGACGATGGAGTAGTGCGGGTAGTCGCAGCACATGATCTTGACCTTGCCCTCGCACATGCGCTGCACCTGAACCAGCTGCTCCACGCTCGGCAGGGCTTCCTTATCGACGACGAAGTTCGGGTGCTTCTCGGAGAGGTACTGGATGGTCTCCGGCAGAACCTGCACGCCCAGGCGGCTCGGGTTGTTGTAAATGCCGCAGGGGATCTTGACGCTGCTCATGCAGGTATCCAGATGGGTCTTGGCGGCGTGCTGGGTGATGAGCACATACGGCGGCACGGTGAAGACGACGCCGTCCGCGCCCTCAGCCTCGCAGAACTGCGCGAACTCGACGCTCGCCTCGGTCGTCAGGGACGCGGCGCTGAAGAATACCGGCACGACCTTGAGGCCGCGGGCGGCGCGATCCTTCATGTACGCGATGACGGACTTGACGATCAGCTTCTTTTCCTCGAGGGTCAGCAGGGTCACCTCGCCGGCGGAGCCGAGAATGAAAAGCTGGCTCGTGCCGTACTTAATCTGGCGGGCAATCAGGAGCTTGAAGCCCTCGATGTCGATCTGGTTGTCCTCGGTAAACGGAGTGGGCATGGCCACCCAGGAGCCTTGAAGATTCATCATAAGTCAATATCCTCACTTTCAAAATGTTGCTTGATATGGGCTAAAGGCGGAAGCCTTTGCTTGCTGAATGGAATTGAAGACAGGAAAATCAGTTTTCCAGCATGATGCGCAGGATTTCCACATCCGTGGCGCGCATGCCCTCGCGGCCCATGCGGCCATAGCTCTTGAGGGTCTTTTCGGCGCTTTCCTTGACCAGCCCTTCGCCGTTGTGGAAGCCGCGGCGCTCGCTGGCCATGTGGTAGGCGAGAATCGCCGCATCCACCGACGAGGCGATCTTCGCCGCGCAGGAGGCCTTCGCGCCGTCGCAGACGATGCCGGAGACGTTGCCCAGCGTGTTGACGATGGTTTCCTCAATTACGTCGTAGCTGGCGTTGTTCAGGTAGGCGATGGCCGCGCCCGCGCCGACGGCAGCGGAAACCGCGCCGCAGTAGGCGCTGAGCTTGCCCAGCTCGTTCTTCTGGTATATGCCGATCAGGTTGCTGAGCACCAGCGCGCGGATTTTCTTTTCGCGCGAGACCTCAAGCTCTTCGGCGTAGACCTCGACCGGCAGGCTGACCGTCATGCCCTGGTTGCCGCTGCCGGAGTTGATCATCACCGGCAGAACGCAGCCGTTCATGCGCGCGTCGCTGCCCGCGGCCGGGAAGGCCCGCGCGCGGTTGCGCACGTCGTCGCCGTAATGTTCCAGAATGGTCGCGCCGACGTTTGCGCCGTACTTATTGGAAAGACCCTCGCGCGCAATCTTGAGGTTGCAATCCACCTGACGCTCCATTAGGTCGGCCACGTCCTCGATGTTCACGGTCGTGGCGAAGGCGTAGATGTCTTTCAGGTTGAGCAGGGAACGATCCGTCTCGGTTGCGTTCTGAACGGTCAGGCCCTTCTTGAAGAGCAGCTCGCCGTTATGCTCGATGCGGACGATGTTCGTGTGGGAGAAGGCGATTTCCACCAGCGAAGAATCTGCCCCGGCGGTCATCTCCACGATGATCTGGAGGCTGGAAACGCCTTCGATCAGCTCCACGGAACAGATTTTCTTTTTGAGCAGCTCACGCGTCAGCGCCAAATCCTCTTCCGTTACATCGACCAGCACCTCGAGCTTTTTATCCGGGTTGCCGCCGACCGCGCCGAGCACGGCGCTGGTCTCGATGCCCTTCATGTCGCCCGTCGTGGGCACGATGACGGCCTTGACGTTCTTGATGATGTTGCCGCTGCATTTAACGGTGATGTGCTCCGGCAGCTGCCCCAAAACGCTGCGCGCCTTGGCCGAAGCGTAAGCGATAGCAATCGGCTCCGTGCAGCCCAGCGCGGGAACGATTTCTTCGCGGAGGATCGCCAGATATTCGTTGTACATGTGTTGATCCATAGGATGCCTCCCCAAATCCATGCTGTGCAGGATAATTTGGCAATTTCCGACGATATTTGATTCGGAAATTTCATTTCATGCTTAAAAAATACCAGAAAAATAGGGCAAATTCAACATGAAACTGAAAAGTGTTCCCGCGAAACTTTGTATAAAAGGTTACACTTTGCCGAATCAAAACGAAAAAAAGGCTGCAAACCCGGGGAAAAGGTTCAGGATGTTTTGAAATCGGGGGCAAAATCAATCGAATCTAAATAAACCAATTAAACAGATGGGAATGTGTGATATTATAGCGCGGCCGGAAGAATTTGTCAATCAAAAAAGCGGCGCATGGCCGCTTTCAAAAATCAGGCTTTGCCGTCCGAAATCTCCTGTTCGTACTGGCGGATATTGATCTGCGTTTTGCGGTTGAGCACACGGATAAAGCCCTCCGCGCAAAGCTCGTTGATCAGCTTGCTGACCGTGACGCGCGCACCGCCGATGATGGTGCTGATTTCGTACTGCGTGTAGTTGAGCTTGAGGTCGTACCAGCCGCCGTCGATGACCCGGCTGGTATCCGCCGTGGAGCAATACAGCCGCTTGAGCCGATCCTTGCAGGGCGTGAAGACGAGGTTGGCGATTTCCTGCCGCAGGATGCGCATCTTTTTGGAATAGCTCAGCAGAATGGCCTCCCGAAACAGCGCGCTTTCGTCCAGCAGCATTTCGTATTTGTCGCTGGGGATGCAGTAGAGGATGGAGGAGATTTCCGTCTTGGAGAACAGCCCGGTCGCGTCGTGCAGCGCGCAGGGCGTTTCGCCGTAAAACCAGCCCGCCGAAAGGGTGTAGAGAATCTTTTCCGAGCCGTCCTGCGCGATCATATAGTGGCGGGTGCGCCCGTCGGCGATATAATACACGCCGTCGAGCTTGCTGCCCGGCTCCAGAAAGACCGTCTTGGCGGGAATCTTCAGCTTGACCGCGTTTTTTGCAATCAGGCTTTGAAGTTCATTGGTATTCGAAACGGGTAGCGTGACATTGGAATCTTCCCACTTCAAGACGCACCCCTCCTGTTCTGCGGATCTCTTCCTATTATATCATAAACATGCGCAAAATTCAAATTGGGTATCGAAGGAAAAAAGAATCGTTTTTTTACCATAAATAAGCAGGAAAAACGCGGCGGCATACGTTATTATGTAAAAGCGGGATTCGACGGGGCGGACGGCGGAAGGGAAAGACCGTGAATTTCGAAAAAACGGAGAAATGAGGAAGCCCGATGACGATTTTTGTAATGATCGCGTTTCTGCTGATTGTTTTGACTATTCTGTTTCTGCTTTGCAGAAAAAGGAAGAGGGGGCGAATTTTATACGCGGTTTTGACGGTTCTGTTTTTATTTCAATTCGGTCAATACCAAACGAGGCGCGGAGTTTTGAAAAGCTATGCCGACTACGAGGAAATATACGCTGAAACCTATGCGGGCGAAATACGTTTTGCCTTAAACGGAAAGCAAACCAGCATGGTTGTCGGCGTTGACGAAAACGGCGTTCAGAATTACATGATGGTCTATCAGACAAAGGACGGAAAATGGAGAAGGACGCTGGATGATTACGGAAAGCGCGTTTTGACCCATATCGACGGAATCATGGTCGAAGAGGAAAAGAGACTGTTTGGCGATGATCGGTATTTGATCGTCACCTGCATCGGCGAAAAGGACTTTGCAATCGAATGTCAGGGACGAGTTGAAAGCGTCGAGATCAATCGGCCAACGCTGAAAGGAATGACGTACTATGTGTACGCAGAGCCGGATGAAAATGGGCTGTATACGATTGTTCTTAACGGAGAAAAGGCGGAACTCAAATTATAAAGCGGATGGCGTATGGATGGCGGGAGGGGGATTTTGAATGTCAAAGCGTATAGGGATTTTCATGGCCGCGGCGCTTTTAATCGGCGGCATGGCGCTGTCTTATTCCAAACCGTCCGTCTCCTATGACAATACAGCGCCCAAAGAGCAGCTGATCACAAAAACATACACAAGCGCCCAAATCGCCGAAATGATGGAGCGGATCAACGGACGGGCATACGGCCAACGCGAATTTTTGAAAGCCTATGACGTTGAATGTCTGAGAAAATCCGGGCGGGGATATTACGCCGTTTTTGAGCGGGAGGACGGGAAAGGCGTGTACGTCTTTCTGGATTCCGACTTCGTGCCGATTGCAGACGCGGTGCTGATTGCGGACAGTTTCAAAACCCGGGCGGAACTGTTAAGCTTTGCATCCGACGTGAGAACCCGGGCAGAGGTGATGGCGTTTGATCCGACGACGCTTTTCCCGTTTTCCGGGCGGAATGCGTCCGTTCATCAGGTGGTTGAAGGAATTGTTTTGATTGACTATGAGAGCGCCGATGCAGATGGGCGTGAAATTCCGTGGGACGAAGAGAAAGTGAGGGGAGCCCGATTCGTCGAGGAGGCCGCGTTGCTGCGGGCGGGAGAAGAACTGAATGTTCCGTATATTCTGGGGGTGGATAAGCGAGAATGAAGGACGGTCATAACGTATGTAGAACAATACGGTGACGAATTAAAAAACATTTATGGTGGAGGATGTGTATGCAGAGAGCCAAAAGTGCATTTCTATCTATTCTCAGACAGATTTTTATGATATGTCTTGTGATAGGAATACTTGGTGTGGCAGTGATAGGATGGGCCGCATCGCCGACGCAGTATATCTATGAAAAAACGGGATTTCTGAGCTGCTGGTTTCCCAAACAAATATACGCTTTTGATGCGATAGGGCATGGACATGATTATGATGCTCTTTATGTTTATCAATTGAGCAAGTTGGATGGAAAGCGCTTTCATTTCTTTTTGGAGGATAAGGAAAACTGGGAGACATTGCCCGTTGATCAAAATGCAGAAAACTCAATCTTGTGTGACGTGGAATTTGATCGCAACATGAATGACATGATGTCGGCAGAGAATGGATATTGGATGCTTTCTTTGGAGCATAAAATGTTTTGTGTGTACGATGAATCCTGCCGACTGCTATATATTAGAAGGGCAAGCAGTTTCACCGGGCACAAGTGGAATGAATGACCGGCTCTTTGCTGAAAATGCCGAGTGTCCCGCTTGGTCTGCATATCGGAAAGCCGAAACAGGGCAATCGGGCGGATTTTGAACCGCTGAAGCGCCCAAAATTCGTGATTTAAGCCGGAAATCGCAAGGAAAAGCCCGACTTGCCTTGAGAAAAGGGAAGCGGTGTGTTATAATCAGTAATCGTGTCAGGTTTTTTAGAAAGACAGCATATCAAATGAGCAAGGCAACAAAGGAGCTGTGAGTATAGATGAAACTGGGCGTTGTCGGTCTGCCGAACGTCGGCAAATCCACTCTGTTTAACGCGATTACCAAGGCGGGCGCGGAAGCGGCGAACTATCCGTTCTGCACCATCGAGCCGAACACCGGCGTGGTCGCCGTGCCGGATGAGCGTCTGGATGAGCTTTCCGCGATGTATCATCCGAAGAAGACGACCCCGGCCGTTATCGAGTTCGTCGATATCGCCGGGCTGGTCAAGGGCGCGAGCCACGGCGAGGGACTGGGCAACAAGTTCCTTTCCCACATCCGCGAGTGCGAGGCGATTGTGCACGTCGTCCGCTGCTTTGAAGACCCGGATATCATCCGCCATGCGGACAGCCTGAACCCGCAGCATGATATCGAAACGATCAACCTTGAGCTGATCGCCGCCGACCGCGAGACGGTCGCCAAGCGCGCCGAGCGCGCGGTGAAGATGCTCAAGAGCGGCGAAAAGCGCTTTGCCGACGAAGCCGCGCTGGGCGAAAAGCTGCTGGCGCATCTGGATAATCTCCAGCCCGCGCGCACCTGCCCGATGACGGACAAGGAGCGCGAGATTGCCCGAGAGTGGTTCCTGCTGACCACCAAGCCGGTGATCTACGCCTGCAACATCAAGGAAGACGACCTCGGCAAGGATGAGGACAGCATCCCCGGCGTGACGGATGTGAAGGCCATTGCGGCGGGCGAGAATGCGAAGGTGCTGGTCATTTCCGCGAAGATCGAAGAGGATATCGCGCAGATGGACGACGAGGAAAAGAACATGTTCCTCGAGGAAATGGGCATCGGCAAGAGCGGTCTGGATCGCCTGATTGCTGAGTGCTACGATCTGCTCGGCCTGATTTCCTTCCTGACCGCGGGCGCGGACGAGTGCCGCGCGTGGACGATTCGCAAGGGCACGAAAGCGCCGCAGGCCGCCGGCAAGATTCACAGCGACTTTGAGCGCGGCTTCATTCGCGCGGAGATCGTTTCCTTCAACGATTTGAAGGCAAACGGCTCGATGACCGCCTGCAAGGAGAAGGGTCTTGTCCGCAGCGAGGGCAAGGACTACGTGATGCAGGACGGCGACGTGACGCTCTTCCGCTTCAACGTTTAAGGGGGGAGACGTTGGGGCTTTGCCTCAAACCCCAGTCGGGAACTGAGTTCCCGACCCGCAACAGACGGCATTGGAAGGCGATGCGCAAGAGGACGCGCAGATGCTTCTGGCGCTGCTGGCGAGCGTGATCGAACAGAGAAAGAAATATGCGTGAAAGCGGAAAACCGAATGATCGAGCGCAGCTTGCAGAAGCTGCGCTTTTTCAATGGGATAAAGAAAACGAAGCGGATTTCCCCATGAAATGTGGATGTTCGCGGAATATTCGCTCATGAAATGTTGAATTTGGAGAAATATTCGCTCATTTTTTCGCAGAGGGAAAGTGGAATAAGACATAAGAAGTTATGGTGTGATTGTGTTTTCCTGTCGGACATGATTTGATAGGGTATCGTCTTGAAAACAAAAACGCATTGTGCTATACTGAAATGGATAAAATATGATCTATTAAGCGCGGTTCCTAGAGATTTGTATCAAATATGATCCGTTGGAGGATGACATGAAGTTCGTTTGGGAAACGCCGGAGGAAATCGACAAGGCACTGGCGCAGCGTTTGAGCCGCATCCGCAAGCGCCGCAATCTTTCACAGCAGGCGCTGAGCGAAAAGAGCAACGTAAGCTATGGCAGCATCAAGCGCTTTGAAACGACGGGGCAGATTTCGTTGAACTCGCTGACAAAGTTGTGTGTTGCACTGGACTGCGCGGATGAAATCAAAAATCTGTTCACGAATGTGGAATACGGCAGCATTGAGGAGGTTATCCGTGAAAGAACGTAAGCTCGAAGTCTACCTCGGCGAGCGATTTGTCGGAACGATGGCGCAGACCGCGGATCGGCGGGTAGCGTTCGCTTATTCGGAAGAATGGCTGGACAACGGCTTTGCAATCAGTCCGTTTTCGCTGCCGGTGGAGCAAAAGGTCTTTGTTCCGACGAGCCAAGCGTTTTCCGGATTGTGGGGCGTGTTTGCCGATAGTCTGCCGGATGCGTGGGGGCAGCTGCTGGTCGATCGGATGTTAAAGGCGAGGGGAATTCTTTCTGCGGATATGACGCAGTTGGAGCGTTTGGCGATCGTCGGCGATTCGGGAATGGGCGCGTTGACGTACCGTCCGGCTTGGAATATCCAGCAGGATGCGGCGATTGGCGATCTGGACGAGCTTTCCGCTCAATGTCATGCGATATTGAATCACGAGGATGCGGGCGATCTGGATGAACTATTCCAAATGGGCGGCAGTTCCGGCGGCGCAAGACCGAAGATCATGACGGATGAGTGGATCATCAAGTTTCCGGCTTCCGATGAGATGAAGGATAGCGGCACGATGGAAAAAGCTTATATGGATTGCGCTGCGGACTGTGGAATCATCGTGCCGGAAACCAAACTGATGCCGTCTGATGTGTGTGCGGGTTACTTTGCTGTAAAGCGGTTTGACCGAAGAAAGACGGATGGGCATATCGAGCGGCAGCACATGCTGACTGCGGCGGCGATTCTCGAAGTGGATTGGCGCACTGCCGCGATGGACTATCATACGCTGATGAAACTGACGAAGATTCTTTCTCTGGATAATCGGGAAGATTTGGAGCAGATGTACAGACGGATGTGTTTCAATGTCTTTGCGCATAATCGCGATGACCATGCGAAGAATTTCAGCTGGATCTATGACGAACAGATGGATTGCTGGCATCCGTCGCCGGCGTATGATTTGACGTGGAGCACGACCTACTTCGGAGAGCATAGCACGACGGTGGATGGAAACGGCAGGAATCCGGGGATGAAAGAGCTGTTGGCAGTTGGAAAAGCGGCGGGAATGAACGCGAAGAACTGCAAAGTGATTGCCGAGGAGATTTGGGAAAAGACGCGGACGCTTGAAGCGACATACCGGGGCTGGAAATCGTAGAATCTGCGTTTCAGTGAAAATGGATTGCAGAAACGTGAATTGCTTTGAAACGATAACAGTATAGACGAGAGAGCGCGGCTTGAAAAGGCTGCGCTTTTTGCATACCTAAAAGGAGAAAGAGAAAATGAAAACAACAATTACTGCCCTCTGCAACCAGAAAGGCGGCGTAGGCAAAACTACATCCTGCCTGAATCTTGGGGTAGGGCTTGCGCAGGAGGGAAAGAAAGTGCTACTCGATGAAACAAAAGGAAACAAACCAATTCAGAAGAGAGATGTACCTTTTAATTCTCATATTATATAAAAAGAAGAAAAAGAACATAAATAGAAAAATAGTGCATTTAAAACAAAACGGAGCTTGCGTATACTGGTTATGAGGTTGAATGACGACAAAATTATATATGGAAAAATGGTAAAATGACAGGAGGACAGAATATGCGAAAAACAAAATGGATGGTTCCGATGACTTTGATTTCCAGTATGTTGTTTACGACGACGGCGAGTGCCTTGGAGTATTCTGGTCATATTGGAAATCAGGCTTCATTCCAGACCATGGCAGAAGTACAAGCAACTGCATCAGATGAAATGAATGCAATAACTGGAGTAAAATACATGGCACATCCTGCCATGACAGAATTCCCGAGCGACACGACCTATGTTTATCGCAGTGCGGATATGTACGGGAGAAATGCGGCGGTGCGCCTTAACACAAATCTGGTAGTTTATTCGGATAAGAGCTTTGCAAGCAAAGAAGACGCACAGGCTTATCTGAAAGAACTGGGTTTGATTGATATGATTGATCAGGCAAAGGGAAGCATTGTTTTGGTTACGCCGTCAGATCCTGAAAAGGGATTTACCGCAGCCGATCAAAAATACTACTATGATTTGCAGACGGCCATGTTTTCTATCAATGTTAGTGAAATGCATGGCGAAGAGAAGTTTACATATGTGGATGCATATGCATATGGAGGTTATGGTTACCTGTATGTCATAGGCATTGATGGTGGTGCAACATTCCTGAATAATTATGTTTCCGGTACGTTTGACTATGTAAGCCGCATTGCTGGTATGGTACTTGTTGGCGGCAGCATGGATAGGGTGCGTGATGTGGCAAGCTTTGTTCCGGTTTATCTTGTCAATCCGACTGATTCTGTCGAAGCAAAGTATGAAGCGGTTAATGGTACGGATTCTATTTTACGCGAAGGCGATAAAGTGACGCATTACAATCAGCAGTATCCGGTTCGCCGCGTGGTTTCGATTAGAAATGATGATGTAGATTTGCCGGCTATCATGAACGATGCATACTATAATTTCTTGATTAAAGCAAAACGCGGACAGGAAATTACAGGTGGATTATATTCTGCTTCTACTCCGTATCAGGGGTACGGAGCAGACTGTGCGCCATATTCGCTTTCATCGCGTGATGCGATTATTGACGGCAAGACAGAAGCTGGAATTTATCTTTTTGAGCATGTGGAAGAGCGTTTTGCGGATGTCAAAACTGAAGCGGGCGAATACTTGCAAACGTGGTATGAGTATCTGCCGGAAGATATTGTCAACGGAACGGCACAGCCCGGCACGGTTCCCCTGATCCTCGCACTGCATGGCGGCGGTGATGACCCGCGCCAGTTTGTGGATGGACAGGGATTCCTTGAATTGGCGGGTCGCGAGAAATTGGCAATCGTCGCACCGGAAAAAGGAGCACTGCACACAACGGATACCGAAGGCGATGACTTTATGTCTAAAGTTATGCCGCGCTTGGTTCGCTATATGTTGGATACTTATCCTGCGCTGGATGCATCCCGAGTTTATGTGACGGGTTTCTCAATGGGATCTTTGGCGACATTGCGCACGGCATATGGAGCTCCTGAATTATTTGCAGCAGCGTATCCACAGTCTGGCATCCGCGGCGCGGAGCCAACAGAAGAGGATGCCAAGCATTTTGAGAACGTCGATTTGCCGATGGTTGTTTCTACTTCGGAATACAACATGGTATATGCGCCGCATTTGTCCGAGGGATTTTACAACCTTATCAGCAAGCTTGCGGTTTTGGACAAAATGGATGCGCTGCCTGCCGCAGAGTATGATACATATCCCATCAGTGGATTTAAGGCGGATATCTATACCGAAAAGAAACTGAATGACGATTATGTGGTTCACAGCTGGTATCTGAAGAATGACGACGGGATTCCGATGGTCGGTGCGACGTATGTTGAGAGCATCGTTCATTGCCTGTACCCGCAGCATGCGAACATGATTTGGGACTTTTTCAAACACTATTCTCGTGATTTGGAAACCGGAAAGATTATCTATCATAAAAATGTAGATTGACGCACGGTTACGCGGCTTTCCGCCTGACGTTTATGAGACGGAAGCCTTTTAAAACAAGTGTTCAAAGGAGGTTGTACACGATGAAAAGAAGGATGGGTATTGCGTTGCTTTTATCTGCCATGTGCTTGATATTTTCGGCAAGTACGGCGGGCGCTGTCAAGTTTTATGGATGTCAATTTAACGAGCCGACATTTGAAATGCTGGAGGAAACGCGGCTTAGCGGACCGGAAGCCATCAAGGATTTGCCATCCAATCAGGGAAAAGTATTTGTTTCCCATCCGGTTCTTGATGATTATCCGGAAGGAACAACATTTGTTTACCGTTCCGCAAACATGTACGGAGACCGTGCAGCAGCTCGCATGAATACCAATCTGCTCGTCTTTGTTCAAAAACACTTTGAAAATAAGGAAAATGCTGAGACGTATCTTCGGGAACTGGGGCTGATTGACATCGCTGACCATAGCATCGGGAGTGTCGTTTTAGTAACTCCGGCAGACGGCGAGGCATTCGGTCAGGCAGATCAGACGAACTACTATAAACTTCAAACGGCAATGCTTGCACAGAAAGCAGGCGGGAAAGATGCTGAAGGAAACGAGGTGTCATATTCCGATGCGGAGTATTATGGCGGTTACGGTTATCTATATGTCATTGGTATTGATGAAGGCGCGACGTTTCTTAATAACTATGTTGCCAGCACATTTGACTATTCCAGCCGTATTGCCGGTATGCTCCTGATTAACGGCGACATGGAACGTATCCGTCAGGTAGCCAGTCTTGTACCGACTTATCTGGTGAATGCGGACACAGCAATTCTGACAAAGTATCAGAAAGCAAACAATACCAACGCTTACTATCGCGATGCGGACGATGAAGTGTTTTTCAATCAGGAACTTCCACTCCAAAAAGTCATTGTTGCACGCGACGGCAACAGGACCAACGCTGATTATATCAAGCATGCCTACTACGAGTACTTTGTTAAAGCAATGCGTGTCCCCGTTATCAAGGCGGGATTGTACACGGCTGCTACTCCGTATCAGGGCGGTGCTTTTGACGAAGCGCCATATTCACTGTGCGATCGCAATGCAATTTTTGACGGCAAGACAGAAGATGGTATCTATCTGTTCTCGCATGTAGATGACACATTTAAGGACATTGTTTCCTCTACCGGCGATTTTATGGAGACGTGGTTTGAGTATCTGCCGGAGGAAGTACTGAACAATACGGCTGCTCCGGGCAGCATTCCGCTGGTTCTTGCCAACCATGGAGGTGGAGACGATCCGCGTCTGTTCGTGGATGAAATTGGTCTGCTGTCTTTGGCGGGTAAGGAACGGTTTGCTGTTGTTGCAGCCGAACACCAGAGTATTTATGGTGGCTTCTTTAGCAACGGAGCGCCGAGCATTCTTCCGCAGGCTCTTCCGGCACTGGTTCACTATATGCTTGATAAGTATCCGGCATTGGATGCAAGCCGTGTTTATACCACGGGATACTCGCTGGGCGGAGGAGCAACCTTCATGGCGATTTATGGTGAACCCAGCGTGTTTGCAGCAGCTGTTCCTATGGCGGCTGCTGGATATACAGCGACGGAAGAACAGATTGCTCAGTTTGAAAAATACGATCTGCCGATTATGTTCACGACGTCTTCCTTTGATTTGCCAGGTGCGTTTACTCCGGCGACAACAACCATATCCGAAGCGTATCAAGGCTATGTAAATACATTCCTTGCTTACAACGGGATTGACAAAAAGATCGAGTATGATTTCGAAACGTATCCGATCAGCGGTTTTGAAGGAGATCGTTATACGGAGATTACGCTGAATGGCGAGTATCAAAACATGACGTGGCTTCTTGACAACGCAGATGGCGTGCCGATGGTCGGCATCAGCTACACGCAGGATCTGGTGCATGCACTGTATCCTGAATATGCGAAAGTATTCTGGAACTTTGCTAAACACTACTCCCGCAATCAGGAAACTGGTGCAATTGAATATACTGAATTCGTGAAGTAAGTAATTTTCCTGCTTGCCGCTGTTTCCTTCTGTGATAGGAACAGCGGCATCAGGAATAAAGTAATCATTTACGATGAATGTGCTTAAAAACAGTTTCCCAACTCTTTATGAATTGTTAACCAAGAAAATTGCATAGGGGAATATGAATCCTCTGGTACATAAAAATATTAAAACATGATTTGTATAACGTGATGATGAACGACTCTGAGCTGTGGGCATAAGGTATAGAAGTGAAAAAGTCCACTTGTATTTGCGCTTTTAGAAAAGGAGGTATAGAAAGATTGATACGCACTACAGTTGGTGGACGGAGTGTTCGATAACAATAATGATGTTAAAAAGGAGGTTAACCATAAAGAAGCCAATTATTTGCTGCAGTTTTTATGAGAAATTAGCGCAATGATTTTAAACGCTTACGTTGTTTTCTCGAATGTTTTTATAAGCTTCAAAATTGAAAAATAAAAGAAAGGAAAGTACTTTTTATGAAAAAACAGTTATCTGCGCTTGCAGCGCTGACGATGGCGTTCACGATGTGTGCTTCTTCAAATGCTTTTGCGTTGAATTATACGGCGACGCTGGGCAATGCCTCAACGTTTGAAACCATGACAGAAGTACGCGCTAATGAAGCAGCGGCAATGAAGCACGTCAAGGAAAACTATGTTGCGCACCCTGTTATGTCAGACTTCCCGGGAGATACGACGTATGTATATCGCAGTGCCGATATGTATGGTATCAATGCGGCAGTCCGCCTGAATACGAATTTGGTTGTGTATTCTGATCAGTCTTTTGAAAATAAGGACGCAGCGTTGTCGTATCTGAAAGAGCTTGGATTGATCGACATGGTTGATCAGGCACGCGGCAGCATAATTCTCGTGACGCCTTCTGATCCGGAAAAGGGCTTTACGGCAGAAGATCAAAAGAATTATTATAAGCTGCAAACGGCCATGTTTGCTATCAATGCTTCGGGCGTACAGGATGGCGAAGAAGTTACTTATGTGGATGCGTCCTATTATGGCGGCTTTGGTTTCTATTATGTTATTGGTGTGGACGGCGGTGCAACATTCCTGAATAATTATGTTTCCGGCACACTTGATTACGTCAGCCGAATTGCAGGCATGCTGCTTGTAGGCGGTGATATGGAGCGCATCAGTAGTGTGGCTTCCAGCGTTCCGGTTTACTTAATTGATGCCGACGAAGATACGATTGACAAGTATTGTGAAGCCAACGGTACGGATGCTTTTAACGAAACAAAGGATATCATCACCTACTATAATCAGGCGAAACCGGTTTGCAAGGTTATGGTTCAGAAATCTGATATCGATCTCAAAACGGCAATTCATGACGCCTATTATAATCTGTTCCTGAAATCTGTCCGTGGTCAGGAAATGAAAGCCGGGTTGAATTCCGCGTCTACGCCATATCAGGGTTATGGTAATGATGCAGCGCCGTATTCTCTCTCTGAGCGTAATGCGTTGATTAACGGTGTTACAGCGGATGGTATTCACGAAATCACGACTGTCAGCGATGCACTTAGTGAGTTTAAAACGGATGCCGGAGAGTTTGTGCAGACATGGTATGAGTATCTTCCGGATGAAGTCCTGAACAATACTGCCCCTGCAGGAAGCGTGCCGCTTCTGCTTGCGATTCACGGTGGCGGAGATGATCCGCGACAGTTCGTGGATGGTCAGGGCTGGCTGAGGGTTGCTGGTCAGGAACGCATTGCAATTGTTGCGCCTGAGTATTCCAGCATGAACAATTTTGCGCAGGACGGCAGAACTGCACTGAACAATGCATTCCCGGCATTGGTTCGTTATATGCTCGATAAGTATCCGGCACTGGATGCGTCTCGCGTATATGTCAATGGCTATTCGATGGGCAGTTTGGGCACTTGCGAGGCAATGTATGGTGATCCGTCTGTTTTTGCTGCGGCGTTCCCGCAGGCTGGTATTATGAATGCTGCGCCGACCGACGAAGAACTCAAGAAGTTTGCTGATGTCAAGTTGCCGGTGTGTATCTCTACGTCGGAATATGATATGGTATTTAACGTAGATGGCGTAACCCACAACATTGTTCCGGATTTCTATAAACTGATTAATTCGTTTAAGACCATGAATGGCATGGAGGCACTGCCGGAAGAGCCTGATTTTGATCAGTATCCTATGACAGGCTTTGACGCGGATGTCAAGGGCACTGAAAAAATGAATGGAGAGTACACCAAACATGAGTGGTACTTCCTTGATGAAGACGGTGTTCCGATGGTTGGCTTCCAGTACATTGATGATATCGTCCATTGCCTGTATCCGGAATATGCGGATATGGTTTGGAATTTTGTCAAACACTATTCTCGTGATCTTACAACTGGTGCTGTGGTGTACAACCCATACATCCATTAAGTAGTGGTAAAAAGGGAAGCTTTTCGAAATCGGAAAGCTTCCCTTTGCTTTACATAAAAATGAAGTCATCAAAAAAGGAAGAAAATTAACTTGCTGTTTTTTGGTGAATCAGAATAAAAATAAGGTGAACTGAAAACGGGTCGTCTTCTATTTGGAATGAAATTGAAATGTGATAAAATGAGAATCAGATGAGGTGGATAGAACGAATGAAGTCCACTAGACAGACTACGAACGGTATAAGAACAGATAAGGAGGAAAAAGCGTGAAAAAGCTACTAAGTATGGTCATGGCAGGAACCATGCTGCTCTCAGCATTGCCGACGAGCAGCGCGTGGGCGGAGACAATCTACTACAAGCAGCATCAGAGCAATGCTGCGACGATGGAAACGCTTGAAGAAGCACACAAAAATGCTCCGGTATGGTTGGCATCCGAGTATGAAGGACGATCTTATGCGGGAGATCCGGCGCTTGACAAGTATCCCGCTGGTACGACTTTCGTTTACCGTTCGCCGGGCATGTACAATTGCGTTAGCGCAGCAGTGCGCATGAACACGAACATCCTCGTTTTCTCTGACCAACATTATGAAAGCAAGGATGCGGCTTTGGCATATTTGAAAGAGATGGGCTTGACGGATATCGCGGATGAAGCGACTGGCAGCGTTATTCTCATTACTCCGATTGATATGGAAAAGGGATTTGGACAGGCAGATCAGTATGCGTTTTATTTGCTGCAATCCGCTATGTGCAACATTGGCTATTCGATCAGGGAGGGAGATAAGACCACTTATTATGCTGACGCAGGCTATATGGGCGGTCTAACGTATCGCTATATCATCGGTATGGATGGCGGCGCAACGTTTGTCAATGATTATATTGCCTCGACGTTTGACTATGTTAGCCGCATTGCAGGCATGCTGCTCGTTGGCGGATCAATGGAAAAGATTCGCACGGTTGCCGCGGAAGTGCCGGTATGGCTGGTCAATCCGGAAGATGGCGTAGCGGAAAAATATGCGCAGGCTAATGAGACAGATAGCACGGGACGTAATGGAGACGACCAGCTATTCTATAACAGCAAGCATCCGCTCCAGCAGGTTATTGTAACAAAAACTGAAAAAACGGACTTGGCTTCTCTGGTGCATGACGCTTATTATGATATGTTTACCGAAGCTTTCCGCATTCCGGTTGTGAAGGGCAATCTTTACACCGCTTCTAATGAATTCCGCGATTATAAGTGGGATCAGGCGCCTTATTCGTTGGGAAAACGAAATCTGATTATTGATCATGCAACCCGAGATGGTTTACAGATTTTCGAACGTCAGGAAGAGCGCTTTAGCGATTACAAGGCTGAAAACGGAGAGTACATCACGACATGGTATGAGATTTTGCCGGACGAGGTACTCGATGGTACTGCGGATGAACATTCTGTGCCGTTGCTGTTGTGCAACCATGGTGGTGGAGATGACCCGATTCAGGCGGTGGATGAATTGGGTTGGCTGACTTTGGCAGGCGAAGAGCGTCTTGCTATTGTTGCTGAACGGCATTCTTCTGAAAACATCAATGCTCCGTTTGGTTCGCCGTCTCCGTGGAATGTCAGTTCTGAAGTTTTGCCGCAGCTGGTTCAGTATATGCTGGATACCTATCCTGCGCTTGACCCGTCTCGCGTTTATGTAAGTGGATATTCTATGGGCGGCAGCGCGACTAACCGCGCTGTATATGGTGACGCTTCTAAGTTTGCTGCGGCGGTCAACATGTCTGGTACGCCATATACCTATGTAGAAGGTCAGGAAAAGCAGTTTGAGAAGATTGATATTCCGATGATGCTGACTACTTGTACCTATGATACTTGGACGCACTTCGATTCAGCCAATGGTATTATTGCTGAAGACTTCCAGATGAACATTAACCATTACCTGAAGTATAACGAAATGAATCAGGTGGAATTTGACTTCGAAAGGTATCCCATTAGCGGTTTTAAGGGCGATCTATATCGTGAGACGACCGTCAACGATGAATACCCGATGCACAGTTGGTTCTTCCTCAACGATCAGGGTGCGCCGATGGTTGGTTTGACGGTTATTGAGTATATTCCGCATGGGCTGTATCAGGAATATGCACGCATCGCATGGGATTACATGAGCAAATTCTCTAGAAATCAGGAAACTTTGGAGATTGAATATACTCCTTGGCAGAAGTAAGCCCCCTTGTTGCCTTGCGGTTCTTTTCCACTACTTAATTGACACCTCTTCTTTCCGACTAGCTTCAGCAACTGAGCAGATGGAAAGAACCGCAAGACATTTTGATTTGGATTTTGAAATTCCTCTTTAAAGAATGGTGGAAATCAACTTCAATATCATCTTTATCGTTTTGCCGTCAGACTGAGCTATTAGAAGACGATGGAATCAGAAAGGAAACGAAAATGAAAAAAATAATTTCGCTTGGAGCAAGCATGCTGCTTCTCATTGGTGCGGCAACGCAGGCATATGCGACAGGATTTACAGGAGAGCTGGGCAATGAGGCGACCTTTGAAACGCTTCAGGAAGCCAATCAGAACTCCGTTAATATCGTTTCATCCATTGTGGAGAATGATACAAAAGTTTTTGCGACGCATCCTGTGCTGGACGGATATCCGGAAGGAACGACATTTGTCTATCGCTCTGCGAATCAATATGCGGGTCGTGCTGCCGCACGTCTGAACACCAATATTTTCGTTTATGCGCCTGAGCATTTTGAAAATAAAGACGATGCGATGGCGTATCTAAAAGATTTGGGATTGATTAAACTGATTGATGAAGCGGTAGGCAGCATTGTTTTGGTGACGCCAATTGGCGATAGCTTCGATATGGCGGATGTGGCTTCCTATTATGCTTTGCAAACGGCGATGCTTTCTCAAAAAGAGGCTAAGCGTCTGGAGGATGGAACCGCGATTTATTATTCTGATGCAGAGTATTTCGGAGGATATGGCTTCGAATACTTTATCGGCATAGATGACGGCGCAACATTCTTTAATAATTATATTGCGCCGGAGATAGATTTCTCTGGACGCATGGCGGGTGTGCTGCTTTTTGGTGGAGATATGCAGCGTACGAGACAGCCTGCAACATTCGTTCCCATCGCGCTGGTTAACAGTGACGAGGCGATTGTTTCCAAGTATCGCGCTGTAAATGGCGTGAATGCGCAGGATGTCATGGATGGGCGTGTTGTCAGTTATAATCAACAGTGGCCGCTGCGCAAGGTCATCGATATTTCCGAAGAAATCGTAGATAAAGCTGCACTGATTGAAGAAGTCTATCGCGGCATGATGGTGAAGGCAATGCGCGTACCCGTGCTCACGCAGGGCATGAATAGTGCTGGCACGCCTTATAGCGGGTATGGCTTTGATGAGGCGCCATATTCCCTCTGTGATCGCTGCTATGTTGTGGATGGAAAGACGGAAGGCGGCGTTGTCATGATTTCCCATCAAGGCGACGACGATCGCTTTGCCGAATACAAAACGGAGGCAGGCGAGTATATTGATGTTTGGTATGAGTATTTGCCGCAGGAAGTGCTTGATGGAACAGCTCCGGCTGGCAGCGTTCCGCTGATTTTGTGTAACCACGGTGGTGGAGATGATGCGCGTGTATTTGTTGACGAATTTGGTCTGATTGAGCTGTCTGAAAAGGAGCGCGTTGCGCTTGTTGCTCCTGATCATCAGACGGTGGGCTCTGTGCGAGGTCCGGCGTTGACTGCTGTTGCGAAATATATGCTTGAAAAGTATCCGGCGCTGGATGCGAGTCGAGTATATATGACGGGCTATTCAATGGGTGGCGGCGCAACATATCTTGCTGCATACCATGAACCGACGCTGTTTGCTGCGATTGCTCCGTTTGCTGGATCTGCAACGCCGATGCCCGAAGAAAATGCTGCGAACTTCGATGGCGTTGAGCTTCCGACGATTCTTTCGATTTCTGCGTTTGATCCGGCAGGACGCCGCTTGGCTGCGCTGGAAGGAAATTTGAATGAAGCCGAACAGGGCATGGTCAGTACCTGGGCAGGTATTAACGGCAAAAAACTTCCCGCGTTTGATTTTGAAAAGTATCCGCTGTTTGGGCAAAAGGCAGACAGAACAGTGACGGATACGATCAATGATGAATTTGCCAGGACGACTTGGTATTTCAACAATGAAAAGGGAGAACCTCGCTTTGCTTTCATCTACATGGAAGATATGGTTCATGCCTTGTATCCGGAATATGCGGATATGCTTTGGAATTTCGTAAAGAATTATTCCCGAGATCCGGAGACAAAAGAAATCATTTATAACGCCTATCGTTGAGTTTTTCAGCTTTTTGAAGCGGCGAACAGGGAAACCTGTTCGCTGTTTTTTAACGTATAGGAAATTGCACAAAATCGCCCGCGTGAGCAAGACTCCGATGCGTGGCAAACTTCGGCGGAGGTGAAGGCGGGCTCAGCCCGCTTTTTTTGGAATGCTGTTTTATGATGAGTGGGTACCGTCAAGTATTATGCGCAAATTCATTTACAAGTCTGGCAGAACTCAGTCTGCACAGGGCAGGGAAACCTGCC
>CAKTXH010000020.1 GCA_934630975.1 uncultured Clostridia bacterium | reverse complement strand
GATACCGAGATGTTCATCATCAAGGATCAGCCGCCGTGCGGCCCGGATTGCTCCCCGGCCTGCTCCTGCGGCCGCTTCCTGGAGATCTGGAACGACGTGTTCATGCAGTATAACAAGACTGCGGACGGCCAGTATGTGCCGATGGCGAAGAAGAACGTCGATACCGGCATGGGTCTGGAGCGCACGGTCTGCACCCTCAACGGCTGCAAGACGGTCTATGAGACGGACGCGTTCACCGGCATCATCGCGAAGATTTCCGAGCTGTCCGGCAAGCACTATGACGACGACGAGGAGACGACCAAGGCGTTCCGCATCGTGGCCGACCACCTGCGCACCTCGACCTTCATCATGGGCGACCCGCGCGGCGTCAGCCCGAGCAACGTCGATCAGGGCTACGTCCTGCGCCGCCTGATCCGCCGCGCCGTGCGCTTCGGCATGGAGCTGGGCATGCCGGAAGGCTTCACCGCCGAAATCGGCAAGGTCGTCATCGACCAGTACGCCGAGGTTTACCCGGAACTCAAGCAGAACGAGGCGTTCGTGCTGGAGCAGTTCAAGCTGGAGGAGACCCGCTTTGCCCGCACGCTGCGCCAGGGCGAGCGCGAGTTTGAGAAGGCCGTTTCCCGCATGGGCGAGAACAAGGTCATCGACGGCGTGGTTGCGTTCAACCTGTACGCGACCTACGGCTTCCCGATTGAGATGACCCGCGAACTGGCGAGGGAGCACGGCCTGACCGTGGACGAGGCGGGCTTTGAAAAGCACTTCGCCGAGCACCAGAAGAGCAGCCACGCGGGCGCTGAGCAGCGCTTCAAGGGCGGCCTGGCGGATAGCAGCGCCCAGAGCGCGCGCCTGCATACCGCGACCCACCTGCTCCACGCGGCGCTGCGCCGTGTGCTGGGCGACGAGGTTGCGCAGAAGGGCTCCAACATCACGCCGGAGCGCCTGCGTTTCGACTTCTCCTTTGGCCGCAAGGTGACCAAGGACGAGCTGGCGCAGATTGAGGCGCTGGTCAACGAGTGGATCAAGGCGGATGTGCCGGTTGTGATGACCGAGACGACCGTTGAGGACGCGAAGAAGGAAGGCGCGATCGGCCTGTTCGAGAGCAAGTACGGCGAGCGCGTCCGCATGTACACGATGGGCGAGTATTCCAAGGAGATCTGCGGCGGCCCGCACGCCAGCCATACCGGTGAGCTGGTCAGCTTCAAGATCCTCAAGGAAGAATCCTCTTCCGCCGGCGTCCGCCGCATCAAGGCGGTTATCGGCGCGAAGCCGGAAGACTAAGCGGCCTGAGGCCGCGCGCGCATCCGGCGACGGTTTTGCGCAGGCACATCATGGAATAAGCAAAACGACGCTTTCCCGAGTAAAATCGGGAGAGCGCCGTTTTCTGATGGCTTGATATTTTGAGAAGGATATCATATAATCAATTTGTAAGGTGGTGACGAAACATGATGTACCCTTTTATGACGTTGGATGATGGAACGGAAATCGTACATTCCGAAATGCGGGAAGACGGGCGCGTGAAAGTGTATCTGGAAAAGCCGGATGCAAAGGATGGCTTTCATCATGCGACCTGTTATCTGCCCGGCTACGACTGGGAAGATGTGTTCGGATTTACGGAAGAGGAAATGAAGCGGTATCAGGAAGTGATTGAATCCACGGCACACTTGATTCTGGAATTCTCCCAAGAAGGAGGATTTGAGAATGCCTCAAGTTTTTAAGGTTGGCTCATACTGGGTCTATTTTTGGGCGAACGAGAATAAACCGCTTGAGCCGGTGCATGTCCATATTGCACAGGGCGCACCAACAGCCAACGCAACAAAGGTATTTATTACAAAGGCTGGAAAATGCTATATAGCCAATAATAATTCCGATATTCCAGAAAAGGTACTGCGAAATATTGTAAAGATTATTGAAGCCAGAAGCAGTGAAGTTTTGGATAAGTGGTATGCGTTCTTCGGTGACGCAACATTTTTCTGTTAAAATGAAAATAACGGCGCTTTCCCAAGAAAAATCGGGAAAGCGCCGTTTTTGATTTTGATGTGGGAAGTCCAGAAACCTCAGGTTTCTGGTAGGGCTTGGGGCAACGCCCCAACCGTTCCTGCTTAAACCTTCTCAAATGCGATGCGTTCCGCGCCGCTGGCGATGTGGATGATGCCGCAGCGCGTGAAGCCGTTTTTCAAAATGACGTGCTGCATGATGACGTTATCGCGGTGCGTGTCGATGCGCAGGTGCTTGGTCGTCTGCTCGCAGAAGGCGACGATTTGGCTGAGCAGGCCGTGAATCTGTCCGTCGCTGGCGACGGCGTGAATCGTGCCATAGGGCGCATCGGAGAGCCACGCGCCCTGCTCGATGACGCGATAGGTCGGGTCTTCGCCGAGGATGAACGCGAAAACGCCGTGAATGTCGCCGCCTTCGCGCAGCACATACAGCTCGCGCGCGGCGATGTGCGCGGCGATATCCGCCTCCGTCGGGCGGCTCGTGCCCCATTGGTTCGGGTTGCCGTTTTGCGCCATGAAGGCGCGGGCGTGGGCGTAAATGGCGAGAATCCGCGGCAGATCGGCGGCGGCGGCAAGTGTAATCATGGCAAAACGCTCCTTGTGCAATATGGCTTCTATGATAAGCGAGAAACGGCGAAACGTCAACGCTCCGAACCGCAAAATCGGGCGGGTGTAAAATCAGGAAGGGGAAAGGAGATCACGGCTCGACGCAGGAAAGCCCAAGCTTCCGCCCCGCTTCGATGCAGGCGGCGCGGTTGAGGTGTATCATATACACGCGGCCGCGCATGGCTTCGGGCACGGCCTGCGCAATCCGCGAAACGGGCAGGTGAATGTTGCCGGGGTAATCCGCATCGGTGGAATCCATATAGACGCGCTCGAAGTTCGGGTGCGTCTTGATAAATTCGGCGAGCGTTTCGGTCGTGCAGGTATCTGCCGAGTAGAAAACGCCGCCGTTTTCCGTTTCAAAGACGAAGGAGAAGCAGCGCATGCCGTCGGCGTGGCGGGTCGGCACGTAAGAAAGCGAACGGAAGGCCGAGAAGCCCAGCGAACCGCCGTCGGGCACAAGTGCGTATGCGTCCGTCTGTACGCCGAACAGGCGGAGGAGCGTTTCCACCTCCGCGCGGTAGGCCGCATCCGCGGGCAGAACGAACCGCGGGACGATGTGCAGCATGTAAAAGCAGTAATGGCAGAGCGAACCGAGCGAGCCGCAGTGGTCGCTGTGCAGATGGGAAAGGGCGGCGGTCACTTCCGTCACGCCGGAAAGCGCGCCGCGCCGCAGCAGCTCGGCAAAGACGCTCTCGCCGCAATCCAGCAGCAGCAGGCGGTTTCCCTCGCGGAGATAGGCCGACGTGTTGCCCGCCTCGGTGTAAAAAGCCGCGCCGCGGCCCAGAAAATGAAGCTCCATGAAATCAGCCTCCGTGGACTTGGAATACGCCTATGATACCCCGGCGCGCGGAAAATGTCAAACCCGCGTCAAAAATACGAACGAAACGTGAAAAAAAGAAATCAAAATGCGGAAAGCCCGTTGATTTTGCGGGCGCGATTCGGTATAATGAGGCGTAAACCTCAAAACCAGAATCAAGCGAAAAGGAGCAATCGGATTTATGAAGAAGATTTGCCTGCTGCTGACCTTTGTTTTTGTGATGATGCTGGGCGCCGCCGCGCTGGCTGAGCTGGACGTGAAGGAGCTGAACGTTCAGTTCGTGCCGACCAACACCGAAACCGCGGACGCGACGACCGCCGAGTTTTCCGCTTACATGACCGAGCTGATGGGCGTGCCGGTCAAGATGACCGTCGCCACCAGCTACAACGCCATCGTCGAGGCGATGGAATCCGGCACGGTGGACGTGGGCATCATGCCGCCGGCCACCTACGCGCAGGCGCGCGAGATGGGCGTGGCGAAGGCCATCCTTTCCACGACGCTCAACGATTACGACGAGAACGAGCAGCTGATGCCGGGCGTGCCGGTTGGCAGCTTCAAGGCTGAGGTGCTCGTGCGCGCCGATTCCGGCATCACCGGCTACGAGGGCCTGGCGGGCAAGACGATCGCCTACCTCGGCGCTTCCAGCGCTTCCGGCTACATCTACCCGGTCGCCGAGATGAAGATGGCGGGTATCGACACCGAGTCCTGCACGTGGGTGAACATCACCTCCATCCCGAGCGCGATTCTGGCCGTCATCAACGGTCAGGTGGATGCCTGCTTCGTGTTCGAGGGCGCGCGCTACGTGTTCTCCAAGGCGGTGCTGGATGAGAACGGCAACCCGTATGACCTGTACAGCCTGCTCTCCGTCGCGAAGCTCTCCGACGGCGATATCCCCAACGACGCGATTGCGGTCAACACCCGTCTCTCCGATAACGACGCGGAAGCGGTGAAGGAAGCCTTCCTCAAGATGGCGGCCGACGAGAAGGGCCTTGAGATCATGGGCGCGTGGAACCACAGCGGCTACATCGAGGCGAACGAGGCCGATTACGACACCATCGCCCAGTACATCGAGCTGGCGGCGGACTAAGCGCAGATTGAAAACGGCATAAAGGAAGGGTATTCTTCCCCCTGACCGGGGAGGAATACCGCTTTCTGCTGTTTAAGAAAAAACGGCGGACAACGAAAAAGACCAATCGGAAGCGAGTGGGAAACAACATGATTACGTTTGACCATGTATCCAAAACCTATCCAAACGGCGTGAAGGGCCTCGTCGATATCAACCTGACGATCCCGGACGGGGAATACGTCTCGATTATCGGCCTGTCCGGCGCGGGCAAGAGCACGCTGCTGCGCGCCATCAACCGTTTGAACGACGTGACCGAGGGCGCCGTCTCCATCGACGGGCAGTCGATCACCGGGGCAAGCAAGCGCGAGCTGAAGCTGATTCGCCGCAAGATTGGTTTGATCTCTCAGCAGTTCAACCTGGTCAAGCGTCTGACCGTGCAGAAGAACGTGCTCTCCGGCAAGCTGGGGTATTACTCCACCTTCAAGAGCGTGTTCGGCCTGTTCTCCAAGGAGGATTACGCGCTGTGCCAGAGCGTGCTGGAAAAGGTGAATCTGGCGGAAAAGGTGCATGACCGCTGCGACAACCTTTCCGGCGGCCAGCAGCAGCGCGTTTCCATCGCGCGGACGCTGTTTCAGGAGGCCAACATCATTTTGGCCGACGAGCCGGTGGCCTCGCTCGACCCGGTGACCTCGCAGGAGATCCTCACCGAGCTGAAGAACATCAACCGCACGATGGGCAAGACGGTCGTGGTCAACATCCATTCCATCGCGCTGGCCAAGCAGTTCTCCGACCGCATCATCGCCTTGCAGGACGGCAGGCTCGTCTTCGACGGTACGCCGGAGGCGCTGACCGACGACGTGCTGCGCATGGTCTATAAGGGGGATTCGTTCCTCAAGGAAGAGGCGCGTCATGAAAATTAAGGATACCGTTCATTTTGAGTGGTACAAGCACCTGTTCGTCGCGCTGATTCTGTTGGCGTGCCTGTATGCGAGCGTCGTCAGCACCGGCGCGGACTTTGAACAGCTGGCCGGGAACATCGGTCAGGTGGGCGTGTTCCTCAAAAAGCTGGCGAATCCGCAGTTTTCCTACCTGCCCAAGCTGATCGACCCGATGATCAAGACGCTCAAGATGTCCGCGTTGGGTACGGCGCTGGGCATGCTGCTGGCGATTCCGTTTGCGTTTCTGGCGACGACGGTGGTGACGGATAACAAGATCGTCACCGGCGTGTGCCGCTTCTTCCTCAACGTCATCCGCACGATTCCGAACCTGCTGCTCGCGTCGCTGCTGGTGGCGATTGTGGGCATCGGCGAGGCGACGGGCGTGCTGACGATTGCGATTTTCACGTTCGGCATGGCCTCCCAGCTGATCTTTGAAGCCATCGAGACGATCGACCTCAGCCCGGTGGAAGCCGCGACGGCGGTTGGCGCGAACAAGCTCAAGGTCGCGGTCTGGGCCATCTGGCCGCAGATCACATCCAGCGTGGTCAGCTACACGTTCTATGCGTTCGAGCTGAACGTGCGCGCCTCTACGGTGCTGGGCTATGTCGGCGCGGGCGGCATCGGCGTGAAGCTCAACGAAGCGCTGGGTCTGTTCAAATACGAGCGCGTGTCGATCATCATCCTGTTCATCTTCGCGGTGGTTGTGTTGGTCGATGCGCTCTCCGAAGCGATTCGCAGGAGGCTGAAATGAAGATGAAGCTTTCCGATTCGTTCAAAAAGTGGGCGATTGCCGTTGTGACCGTCGCGCTGCTGGTCTGGTGCGCGGCGGATATCGACTGGAGCACGCTGCATTATTTCTCCTGGGGCACGTTCAAGGCGACGATTGCCAACCTCTGCAAGCCGGATTTTGCCGCGTTCTATACCGGCAGCTCGGAGGATATCTTCCACCTGATGCTGCTGACGGTGGGCATCGGCTTTTTCGGCACGACCATCGGCACGATTCTGGCCATCCCGTTTACGCTGCTGGCCTCCCGCAACCTGTGGAAAAACCCGATTGTGCCGCGCGTGGGCAAGTTTGTGCTCGACGTGCTGCGCGCGTTCCCGGAGCTGGTTTACGCGATTATCTTCATCAAGGTGGTCGGCCCGGGCGCGTTTGCGGGCGTGCTGGCCATCGGTGTGCACCAGATCGGCATGCTCGGCAAGCTCTTCACCGAGGAGATGGAGCGCATGGATGAAACCCCGGTGGAAGCCTGCCACGCGGTCGGCGCGAACGGTGTGCAGACGATGTTTTACGCCCGACTGCCGCAACTGATGCCGATTTACGCCTCGCTGGTGCTCAACCACTTTGAAATCGCGGTGCGCAGCGCTTCGACGCTCGGCCTTGTCGGCGCGGGCGGCATCGGCGCGACGCTGATTTTTGCCATTCAGGCCTGCCGCTGGTCGCGCGTGGGCATCATCCTGCTGACGGTCATCGCGACAGTTTTCCTGCTGGATATGCTGACCGGCTGGGTGAGAAAGAAGCTCAGATAAAACGTTTTGCGCCGCCGCGGCGAAAAAACTGCGGCGGCGCTTGTTTTTTGGACGCATGGAAAAAGGATTTTTTCCTTTTAAAGCGAACAATATAATTGTGTGTCCATTTTTGGACGCATATTTTACGATGAAGCGAGGAAGAAAAATGGTAACTCGTTCAGATCGACTGGATCATGTCCATTCCGATATTCGCGGCCCGCTGTATCAGGAGGCGCTGCGCATGGAGTCCGAGGGCATCAACGTCCTCAAGCTCAACACAGGCAATCCCGGCCGTTTCGGCTTTAAGCTGCCCAACAGCGTTCGGCAGGCGCTGGCGCTGCATATCGACGAGGCCGTGCCGTACTGCGACGTGCGCGGCATGGCGGCGGCGCGCAACGTGATCTGCACCTATCACATCGGCCGCGGCTTGCAGGGCATCATGCCCAACGACGTGTTCATCTGCAACGGCGTGAGCGAAGCGGCGAGCATGCTGATGAACGCGCTCATCGGCACGGGGGACGAGATTCTGCTGCCGTCTCCGTGCTATTCGCTGTGGAGCAACAACGCGTATCTCTGCGGCGGCAGGCCGGTTTTCTACCGCTGCGACCCGAATAACGCGTGGAACCCGGATATCGACGACATCAAGAGCAAAATCACCGACCGCACCAAGGCGATTCTGGTCATCAACCCGAACAACCCGACCGGCGCGGTATACAGCAAGGAAGTGCTGCTGGCGATCGCGGAAGTTGCGCGTCAGCATCATCTGGTGCTGCTGGCGGATGAAATCTACGACCGTCTGGTGATGGACGGCCTGCGCCACGAATCCATCGGCGCACTGGCCCCGGATGTGCCCTGCGTGACGTTCAACGGCCTTTCCAAGAGCCACATCGTCTGCGGCTTCCGCTGCGGCTGGATGGTGTTCTCCGGCCCGAAGGGCGAGCTGGACGAGGTTAAGGACGGCGTGATGCAGCTGGCCTCCATGCGCCTGTGCGGCAACGCGCTGACGCAGCTGGTCATCCCGGCGGCGCTGGTGGACAGCGAAAGCACGCACGAGATGCTTGTGCCGGGCGGCCGCCTGTTCGAGCAGCGCAAGGCGACGCTCGAGGCGCTGGATAAGATTGACGGCGTGGATTATGTGCCCAATCACGCGGCGTTCTACCTGTTCCCGCGGCTGGATAAGAGCAAGTTCGATTTCGAGGATGCGCATGACTTCGCGATGAAGTTCCTGCACGAGCAGCACGTGCTCGTCATCCCCGGCGGCGGGTTTGACTGGCACGAGGATCTGCGCTTCCGCATCGTCATGCTGCCGGAGCCGGAGACGCTGACCAAGGCGATGGGCGATATGGCGTATTTCCTCAAGCAGCATCGGGTTTAATCAGGCATATGAAAAAGACGCTTTCCCGCGCGGAGTGCGTCTTTTCTTAAAGCCTGTCGGGCGCGGAAGCGGGGCGGGCGTTTGAATGGCGGGAGCGGAAGATGACGGAAACGGAACTGAAAGAAATCCTTCGGGGCATACCCGAAGCGGATGAAGCGGCGCGGGCGGCGGCGCATGCGCATTGGGCGCGGCTGGCCAAGCCGCTCGGCGGGCTGGGCATGCTGGAAACGCTGCTCGAGGACGCAGCGGCGCTGACCGGGCGGGAAGAAATCGACGTGAGCAGGCGCGCAGTGCTGGTGCTCTGCGCGGATAACGGCGTGGTGGCGCAGGGCGTGAGCCAGACGGATGGGAGCGTGACGCGCGCCGTGGCGGAAAACCTCGCGGCGCACAGAACGAGCGTCTGCCGGATGGCGGACGTCGCGCGCTGCGACGTTGTGCCGGTGGATATCGGCATGGCGGGGGAGAAAACGGCCGGGGTGCTGGACAGGCGCGTCGCGGACGGCACGGCGGATTTCACCGTCGGCCCGGCCATGACGCGCGAGCAGACGCTTTCGGCGATCGAGGTCGGCATGAAGCTCGTCGAGGATTGGAAAGCGAAGGCCTTTTCGCTGCTGGCGACGGGCGAAATGGGCATCGGCAACACGACGACGTCCAGCGCGGTGGCGGCGGCGCTTCTTGGTCAGCCGGTCGAGACGATGACGGGGCGTGGCGCGGGGCTTTCCGACGCGGGGCTTACGCGGAAGATCGACGCGATCCGGCGCGGCATCGCGCTCAATCGACCGGACAGGGATGACCCGCTGGATGTGCTGGCCAAGCTCGGCGGGCTGGATATCGCGGGGCTTTGCGGCGTGTTCCTGGGCGGCGCGCTGCACGGCGTGCCGATTGTGATGGACGGCTTTATCAGCGGCGTGGCGGCGCTGTGCGCGGTGCGGCTCTGCCCGAATGCGGGTAAGGCGGTCTTTGCCAGCCATGTTTCTTCCGAACCGGCGGCGCGGCTCGTGCTGGAAGCGCTGGGCAAACGCCCGCTCCTCACGGCGGGGATGCATCTGGGCGAGGGCACGGGCGCGGTCGCGTCCATCCCGCTGTGGGATATGGCGCTGGCCGTGTATCGGGGCTGCTATTCGTTTGCGGAGGGCGGCATCGCGCCGTATACCCCGCAATGCTGACGCTGGTGATCGGCGGCTCGGCCAGCGGCAAGAGCGTGTTTGCAGAGCGGCTTGCCGTGCAGAGCGGCCTGCCGCGTTTTTACGTGGCGACGATGCGCGTCTGGGATGCGGAGAGCGAAAAGCGCGTGGCGCGCCACCGGGCGATGCGCCGGGAAAAACAATTTGAGACGGTGGAGCGCCCGATTGGGCTGGATAAGCTGACGCTGTCCGCGCGGGGAACGGCGCTGCTGGAAGACATGGGCAACCTTACCGCCAACGAGCTGTATGACGCGGACGGCGCGGGGCGGAACGCGGCGGAGGCGATTCTGCGCGGCGTGGAGAGCCTGAACCGGCAGTGCGCGCATCTGATCGTCGTATCGAACGAAGTGTTTCGCGGCGGCGCGGATTACGCGGGCGACACGGACGCGTATCTGCTGGCGCTGGCGCGGGTGAACAACGCCGTCGCGGCGCGGGCGGAAAACGTCTGCCGCGTGGTCTGCGGGCTTCCCCGATGGGTCAAAGGAGGAAACGATTTTGGTCGTGCTTGAAACGATTGGCGTGGCGTTCGCGATGTTTTCCGCGCTGCCCGTGCCGCGCATCGACTGGAACGAGCGGAATATGCGCTATGCGATGGCCGCGTTCCCGCTGATTGGCGCGGTGATCGGTGCGCTGTGGTGCGTCTGCGGGCTGCTTCCGCTGCCGGATATGCTGAAGGCGGCGGGTTTTTGCCTGATTCCCGTCGCGGCGACGGGCGGGATTCATCTCGATGGCTTTGCGGATACGTCGGATGCGCTGTCCAGCTATGGCGAGAAGGAAAAGAAGCTTGAAATCCTCAAAGACCCGCACTGCGGCGCGTTCGCGGTGATCCGCCTGTGCAGCTATTTCGCGCTGTATTTTGCGCTCTGCGCCTGCGTGACGTTCACGCTGCGCGTCGGGCTGGTCTGGACGCTGGCGCTTGTTTTGGAGCGCTGTCTGTCCGGCTATGCGGTGGCGGCGTTCCCGATGGCGAAGAACACCGGATTGGCGCACACGTTCGCGACGGCGGCGGATAAGCGCCGCGTGAAAATCATTCTGCTGGCGCTGAGCGTCTGCGTCGGCGTGGGCATGGCGGTTTTGGGCGGCGGGCTGCTCGTGCTGGCCGCGCTGGCGATGCTCTGGCGGTATCGCGCCGTGGCGGTGAAGCAGTTCGGCGGCGTCACCGGGGATCTGGCGGGCTGGTTCTTGCAGCGGGCGGAGCTTTTCATGCTCGCGGCGCTGCTGCTTTCCGGGAGGTGGATCGGGTGATTTTCATCACGGGGCCGCTGTACAGCGGCAAGCGGACGTTTGCCCAAAAGCTCGGCGGGCGGCAGATTTTTGACGTGCAGAATTTGGCGGCGGATGCGGATGACCTCGAGCGGCTGGCCGACGCGCTGGCGGCGGATTACGACGTGGCGGCCGCGACGGAAATCGGCGGCGGCATTGTGCCGATGGAGGCGGAGCAGCGGCGGGCGCGGGAGGCGGCCGGGCGGCTGGCCTGCCTGCTGGCGGCGCGCGCGGACACGGTGATCGAGATGTTCTGTGGCATACCGACGGTGATCAAGGGGGAAATGCCGTGCTGATTGTGCTGCTCCGCCACGGAGAGACGGCGTATAACGCGCAGCGCCGCTATCAGGGCGCAAGCGATATTCCGCTTTCGGAAGCAGGAAAGGCGCGGCTGAGGAAGGCCGATTTTGCGCCGGAGGTCGTCTACGTGACCTCGCTCTGCCGAACGGCGCAGACGGCGGCGATTCTCTTCCCCGGCGCGCGTCAGGCGGTCGAGGACGGCCTGCGGGAGATGGATTTCGGCGATTTTGAGGGGCGCACCTACGACGAGATGAAGGATGACCCGGCCTATTGCGCGTGGCTGGATTCCGGCGGCGAAACCGCCTGCCCGAACGGGGAAAGCAGGGCGCAGTTCTGCGCGCGGGTCTGCCGGGCGTTCGATCGGCTGGTGGACGACGCGCTTTCGCGCGGGGAAGAGCGGCTGGTCATCGTCGCGCACGGCGGTACGCAGATGGCCGCGCTCAGCCGCTTTGCCGAGCCGCATCGGGATTATTACGACTGGAACGCGCCGCTTGGGGGCGGCTTTGTGCTGGATGCGGACGAATGGCGGGCGCGGCGGGCGCTGCGCGTGGTTCAAACGGTCGGCTATATGGAGGAAAAAGCATGAGGATTCTATACGCCATGCTGGGCGGCTTTGCGCTTGACTGGCTTTTCGGCGACCCGGCGTGGCTGGCGCATCCCGTGGTGATCATGGGCAGAGCCATCAGCGCGCTGGAGGGTTTTTTGAGAAAGTGCCTGCCCCAAACACCGAAGGGCGAGCGGCTGGGCGGGCTGACGCTGGCGATTGTGCTGCCGGTGGGCACGCTGCTGCTGACCGGCGGTATCTGCCGGGCGCTGGCGGCGATTCACCCGGCGCTGGGCTTTGCGGTGGAACTGCTCTGGTGCGCGCAGGCGCTGGCGGCGACGGGACTGGCGCAGGAGAGTACAAACGTCTATCGCCAGCTTGAGAAGGACGACCTGCCCGCGGCGAGAAAGGCGGTCAGCCGCATCGTCGGGCGGGACACGGAGAAGCTGACGCGCGAGGGCGTGACCAGGGCCGCCGTGGAGACGGTCGCCGAAAACGCGAGCGACGGCGTGATTGCGCCGCTGTTTTACATGATGCTCGGCGGCGCGCCGCTGGCGCTGACCTACAAGGCCGTCAACACGATGGACAGCATGGTTGGCTACAAAAACGAGAAGTATCTGAACTTTGGGCGCGCGGCGGCCAAGCTCGACGACGCGGCGAATTACCTGCCCAGCCGGATTGCGGCGCTTTTGTGGATCACTGCGGCGGCGCTGACGGGCAACGATGCGAAGGGCGCATGGCGGATTTGGCGGCGCGACCGACGCAACCACGCCAGCCCGAATAGCGCGCAGACGGAGAGCGCCTGCGCCGGGGCGCTGGGCGTGCAGCTCGCAGGGCCTGCGACGTATTTCGGCGAATACTACGACAAGCCGACCATCGGCGACGCGTCGCGGCCGATTGAGCCGAAGGACATTCTGCGGGCGAACCGAATGATGCGCGTCGCGAGCGTTTTGGGGCTGATTCTGGCGGCGGGAATCAGGTTGATGATATCGAGATGAAGGTTTTCAAGAGTCAGGTGTCGCTTTGCTCCCTGACTCCCGCATGGATTCGCTTCGCGATAAGGGAACGATGGGCTGCCGCCCATACCTGCCTGAGGGATTCATCCCTCAGACTCCCTTCATCGCTTCGCGCGTATGAAAAGGAGTTTAGCAGATGAAATTGGTACATGGCGGCGATTATATCGGCTATCGGGAGAAATACGGGCGGGACGCGCTGGATTTTTCGGCGAACGTCAGCCCATTGGGCATGCCGGAGGCGGTCGCGCGGGCGATTGGCGAGGCGGCGTTTGAGGCGGACAAATATCCCGACCCGCTCTGCCGCGGTCTGCGCGCGGCGCTCAGCGAAGCGGAACAGCTCCCGAAGGATTGGATGCTCTGCGGAAACGGCGCGGCGGATTTGATCTTCCGGCTGGTTTGGGCGAAGCGCCCGAAGCATGCGCTGGTGCTTGCGCCGACGTTTGCGGAATATGCGGCGGCGCTGGAAACGGCGGATTGCGAGGTTCGCCGCTATCTGCTGACCGAGCGGAACGACTTCGCGCTGACCGAGGGCATTTTGGCCGCGATTGAGCCGCCCATCGACATGGTGTTTCTCTGCCAGCCGAACAACCCGACGGGGCAGGCGGCGGACAGGGCGCTGATGCGGCGGATTTTAGCGAAATGCGAGGCCGTCGGCGCGCTGCTGGTTGTGGACGAGTGTTTTCTGGATTTTCTGCCGGACAGCGAAGCGTGGACGATGAAGCCGGATTTGGCGGCGCACGCGAACCTGTTCATCCTCAAGGCGTTTACCAAGCTCTACGGCATGGCGGGCGTTCGGCTGGGTTACGGCCTTTGTTCGGACGCGGATTTGCTGGCGCGGATGCGGAACGCCGGTCAGCCGTGGTCGGTTTCGTCTCTGGCGCAGGCGGCGGGGCTGGCGGCGCTTGGGCAGACGGAATACGTCGCGCAGGTTCGCGCGCTGATTGAAACGGAAAGGCCGTATCTGCTCTCCGGCCTGCGGGCGCTGGGGCTGCGCGCGATCGAAGGGCGGGCGAATTATCTGCTTTTCCGCGCGGACGCGGGGTTGGGCGACAGGCTGGAAGCGCTCGGCGTGGTCATTCGGCGATGCGGCAACTATCCGGGGCTGGACGAGACCTGGTACAGGACGGCGGTGCGCACACGGCGCGAAAACGACGCGCTTCTGGCCGCGCTGCGGGAGGCGCTGGCATGAGCAAAGCGAAACGCATCATGGTACAGGGGACGATGAGCGGCGCGGGGAAGAGCCTGCTCTGCGCGGCGCTGTGCCGCATTTTTGCGCAGGACGGCTACCGCGTCGTGCCGTTCAAAAGCCAGAACATGGCGCTCAACAGCTTTGTCACCCGCGACGGGCTGGAAATGGGGCGCGCGCAGGTCGTGCAGGCGCAGGCGGCGGGCGTCGAGCCGGACGTGCGCATGAATCCGATTTTACTCAAGCCGAGCAGCGACACGGGCAGTCAGGTGATTGTAAACGGCGAGGTGCGCGGGCAGATGAGCGCGGCGGCGTATTTCAAGATGAAGCGCCAGCTCATCCCGGAGATCATGGCCGCGTTTGACAGCCTGAGCGAGGAGACGGATATCGTCGTCATCGAGGGCGCGGGGAGCCCGGCGGAAATCAACCTCAAGGCGGATGACATCGTGAACATGGGGCTGGCGAAGCTGGTGGATGCGCCGGTGCTGCTGGCGGGCGATATCGACCGCGGCGGCGTATTCGCCCAGCTTTACGGCACGGTCGCACTGCTCGAGCAGGAGGAGCGCGCGCGCATCGCGGGGCTGATCATCAACAAGTTCCGCGGCGATGTGGAGATTCTGCGTCCCGGCTTGGCGATGCTCGAGGAAAAGACCGGGCTGCCGGTGCTGGGCGTTGTGCCGTATCTGCGCGTGGAGATCGAGGACGAGGATTCCCTCTCCGAGCGGCTGGACGCGAAAAGCGCGGTGAAGCCGCTGGATGTGGCCGTCATCCGCCTGCCGCACATCAGCAACTTTACGGATTTCATCCCGCTGGAACAGCACGAGCTGCTGGGCGTTCGCTATGTGCAGCGCGCGCGGGAGCTGGGCACGCCCGACCTGGTGATTCTGCCGGGCACGAAAAACACGATGGAGGATTTGCTTTGGCTGCGGCAGAGCGGGCTGGAGGCGGCGGTGCTCAAGCTGGCGCACGCGGGCGCGCCGGTGCTGGGCGTATGCGGCGGGTATCAGATGCTCGGGCAGACGCTCGACGATCCGCAGGGCACGGAGAGCGGCAGGCCGATGGCGCTGGCCGGGCTGGGGCTTCTGCCGACGCGGACGGCGTTTGACGCGCAGAAGCGGCGCACGCAGGTGCGCGCCGCCATACAGAGCGGGCCGTTTGCGGGCGCGAAGCTGACGGGTTACGAAATCCACAACGGGCGAACGGAAGTTGGCGGCGCGCCGTTCTGCCTTCTGGCGGACGGCACGCCGGAGGGCTGCGTTTCGGGCAACGTATTCGGCACGTATCTGCACGGCCTGTTTGACAGCGGCGAGCTGACGGCGGCGCTGGCGAAGGCTTTGTGCGCGCGCAAGGGCATTTCGCCGACGCAGACGCGGCTCATGTCGATGGAAGCCTATCGGCAGCAGCAGTTTGACCTGCTGGCCGACGGCGTGCGGCGGGCGCTGGATATGGAGGCGGTTTATCGCGCGATGGGCATGAAAAAAGCAGGCCGTTGAACCTGCTTTTTGGGATTATGGCTGGAAACCGCGCGTTTGCGGACGACGGAAAGCCGGGAGACGCAGGGGCGCATCAGGCGACTCCATCATCAAAACGGATTGCAGGCGCGGGCCAGAATTGGATACGAGCGCGGAAAGCGCTTCGCCGTCTCCGATATCCTCGACCGTCAGCAGCAGCACGCCGGGCTGCACGTCGCGCACGCTCGGCGCGCAGGCGGTCGTCCTCCTGCACGGCGGTGACATACAGGCTGTCGCTGATGCGCCGCGCGTCAAAGCCCGCGCGCCACGGGGCGTAATCCGGCGCGGTCAGGGCAAGGCGCAGGCTTCTATCCTTCGTCGTCGCAAGCATCTGGCTGCCGAAGCGCAGGAAGGTCAGCGCGTCGAGCGTGCCCTGCTTCCACGCCATACCGGCGGATTGAATATAATAACGGCTGTCCACAGGCTCTTTGGCCAGCGCCGACCCGGCGTAGTCATCCTCCAAAATGGTCAGCATCGCGCGGAGCTGTTTATCGTAGCGCTTGTTTTCCATGCGAGGGTTCCTCCCCAAACATTTCTTGCGTTTATTATAGCAAACGGTTTGAAAATGGGCAACAGTTTTCGGGAAACGGCGAAAGCGCGAAAAAAACAGAGCTGGACTTTGCCAGCGCTTTGGCAATCCAGAGAAAAAATGAAGAGGGAGACGGATCAAAAGTGGCGGCTCGAACGCTAAAAACGACATGTTTTGTGTGTCGTTATAATCAATAACTTATATGTTCCATTTGGACAAATGTATTTGACGCAAATTTTATATTTAGGTAAAATTGCATCAGAAAGAGAAACAAATTTGCAGCAGAATCGGTCCGGAACGGTTCTGCGCGAAGCGAACGACTGACAACGAAGAGAGGAGTTACGAAACATGAAGAAATGGCTTTGGGCCTGCCTGATGGCGCTGATGGTGCTCGCGATGAGCGTGGCTTCGGCGGAAAGTGTTCCGCTGGCCTCTGAAACGGAAATCAGCCCCGTGCTGGAAGCGCAGGAGCTTGTCGGCCTGAAAATCCCGGTTGAAGCGTTTAAGGAAACGACCAGAGGCGGCGAGGTCATCTCAGCGGAGATCACGACCTCGGAGACCGACGCGGAAGTGCAGTATGTCAACGTGTTCGGCTACATTTATCCCGTTGACGAAAGCGCGCCGAATATCGAATGGCGTATGCTGCTGCCGATGAAGTGGAACGGCCGTTCCGTTCAGCTTGGCGGCGGCGCGAACAACGGCTATATCCCCAAACTGACTGGCACGGGCACGGTGGGCAACGAAATCGCCATCGACAAGGGCTATGTGGTCTACGGCGATGACTCCGGCCACCAGGCCGAAAGCTCGATGGATGCGTCCTTCGCGTCTAACGACGAGGCGCTGAGCAACTATACGCGCCTGCACCTGATCAAGGCGTATGACGCGATGCTCTACGTGACCAACGCGTTCTACGGTCAGGAGCCTGTGTTCAAGTTCTTTGCGGGCGGCTCGACCGGCGGCCGCGAAGCGCTGGAATGTGCGACGACCTATGGCAAATACTACGACGGCATTTTCTGCTGCGAACCGGCTTCCAACTATGTGCTCATCCGCATGTGGGGCGCGATTCTCTCGCAGGCCGTGTATGAGAGCTACGACGCGGAAACCTATCCGTATTCCGACGGCTTCATCGACGAAGACACGGTGAAGGCGATTCAGGCGGACGCCATCGCGCTCTACGACGGGCTGGACGGCATCGAGGATGGCATCGTCAGCAACATCTACGCGGCGCGCGCCAACCGCGACAATTTCCTCAAGCAGATCACGGAAAAATACGGCCTGACCGAAGCGCAGCTCAAGACCATCGACGTTTATGAAAACGGCTACACGCTCGATTATTCGATGGCCAACGGCATGAATTCCTATCACGGCTATTCCGCGCTGGAAGGCGGCACGATGGACCTTGGCCCGGATCCTGTTCCGCGTGAGCCGCTGGATACGACCTACAACGTGCACCACGGCGACCGCGCCGACGGCGTGTTCAAGTACTTCATCACCAAAGACCCGAACTGGGTGCTGATTGATCACGATTATTATCACCCGGATCAGGAGTTGTACGACATGCTGATGGCCGCGTCGGAGGAATACGACGCGAACAGCCCGGAGTTTGACGATTTCATCGCCAACAACGGCAAGCTGATTTACTTCGCGGGCTGGAACGACATGTCCATGAGCCCGTGGCAGCTGATTCAGCAGTACCGCGGCTATGTGGAAAAGTACGGCCAGGAGAAGGTGGATTCCTTCTGCAAGTTCTACGTGATGCCGGGCGTGACCCACACGAAGGGCATTGCGATGGATTACCTGAGCTGGCTGGATATCTGGTGCTCCACCGGCGAATACCCGACCGAGACGCTCTATGCGACCATGAGCGCGACCGGCGGCCAGATGCCGATGGCCGAATTCCCCGGCTGGGTCAAGTATGAAGGCGGCGACCCGATGGACGGCGCGAGCTATTCCATCAGCACCGAAATCCCCGACGGTTTCTGGGGCGTGTACGATTAAGCGAAAAAAACAGGCTGTCCTCTCCCTTCGTGGGGGGAGGGCGGCCTTTGTCTATCTTCTGCGGATTATGAGCATCCAAAACCAGACGGAAACCATGCTTTCAGGCGGATAACGACAATTTTTGACCGCCGAAAGCCCCGAAAAGGTTGAAAAGAAAACAAATGTCTGGCAAAATAACGTCAAGGATATCCTACAAAGCCATGATAGGAGGCATTTTACATGAGCAAAAAGATGTCACGTCGAGCGTTTCTGAAAAGCGCGGCGCTGGGCGCGGTGAGCGTCGGCGTGCTGGGGCGCGGCGTTGCGGCGCTGGCCGAAGAGGGCAGCGCGATTTATAACGCGGGCACGTACACCAGTGAGCAGGCTACCGGCTTTGCCACCGTGAAGGTGACCACGACCTTCTCCGATACGAAGATCGAGGAGATCAGCTACGAAGTGGTGGAAACCTCTGCGAGCGATTTCTTCCCGAATTTCAAGGATCAGCTGGACGCGATGCTCGCGAGCATCAAGGAAGGCCAGTCCGTCAATGTGGACGCGGTTTCCGGCGCGACACTGTGCTCTGACGCGCTGAAGAACGGCGTATCCGATTGTATTTCTCAGGCTTCCGTGAACGCCGAGCCTGCCGAAGAAAAGAAGGGCGGCCCGGGCGGCCCCGGCGGTCCCGGCGGCTTTGGCGCGAACCTCTCCATCGAAGACGCAAAGGCGCAGGCGAAGGCCGACGGCCGCGTTTGGGGCTATGCCGGCCCGGGCGACTGGCTGGGCGAAGCGCCGACCGTCAGCGCCGTGACCAAAGAGCTGGATTGCGACGTGCTCGTCGTCGGCTGCGGCCATGCGGGCGTGCAGGCGGCCTATGCGGCGGACGCTCCAACCAGGAGATCGTGCGTCAGTACGTCGCCCGTTCCGGCGAGTGCATGGATAACATGCTGGCCGTCGCCAAGGAGATGGGCGTCGATTCGCGCGCGTACACCTACGATAACACGCCGGACGGCTGGCTGATCATTCAGGCCAACGTCGATTACGACAAGTATCAGGAGACGGGCGACATGTACGCCTCCCTGCGCAAGAACTACCCGATCAAGCCGGGCACACGCACGTGGGCGGCCTCCCATCAGTTCATGGGCGTGTACAACGACGAGCCGATTCAGGGCGTTGCGGCCAACTCCGTGCTGCCGCTGATCAACCAGGCGCTCATCACCAAGGCGCAGAAGGATTTCGGCGCGGATTATTACTTCGGCGTGGCGGGCGTGAAGCTCATCCAGAACGAGAACGGCGACGTGATCGGTGCGTATGTGCAGGATACGGCGACGGGCGAATTCTGGAAGGTGAACGCGGCGAAGGGCGTCGTCGTCTGCGGCGGCGACTACGCGGGCAACGCGGATATGTGCTGGTCTACGCTGAACGAGAAGATGGAAAAGGCCGAGCGCGCGGGCCTGCTCAAGAAGGATTTCTGGTCCTTCATGGGCGGCCGCGACGGCAGCGCCATCAAGATGTGCTGCTGGGCGGGCGGCTTCATCGAGACCTCCCCGCGCGGCGACATGTCGCTGGGCGGCGGCCCGTCCGGCCCGTGGGGCTGCAACGCGATGCTCTGGCTCAACGGCGAAGGCCGCCGTTTCTGCAACGAGGGCAACATCACCGGCGCGCAGTCTGCGGCGTACCGCCAGAAGAAGGGCACCGGCCTGCTGATCACCGATAAGAAGTGGTTTAAGAGCGTCTGCGCCTCCGGCATCGAGCACGGCGGCCCGAACGCGGGTCGTCCGCAGTACTACATCGACATGGTGAACGACATGAACGCGATTCAGCCGGGCACCATCGGCAAGGTGAAGAACTGCACCATCGCCGAGCGCGGTTACAGCAATGTGGCCTGCGCCAACACGATCGAGGAGCTGTTCGACCTGCTGGAGATCTACCCGGATGCGGATGTGCGCGCCAAGGCGATTGAGCAGATCAAGCGCTACAACGAGCTGTGCGCGGCGGGCAGCGACGAGGACTATGGCAAGGACGCCAGCGCGATGATCGCGGTGGACGAAGGCCCGTTCTACGGCATTACCGCCAGCTTCGGCCCCGGCTCGACCACGCCGATGATGGTCACCATGAGCGGCATGCTCACGGACGACGATCTGCGCGTGCTGGACGCTTCCGGCAACCCGATCAAGGGTCTGTATGTCGCGGGCAACTGCCTCGGCGGCCGCTACGGCACGGGCTACTCCACGCCGTGCGCGGGCAACTCCATCGGCTTCGCCGGCACGCATGGCCGTATCGCCGGCCAGAACGCCGCGAAGGCTGAGTAATCCCTGAAACGAATAGAAGCCCGCATGGATGCGTTTCGCTCCATGCGGGCTTTTTAAAACGGTCAATTCAAAGAAAACTCTGCAAAAAATGGAAAGAATGTTCCACAAAAGCCTGTTTTTTCCGTCTAATGAGGTAGAGAACCTTTTTATAAGAAACGGGACGAGAGGGAGGAACAGATGAACGCGACAAAAACAATGGCAGCGGCGTTTGCATTGGGCGCATTGATGGGCGCTGTCGGCAGAGGGGCAAGAGCTGAGTGGCAATCCATTGTGGAAATTCGGACAGAAACGCCTGAAAGATGGACGGAAACCTATGAAACGCCATGGAGAACCGTGCAAATCAACGTGCCGATTGGCGTGCCGGATGTAGACGCTTTCCCGATTGTGCGGGTGACGAAAGCACCTGCTGTGGAGGAGAGCAGACTGGCCAATTATGCACAGGTGATGGATAACGAAAAGGGACTGCTGTATATCGTTTCAAGCGACGATGAACTGGCTATTCTGAACAATAATGAGTATTATAAGAACATATACGAGTTTGAAAGCGAAGAAGCGCCTGATATCCGCGCGGAGAACCATCCGTTGACGGCGCGTGAAGCGCTCGAGCGGCTGGAAGCTGAGCTTGAACGGCTGACAGGGCTTCAAGCGGGCGACTTTGCGCTGGAAAAGACGACTGTGTACGACTGCGTATGGAAATTCAAAACAGCTCAGGGAGAGCGCATCTTTACAAAGCCTGTCAGCGAAACGGGCGAATATGCTTTTGAATTCAGCCAAAAAATTGAAGGAATTCCGTTCCGAGCCTGTACGCAGTGTTACGCTGACTCTTTCGGGCGGGACACGTGGGCAGAGCTGGGGAATATCTTCGGGAGCTTGTGGAAAAAGGAAGGAATCAAAATCAGCGCGTCTCTGCTGTCTGTCGTTGATTTGCCGCAGGCAGATGTGCTGATGCTCTCCTTTGAGGATGCAAAGAAGGCGTTTGAAGCCGAAATCATGGCCGGGCGTCTGCGCAGCATTGACTGCATGGAGCTTGCGTATGCGCCGTATGTTGATCCGGCGGAGCCTGATACGTGGTGGCTACTCCCGGTCTGGTATGTCAGGGGCGGCTACACACGGAACGCGCAAAAGGAATTCAAATCGTTTTATAGAAAAGACGGAGCTCTAGAGGACGACGGGATAGAACGCGCTGAAGTCGTCTTTGAAGCGCAGAAGGGCGTTTTGATGGACTATGACGACGCGGACAAGGGACGCAGAGATGTTCCGAAGCTGATCACGTGGGAGGATATTCAGCAGTAGCCGAGCGTCACTCCGCGCTGCGCACAAGTTTCTGGTAATCGGAACCCCAGACCTCGAGCGCGTTGAGAATCGGGCGCATCGTCGTGCCCAGCTCGCTGAGCGCGTATTCCACGCGCGGCGGCACTCGTGCCGCAGGCACAGGGCAACATCGTGGCTCTGGATGTGCTGGAAAGTGACGAAACGCCGATGATCTTCCAGGGCGCTTGGGAGCATGCCTGCGAGTACATCATCAGCAATCAGAACACGGATTCAATATCTAAAAGTGCGCGGGTAAAGCTGTTTAAATGAAGCAAACCATAACAATCAGAAATAAAGCGGAGGACAGGCGCTTGGAAAACAGATCACACTCTTTTTAAGGCCGGAACAGCCGGGCGTATACGTAAAAGCGTTGACACTTCAGAGACGGATATGATAAGATGCTTTCGTCCGAAGGACATTTCCCCGCAGAAGCGGTGGGTGATCCGATGGGAATTCGGATTTATGTTTTTTCCCCGCAGAAGCGGGGGTAAAAAAAATTTGCAGAAGGATTTTAACAATGTGATATTGAAATCTAAAATATAAGAACATGGGAATTCGAATTGTAGAAACAAGGAGAGAGAAAATGAAACACAGTGAGCTTTATCGGCGAATGGCGGCGAAAACCGATCCGACAAACCCGGAACGGTACTTGCCTTTGAGATTTCACAACCGTGATACGGCCTTGGTCATCCAGTTCCTTGTGCAGAACTGGCTGCCCGAAAGTATAATTGAAGAAACAGGGTTATCTAAGACGGAAATGACGCGGCTTGCGGTTTTTCTGGGCATGGTTCACGATTTGGGAAAACTATCCACCGCCTTCATTTTTCAACTGTTTCCGCGTTGCCCACAACTGCGCGAGTGGCTGAAATCGCTGACCATCGTTGAACCGAAAAGGAAGGAAAGAGATTTCAAACATCATACGTTGATCGGCGCAGCCATCCTGAGCGAAATGGGCGCGCCGGACTGGGTGGTTTCCGTGGTCGGCGCGCATCACGGAAAGCCCCTGCCGGGGAATTTTGATCCATCAACCGTGATGAAAGCCGAAAGAAATCTCTTTGGGTGCGAGGCGGATAAGCCGATCTGGCGGTCGCTTTGGCAGGAAAATCTGGATGAGGCGCTCGAACGCGCGGGGTATGCTTCGCTGGAGGATGTGCCGCAGACGATGACGCAGCCTGCGCAGATGCTGCTGGTCGGCCTGCTCATCGTTGCGGACTGGCTGAGCAGCAACACGGATTTCTTTCCGCTGATTGACGTGGAAAGCGACGTGGACGACAGCGTGTATCCCGCCCGGTTTGAACGTGCGGCGAAGAAAATGAAGGAATTTCTTGGAAAGTGGGAGCCTGAGGAAGAGTGGCAAAACAGCGATTTGGTCGTTGAGCGCTTTGGATTTGGCGAATCCAATGGCGTTCAACGGGCGATTGCGCAGGCGGCGGGCGAGAGCGAAAAGCCGGGCTTGTTCATTCTGGAAGCGCCGATGGGCGTGGGCAAGACAGAAGCCTCATTGATAGCGGGCGAAATTCTGGCGAACCGCGAGGGCGAAAGCGGGCTTGCTTTCTTCCTGCCGTCGCAGGCGACGGCCAACGCCATGTTTGAACGGGTCGTGAGCTGGATTCAGAACTTTGAAAAAGAGCCGACGTGCTGGCTGGACGAGGACATGGCGGGAAGCAGCGGTCAGCTGACCATCGAGCTGGCGCATGGCAAAGCCCGGCTCAACCAGAGCTTCGCAGAGATGAGCGAATCGGGCGCGCTTGTGGATGAGGACGAGGATGACGATAAGAATGAGGAAAAAGATAATGATAAAAATGAGGGCGGAGATAAAGATAAGAAAAAGGCGAAGGAGTCGAACCGCCTTGCGACCAATGCGTTCTTCATGGGGCGGAAAACACAGCTGCTTGCAAACTTTGTCGTCGGCACGGTCGATCAGATGCTGATGGGCGCACTGCGCCAGAAGCATATCATGCTCAAACATCTGGGATTGGCGGGCAAGGTCGTCGTGGTCGATGAGGTGCACGCCTACGACAGCTATATGTCCCGCTATATGGATGCGATGCTGAACTGGCTTGGTGCGTACCGCACACCGGTGATTCTGCTTTCGGCAACCCTGCCGGGGAAGCGGCGCGGCGAAATGGTCAGCGCGTATCTGGGGCAGGGGACGTTTGAAGGACGGGCAGCGCTGGAGGGCGAACGCGCTTATCCGCTGCTGACGTGGACGGATGGCGAATCGGTTCGCACCCGGCAGATTGAGCTGGATGCACGGCAGACCGATGTGGAGATTCTGCGCGGCGAGGATGATGCGGTGATTCCGTTCCTGCGCGAGCGGCTGGCGGAAGGCGGATGCGCTGGCGTGATTGTCAACACCGTGAAGCGCGCGCAGTCGATGGCCGAACAGTTGAAAACAGCGTTCCCGCAATACGACGTGCTGCTGGATCACGCGCAATTCATCATGCCGGATCGAATCCGCAAAGAGAAGCAGATCATGGAGCGGCTGGGCAGAAAATCCACATCAGAACAACGCGACGGGCTGATCGTCGTCGGAACGCAGGTACTCGAGCAGTCGCTGGATATCGACTGTGACGTAATGGTCAGCGATTTGTGCCCGATGGATTTGCTATTGCAGCGTCTGGGCAGGCTGCATCGCCACGATGAACATGTCCGCCCCGCGCCGATGAAACGGGCGGCCTGTCTCGTGCTTGGTACGCAGGAACTTGAACCGGGAGCGAAGGCGGTTTATGGGGAATATCTGTTAGAAAAGACAGCCGCGCTTTTACCTGATAAAATTCATTTGCCTGTTGACATTTCTCAGCTTGTTCAGGATGCGTATATCCAAAATTGCGATATGTTATTGCCAAAACCGGCAGGAATTGAACGAAAAATGGAAGAATATAACAAGGAGTTGCAGATAAAAGAAAGCAATGCGAATAAAAACTGTATCGCTAACGCGAAACGTGAATTGAGCAGACGCAGGGGCGGACGTGTAATTGACGGGCTGTTGGATCTTTCGATTGAAATGGGAGAGGAACAGGCCAAGGCAACGGTAAGAGATGGGTTAGCGAGCATAGAAGTGCTGGTTTTACAGAGCGATGAGGATGGCGTGTTGCATGCCGCTGCACAAGAGGAGAAGCCGCTCAATGTGAGACTGGACACGATGCCCTGTATGGAAGAAGCACAGATCATCATGCGTCAAAGTCTCAGACTACCGCATGAATTCAGCATATTAGACATGTCCGGAGAGGTGATTGCAGAGCTGGAGGCAATTCGCCAAGGAAAACTGAGCGAATGGACACATTCGCCGCGTATAGGCAGAGAATTGTTCCTGCTGTTGGATCAAAACGGCTGCGCGGAGCTTGCAGGAAGGAAAATACGGTATGACAGCATGTACGGATTAAAGGCTGAAAAGGAGGATGGAGATGGAGGAAAAGGAGTTTAACCTGTGGGATGAACGCTGGATACGCGTGATGCAACCGAATTGCACTGTGCAAGAGATTTCTATGAAAGAAGCTCTGCTTAAAGCGCATACATTTGCAGCTTTGGCTGGCGAAATGGCTACCCAGAATATCGCTGTTTTGCGGTTGCTGCTGGCAGTTTTGCATACGATCTTTTCTCGGATGGATGAAAAAGGAGAAAAGAAACCGATACGGGATGAGGATGATGCGCTTGACCGATGGGAAGCGTTATGGAGTCTTGGACATTTCCCGGAGAAGCCGATTCGGTTGTATCTGGAAGAATGGTATGAACGGTTTTATTTGTTTCATCCTGAAAGACCGTTTTATCAGGTGTATGGGGGTGAAGAAGGGAAAAACGAGTATACTGCGGCAAAACTAAACGGCGCAATTTCTGAAAGCGGCCATAAAGTTAGATTGTTTGCAGGACGAAAGGGAGCACAGAAGAAGGCTTTGACATATGCGGAAGCTGCGCGCTGGCTGATTAACCTGAATGGCTTTGATGATGCAGCCGCAAAAACCAAAACAGGAGTCGGCTGGCTTGGGCAAATCGGATTGATTGCAGCAGAAGGAGAAAATCTGTTTGAAACCCTGATGCTGAACCTTGTTGCACTGAACTCAAACGGTGAAATTTGGAAGAAAAATAAACCGATCTGGGAGCAGGAAAAACAAAGAACAGAAGGAGCTTGCGAAATTCCGATACCAGATAATCTGGCTGAGCTGTATACGCTGCAATCCCGGAAAGCATTATTGATTCGTCATGAAGATCAAGTGACGGATTATAGAATTTGCGGTGGTGTTTTTTTTGATTCGGATAATGCTTTTGCAGAACCGATGACAATGTGGAAATATGTACCGGGAAAGGGCAGTCAAGCACCATTTTGTCAGCCTCAAACGCATGATCCAACCAAGCAAATCTGGAGGGAGTTTTCCGCGCTTGTTCCGAAAACGGATGAAGGAGGCCCAAATACAAAACAAACGACGAAAATTCCGGGTGTTGTGAAATGGCAGCAGAGACTCAAATATGAGGGCATTTTAAATCAAAAAAGCATGGCAAGGTTTGTGATTGCATCGGTACAGTATGGAAGCAGCAATTCTTCTGTGGCCGATGTTTTCAGCGATTCAATCAGCTTCCATTTGAATCTGCTGACCGAAGCCGGCAAAGAATGGGTGCGAAAAATCGAAGCGGAAATTCAAACCACGGACGATGTGGCGACGGCGGCTATGTATCTGGGTATGAACATCGAAAAGGCGGCGGGCGGAAGTGGAAACGTGCTCGGCGGCTGGATGAAGGAACAGTTCTACGACCGAATCGACGTTCCGTTCAGACGGTTTTTGGAAACCATTGATCCGGCGGATGATTATGAACAAAGAAACGAACGGCTGGATCGCTGGCACGAGGAAGAACGGCGCATTGCCTATAAGCTTTCGCAGGAAATCGTAGAACAGGAAGAACGCACAAATCTTATCACAGGACGAACAAGCGTGAAGGAAAAGAAGGATGGTACGAAAGAAAAGCAACATTACAGCGTACCTGAAGCAAACGAACGATTTACAGCGCGGATAAATTATCTCTTGAGGACAGAGAAAGGAGTTGCGGAATGACACAACTAAAGCAGGTTGTCGCAACGTATGTGCGTGACAGGCTGAAAGAGCTGGAAACAGACCCCAATGATGGCCGCGTTCGCGCACAACTGGCCATCCTTCGACACGGCGTCGGCCGAAAGCCCGGCGATATGCCAGAGCTTTGGGGACTGTTCTTTGCGGAGATGAATCCATTGATGTTCAGCCAAGACGGAGAGCCGACGCCCGCGGAATGGGCGGCTTATACGGCGCTGACGCTATATGCCGTGCATCAGCAGGGACGAGAAATCAGCGAAGAAAATATGCACAAAGAGGGCGAGGAGGAGTGCGGGTTAGGCCGGGCGGTTGCACGGCTGATTGAAAATGAAGAAGATGACCGAGAACGGATTGCTAAGCGGCTTAACGCATTTGCAATGGCAGGAAATATACAGGGAGCGGCGCACTATTTGCGAGGGTTGATTCAACTTCTGCATGCCAAGAGAATTCCGCTGGATTATGTGAGACTGGCGGAGGATCTGTATGATTTCCAGAACCCAGCTTGTGCGTCGAAAGTGCGACTGGGCTGGGGACAGGATTTTTATTATACAAAGATGAAGAACAAAGAAGACGACAAACAGAAAGGACAGGAAGACAGCGATGCGTAAAAATGTATATATCGACCTTCATGTGATAGAAACCGTGCCGCCCAGCTGTGTCAACCGCGACGATGCGGGTAAGCCGAAGACAGCTACTTACGGCGGCGTTACGCGCGCACGTGTATCTTCTCAATGCTGGAAAAAAGCGATTCGCGAGCAGTTTAAAAAGACTTTATCCGAGGAAGAGATCGGCAAGAGGACAAAGCTGGCACATCAGATGTTGGCTGCCGCAATTCGGAAGCGCAATCCTGAACTGGATGCTGAAGAACTTGCGAAAAAAGCACTGGATACAGCTAAAGTTTCGCCTAAAGAAGATAAGAAGAAAAAAGACGGGCTTTTGAGAACAGATGCACTGTTTTTTATCAGCCCCAGTCAGGTTGATGCTCTGGCTGAACTGGTAACAAGCGGCCAAACTCTGGATAAAAAGAATTGTCAGGATGCGCTTATGGAAAATCCGTCTATTGATGTGGCGCTTTTTGGGCGCATGGTGGCGGATGATCCGTCCCTGAATTTTGACGCGGCGGCGCAGGTTGCGCACGCGATTTCGACGCATGCTGTCCAGAACGAATATGATTATTTTACGGCGGTGGACGACTGCGCGCCGGAGGATAACGCGGGCGCGGGGCACCTGGGCACGGTGGAATACAATTCCTCGACGCTTTACCGCTATGCGACCGTCAACGTGACGGAGCTGGAAAAGAACCTCGGCGAACGCACGCCCGAAGCCGTCCGTGCGTTTGTGGAGGCGTTCATCCGCAGCATGCCCACGGGCAAGATCAATACGTTTGCCAACAACGTGCTGCCCGATGCGGTTTATGTGACCGTTCGCTGCGATCAGCCGATCAACCTTGTCGGCGCGTTTGAAGAACCTGTCCGTGCCGCGGGCGGCGGTTATGTGAAGCCCTCCGTCGATGCGTTTGTGCGCCATGCGAAGGCGGTCTATCACGACTATCTCGGCGAGCCGGACAAGGCGTTCGCCATTGGCGCGGGCATGGAAAAGCTGACGACAGCCATGCCGCTTGCCGCGTTGCTGGACGCGGTTGAAAACAGCGTGAAGGAAATGGGAGGACAGGCATGAGTACGCTGCTTCTGCGCTTGGCCGGGCCGATGCAGGCGTGGGGCGCGGATTCGCGGTTTGATATCCGAAAGACGAATCGCGAACCGACCCAAAGCGGCGTGATTGGCCTGTTGGCTGCGGCGCTGGGCCTGCGGCGGGATGAGCCGCTGGATGCGCTGGCAGCGCTTCGGATGGGCGTGCGCGTGGATCGGGAAGGCGTGCTGCTGCGTGATTTTCACATGGCGCACGGCGCAAAATCTTCTTATATGACCCAGCGGTATTATCTCTGCGACGCGCTGTTTCTCGTCGGCGTTTTCAGCGAGGATGAAGCGCTGATGCGGCGACTGGAGGAAGCCGTCCGTCATCCGGCGTTCCCGCTGTTTCTCGGACGGCGTTCCTGCCCGCCGGAGGGGCGCGTCTGTCTCGGACTGCGGGCGGCGACGCTGGAGGATGCGCTGAAAAGCGAACCGAGCCTGAACGCGCGAGGAACATCCGAACACGTGCGCATCGTGCTGGGAGATCCGACGGGAACGGCGCGGCTGCGGGATGTGCCGATTTCATTTAGTCCGTTCAATCGGCAGTATGGCTATCGGGCTGCGCGGGAAATTTGGCTGAATCGGCCGACGGACGAGCATGATCCTATGCGGGAATTGAGGTGAGCGGATGGTTTTATCGAGGGTTGCGCTGGATTTGACCAAGCGCTCGACGATGATTGCGCTGCAAAATCCGTCTATGTTCCACGGCGCGGTGGAACGGGCGTTTGAACCGAGGACGAATCGTGCGCTTTGGCGGCTGGACGCGCTGGGCGGCCGGCGTTATTTGCTGCTGCTCAGCGAGGAGACGCCGAAGCTGGATGACATGGTGAGCCAGTTCGGTACGGGCGAAGCGCCGGAAACGCGGAGTTACGCGCCGCTGCTTGAGCGAATCACGCCGGGCAGCCGCTGGCAGTTCCGCCTGCATGCCAACCCGACATACAGCCGGGGCGGCGACGGCAAGCGGGGAAAAATACACGCCTGCACCATCATCCAGAGACCGGATAAGCCCGAATTGAAAACGCAGCATGGGTGGCTGATGCATCAGGCGGAAATGCATGGATTCGCGGTGGAAAAGGATGCGTTCGTCGTGACGAAGAATCAGTGGTACGCTTTTACCAAAAAAGAAACGGGCGTGCGGGTGAAGCTGCTCGGCGTGACCTACGAGGGAACGCTGACCGTCACGGATGCGGAGAAATTTCGCCAGGCGCTGACCGAAGGAATCGGGCGCGGTAAAGCTTACGGCATGGGCATGATGACCGTCATGCGCGCGTAAAGGAGGGGACGGCGAACAGGGCGTTCGGTATTATGCCAGCGGACGGCCGCTTACCCATCGCGCGGGACTGTTGATGCGGCAGGCTGCGCTGGTCAGCAACATGCGAAGCCACCTGAGCGTGGCCAAAAAGATGTATCAGATGCGTTTCCCGGATGAGGAAGTTTCCGGCTTGACCATGCAGCAATTGCGCGGTCGGGAAGGCGCGCGCGTGCGGGGCATTTATCGACAGGAATCAGCCAAATGGAACGTGCCGTGGAATGGTCGTCAGTATGACCCGGAGGATTACGCATCGGGGGATGCGGTGAATCAAGCGCTTTCCGCAGGGCATGCCTGCCTGTATGGGCTGGCCCACGCCGTGATTGCGGCGCTGGGGTGCTCGCCGGGGCTTGGCTTTGTCCACGTGGGGCACGAATGTTCCTTTGTCTATGACGTAGCTGATCTCTATAAGGCCGAAACGACGATTCCTGTCGCGTTTGAAATCGCGGCGCAGGAGGTTGACGACGTGGGCGCCGACAGATTTCGACGGGATCAAGCTGATGCTCCGCCCGTCAGAGCCGACGCAGACAGCGGAGGATGCGTCTGTTCCGCTAAGCCGTGCAGCGCAGATGCAAAAGATGCAGAGAATCCGTGCGGCACAACAGAAAAAGGCACGGGAAGCAGGCTATGTCGTTGTTGATGTGGAAACAACAGGGCTGCGCGCCGATCAGCATGAGATCATCGAAATTGCTGCGATTCATATCGTGGAGCATCAGATTCAGGATACGTTTTCAACGCTGGTCTGCGCACGGCAGCCGATTCCAGAGACCGTTGCAAAGCTAACGAATATTGAGAACGATATGCTGCAAAAAGAAGGGCGGACGCTGGATGAGGCCATGCGCGGCTTCCTTGCGTTTACGGCGGATAAGCGTGTCGTTTGCCATAATGCTCCGTTTGATTACGCTTTTCTCAAAGCGGCCTGCCGAAAATGCCGCTTGCCCGAGTTTAGAAACCCTTATGCCGATACCCTGCAACTGGCCAAACGAAAGCTCGACAACGTTTCGGATTATAAGCTGACCACACTTGCAGCGTACTTCGGCCTTGATGCCTCCGGCGCTCATCGCGCGCTTGCCGATTGCCGCCTGACGTTCGCTGTGTTCGAAAAACTGAATGAATTGCGCTGAATGGCAAAATGGGATCGTAAGTATTGTTGGACTTTTTAAGTCTTTTCCCCGCATAGGCGGGGGTGATCCTCTCGTGGTCGGAATCGGCATTGAAACGATCATCTTTTCCCCGCATAGGCGGGGGTGATCCTGAGCGGCTTGTACCGCCGCACGATGCTTCCATCTTTTCCCCGCATAGGCGGGGGTGATCCCACCGTTACAGGCGGATCGTCGCAGAACAGCATCTTTTCCCCGCATAGGCGGGGGTGATCCCGGTTGAAGCGATCTCCGTTGCGCTGACGATAACTTTTCCCCGCATAGGCGGGGGTGATCCCAGCTCAAGACGCTTTATGCCGCGGGCGACAAACTTTTCCCCGCATAGGCGAGGGTGATCCCAAGGAACGCATCGCGCAGCTTGAGGAGCAGAACTTTTCCCCGCATATGCGGGGGTGATCCTTCAGCAGGTTATTTTTGCATAGCGTCGCCGCTCTTTTCCCCGCATAGGCGGGGGTGATCCCAGTACCTTCGGCGCGTCAGCCTTGATCTTCGCCTTTTCCCCGCATAGGCGGGGGGTGATCCTGGGAATCAAGACGAAAACTGATTGGTGTGACACTTTTCCCCGCATAGGCGGGGGTGATCCTGCGGCAAGCTCGGCGATGACGGCAGCGGCGCACTTTTCCCCGCATAGGCGGGGGTGATCCCCACGCTGTCAACCTGTTCCTCGGTCAGACCAACTTTTCCCCGCATAGGCGGGGGTGATCCCTTCTCGGTATAAAGCGAAGTCGCCTTTACTCCCTTTTCCCCGCATAGGCGGGGGTGATCCTTACACATTCGACTTTTCCGAGGTGGGAACGAACTTTTCCCCGCATAGGCGGGGGTGATCCCCGAATCAACCGCCCGGAGACGCTGACCAAGCACTTTTCCCCGCATAGGCGGGGGTGATCCTAGCCTTTATCCGTGGGCGATGCATAGCCCTAACTTTTCCCCGCATAGGCGGGGGTGATCCCACGCGCACTTTCTTTTGAATGTTATCGTAGATCTTTTCCCCGCGTAGGCGGGGGTGATCCCGCAAGGTCACAGCGCTTGGCGCTCAAGGCCGACTTTTCACGCATAAGGCGGTGGATAATTCCAAACATTACGAATTGCCATTCTACGGTTACAGGTTATGAGTATATTCATATAGTCCGTCAAGGAAAAACGACATTGTGTCACACAAGGTTGCTCGTCGCCCGATGGCACAGATGTACGCGAGCTGACGCGTCAACTGACGCACGGCACCCGCAAAAAAACATATACCGCAAGCCTTGAACAAACGTTATCCGATTTAAAAACTGACGCGAAAGCTGACGGAATCGGTCTGACGTGCGTTCAGGGTGTTTTTACAGGCAGGGGAACAAGTCGAAATCTGTTCAGAAGTATACAAAAAAATCAGTCAAGTTTGTGCAAACTCAACTGATTTCTATTGGCTCCCCAGGTAGGGCTCGAACCTACAACCCTTCGGTTAACAGCCGAATGCTCTGCCATTG